>JAZLIK010000111.1:0-82853 GCA_045617345.1 Lachnospiraceae bacterium | reverse complement strand
ACTCGAGTAACACTATTCCTGTTACGTAAAAGCATGTCGCTTGCGACATGCTGCGCCGCTTTTGCGTCACGTCAGCGACAAAAACCGAAAGCAAAAGCGTGCGCATCCCCGCGGAGCGTTTTTTACTTTATAGGACATAATTTCCTATAAAGTAAAAAAGGCACTCACTACAGGTGAATGCCTTCAATGGTTCATCACTTATTCTGTGCGTCTTCTTTTGTCCAGAAAGGCTTCTGTTCAAGATGTCCGTACCCGACAAGCTTCTCCGAAAATACCTGGAGCTGTTCTTCATAGTAAGGAATCACCTTACTTTTTAATGCTCCCGTAGTCTTATACGCCTCAAGCTGTGACTGAAAATCCGCAAGCGATTTGTGCGCAGCATCCTTATAATTATTCTGCATATTCATCTTGATTTTCTCAATCAGAATATCCAGCCTGTTCTCTTCTTTAGATTTAAAAAATAATCCCATAATAACCTCCCCTATGTCATAAAAAACACCTGCATGACATACAGTAACTTTTCTGTGTATCATCATATCATAAGAATTTTTTAATATCAAGGAATCAGGGGGAAAGTTATCTTAAGTTTAATATTTTTAATAATTTTTTAAGTAAACTGTAACTAATTGTTACCGGTTCGTTTTATGTTTTCAAGTGCCGCCGCGGTAAACACAGCAGGAGAATTCCAGTATATCGTAATCTCATTCAGTGAAAAACACCTGTAATCATCCTCAAAACATTTCATCGGCGGTGTGTCCTCCGGAAAAGATACTACCTCTCTGTCGCTCGGGCAGGGTCTTCCGTTGGGACCTCCGCTGACCATACCGGGAATACATTCATCAATGCCGTCAGCATATGCCGGTCTCAGATGAGGATAATTGATACAATGCTCACCTATACCGCTGACATAGGAATACCCGAGAGCATTTGCCCCCAAAAGAGTATTCATCTGCCTTGCCGCATATTTAATATAATCTCTGTCAAGCCCGTCCATGTCAGCCAGAAGCTGTGCTATGGCAAATGTCATTCCGTTTTTCATCAGATTCATATTACTGCCCCAGCAGTATTCACCAGGATACATGGCTGTCCTGTAGCCGCATTTTTCCGATATTTTAACCAGATTATCGGCAGCGCGGTACATTTCCGACTTGAATTTCCCGTAAAGACCTTCATCGCATTCTTTTCTTTCGCAGAAAAGATATGCCATCAGACCGAAGCCGCCTACCGAACCGTATCCCAGATGTGTCAGCGGGAACTGTTCGCGAAGCGAATTCTTTAAATCGTCATGGTACTTTTCGTCGCCTGTTGCCGCAAACATTTCACATGCCGCCCAGAATCTGTTATCTCTGTCATTAAACTCGTAATATCCTCCGGTCGAATTTCCTTCAGGATTTCTGAAACCCAGAAACTCCGGATTTTCCTTCAGCCAGCCGTAGGACTTCTCTGCGGCGCCGATAAGCCTTTCCGCAAATTCGGAATCAAAAGGCCTGTATATTCCGGACGCCAGCGCACATACCGCAGCCAAATCTGCAGTAGCCATAGATGACACGTCAAACAGGTAAAGCTGTCCCCTGTCCTCCTCCGGCATTACAAATTCCGCATGAGCTGCAGTGGTCAGTTTATGATACACTCCGCCGTCAGCACGCTGCAGCTTCATCATCCATTCAATTTCATACCGGCACTCCTCAAGAATATCCGGAACAGCCGAATCGCTTTCGGGAATATTCAGATTCTGTCCGTCAAAAATCTGCGGATAGAATTTATACGCATAAAGCAAATGTGAAACCGCACACGCCGCAGCGGTAATATATCTTCCGTAATCCCCGGCATCATGCCAGCCGCCCGTTGCTTCAAGCTCTACGCTGTGGTCGCTCCAGAGTCTGGCTTTTCCCGTATGACATGCGGCATGTGTAAACTTTCCCGCATGTTCGGGTTTTAATTCACAACCGCATCTCAAATAATAAAAAGCTTTTTCCATCTTACACAGGGCTTCGTTCAGGCATTTATCGCCTATTTCAAAAGAACAGGAACGTCCCTCCGCGGTTTCCACATAATATCTGCCCTCTTTGCGAAAATCCGAAAAATCAGCCGAATACACCTCATCGCCCGAGCATTCATCCTGTCCGAAATAAGCCGCTTTTCCCGTATAACAGATATTTCCCTGTTCGTCCTTTATCGAGAATTCTTCAAATTTATATGCAGACAGAGCATATTTTTCACTGTCCGGATAAAAACCGGCCTGGTTTACATACAGATTAACCATGTCTTTCACTAAACCTCTTACGTTAAAAATAATACATACATTATATGATTACGGCATCAAAAGAACCGACGCCTAATGATACACGCATTTCTTCGGTTACTATTCACAGTCTGTCCAAAACGCATTCATAAGCCCATTTTTTTCTTACAGACAAACCTGACAAAAAAACGTACTTTTGACGACTGTGTCATTATTTATTAAAGCAAAAAAACGTCAGACATACAATGTAGTTTACTGTCTCTTTTAACGAATACTGTCTTTTTTATGCATTTTCATTTCGGCTTTATTTGCATACATAAGCGCATCCGCTCTGTTAAACACATCACCCATGCATTCATCCGTATCCGGGTTGTACAGCGATAATCCGGAAGCTATCGATACCTTCTCATAATCAGGAGTGTCTTCAGCCTGAAGCTCTTTCATTTCATTGCGCATATTTTCCAGTATTGTTTCGCAATTAATCAGGTCATCGTTTTCAAGAATAACGGCAAATTCATCCCCGCCTATCCTGTACACACGGCTTCTTTTAAAGCTTCTGCACACAAGCCTGCAGCAGTTGATAATATACTCATCGCCCGCCTCATGGCCCATCGCATCATTTATTTTCTTCAGATTGTTGACATCAAAAACAGCCACTCCGAAGCTCGTGCCGCTTTTTGAGGATATTCTGAAATCCATCTGCTTTTCCGCACTGTCATAGGACGTTCTGTTTCTGACACCGGTAAGTACATCCGTTTCCGTAAGTTCTATCAGCTTTTTATTCACAACAGCAAGGCTTACACTTACATGGAACTTATTGAACACCATGTTCAGACGCTCTATATATCTGAAGAAAACAGTATTTTCATATATTTTTTTCAAATCATCACAGAATACTGCATAGCCGTACGTATTGTCCCTGTCATGGAGCGGACTGTACAGAAAAAACCTGCTTTGCTCGCGTTCTGCCATTCCGATGATATCTGCCGCATCATAGGTCCCCGGTGTCACCTTTATGCCGTTACACATGCCATATACCAGTTCAAGTCTTGAAGAATATCCGTTTTTTCTGAAACGGACGGCATTTTTTGCAATCGTACGTTTATATGACGGTTCCAGGAACAGAAAGAATGTATTCCCTTCGTACTCATGGTCTACACTGTAGGTTTCCTCAAAGCATCCCGGCAGGTCTCTGAATGTTTTTCCATTCATAATATTCCGCTCCAGCAGAACAATTTTTCTGTCAAAGGACGATTCTCTCAAATCATTGGTATACTTAGTCATTCCAAGCTCGCGCAGCGCCTTCATACTGTCGTCGTTGCACCCGCAGCCGCAGCTCTCGGAAATAATGAATCTGCATGGAACATACTGCTCTTTTTCACACCTGTCACCATTCATTATGCGCACAATCGTGTCGGCACTCAGGTATCCTATTCCCTCAAAATTCTGGTCAACGGTACTCAGCGAAGGAGTAAAGACCTTCGACATGGCTAAATAATCAAAACCGGTAACAATAACCTGCCCGGGTACATCCACACCCAGACTCGCCAGTGTCAGACACACAATCATAGCCAGATTGTCATTTGCGCAGCATATCACATCCGGAAGCTTTGCCCCCGATTCAACAAGTCCTGCAACATAGTCACCTGCTTTGTTCGGTGCCCAGTCGCTGTAAAAAATCCTGTCTTCGGTCAGCTGAAGTCCATGCTCCTTCATCGAATCGCTTATGGCACGCATTCTGACGTTTGAATCGGCGTTTTCCCTGCTTCCCGCCAGATACAGAATATCCCTTGCCTTATGCTTTTCTATCAGATGATTGCACATATCCTTCGTCCCGACATAGTTGTCCGAACCGACAAAATATGAACTGTCTCCCTTTTTCCCGCAGCTAATAACCGGAATTTGCCTGCTGACCGCCCATGACTGAATATCTTCAAATACACCTTCAAAATCCAGTCCGTTTCCAAAAATAAGTACTCCGTCAAAATTCTCCGTTTTGGCAAGCTCGTATATATTCAGTTCTCCCTTTTTCTGGTCGTTTGGGTCGCCGTACAGCGCATAGCACAGATAGCAATACAGATCAATACCGTCAGTGCTCAGTCTCTCGAACGCACCTTTTGCATATTTATACAGAATTTCGGCACCCCATCCGGTTCCAAATAAAGCTACCTTTTTCTTCATAATAATCCCCCGTCTGTATTGTGGGTAGTGTCAGTAACAACGTTACAATTCAAAATCTGTCGTGAACGCATTCATTATCAACTGACTGTGAACAGTAACATTTCGGCACTATCATAACGTGTGAAAATGTCAGTAATTTGCATTGTAAATACTGTGAGATGCTATGCTTTACCATTATACACCGACTTATTCCGAAAGTAAAGACATTTCGTACGATATTTCTGATAAATTGCTGTTGTCATCATTAATGTTTGAAAGGTCCCCCCACAGCCGAAAAAAATCAAAGCTATTCGCTCCCCGCTTTACTACCCGACTCTACAAGAAAGCATGTCGCTTGCGACATGCTGCGCCGCTTTTGCGTCGCGTCAGCGACAAATTACCGCTGCAAAAGCGTGCGCAACCTCGCGGAGCGTTTTTTACTTTATAGGACGCAATTTCCTATAAAGTTAAAAAAAGCACCTCATGCCTTACGAGGTACAGGGCTTGAAAACCCTCCCCTCGTGCGGGAGTGTCCACCGCTCAAAGGCGGTGGGGTTTCCCGCACCTTTATAACCGCACACTCTCAGCCATTAAGTAAAGCCATACAAGCATCAAAAACCACCCCGAATTCTGCTTTGAAATAAGGCAGTACAATCATCTGAACCACCCCGAATTCTGCTTTGAAATAAGGCAGCATAAGCATCAAACTATCCCAAATTCAGCAAAAAATGAGATATTTTGTATCAATCCTGCGTAGAAGAAGGGGAAAAAATGAGTTATCATTTCAAAGGATGATTGAGAAAACCTTTTATTTCAGAGTAATACTCCGAAAATATCGCTATATTCAGTCGTCAATGTTTTTCAAGGAGACATCTCATTATGTGTAAAAAGAACCGGCGAAAGCTATCGCTCTTAACCACTGCGCTATTTCTGACCGCTTCTGTCTGTACCGGCTGCGGTCTTATTCCGGACAAGGAAGACGATCATAAAATCAACATCGTTACGGAAGACATAAGCACCAATTACAGTCTTTCCGTTGTGGAGCCCCGTGATGTTATTTCAACGCTCACATTTTCTTCCACTTACTCACAGCTGCGTGAGGAGAAGCTCACTTTTGAGGAATATGACAGAAAAATCGGCAATATATATATTTCTGAGGGAGACGATGTAACGGAAGGGCAGCTCCTAGCAGAGCTTGACATCACCGATTTAAAGGACGCCATTGACCGTAACAGCAGTCTGATTGCCGAGGACACTCTTCTGATAAAGCAGGCAAATGAAATGATTGACTATTACACCGGAAGAATAAACAGTCCCTCCATCAGTCTTGCCGTCAAAGAAGAATACACACTGTCGCGTCAGAATTATATTGAAAACATTACAAAATACAATAACGAAATTGCCACCGCCGAGCAAATGATTGCCAAGGATACCGAGACAATCGAAAAGTGCCGGATATATGCACCTTTTACCGGAACCGTATCATCATTTCGTGAAGGTCTTGATTCCTGGACTTCCACAAAAGGCGGCGAAGTTATGACACTCATTGATTCGGGAATATGTGCTTTTAAAGCATTAAGCCGTACCGGAGCCGCAAATTTAAGTGTCGGTGACGAAGTAACAGTCACAACGCCGAACGGCAACAGCTACAATACCACCGTTTATTCGATAAACGATACCAGCTGCGAAATTATTCTTGCGCTTGACGAACCTGACTATTCACTTACGGTCGGAACCAGAGGCACATCAGTCATCACACTTGCCGAAAGCAAAAACACACCTTCCGTTCCCTGTGCGAGCGTATTCATGGCAGATGACACGTATTATGTATATGTGCTGAGCGATTCGGGTGTCCGTGAGATGAAAATAGTTACCATAGGTGTTTACGGAGACAACTATGTGGAAATACTTGACGGTCTCGACTTATATTCGTCTGTTATTATGAAAGAACGTAAATAGCCCGGTTCACGATATATAAATGTAACCAAGCCGGTCTGCAGTACATCTGAGTACAAAAACAGACGGTCCCCAGTATTAAAAACGAACCGATTCTCGGTATAAAAAATGTAAATAAGCCGGTCTCCGGTATTTGATAAGGAAAACAATATGAAAAAGAAGAAAAGATTACTCGTGTTTCTTCTGGTGCTCTCACTCATTTTGAGCTCATGCGCCGCAGAAGAAGCGCCTCGTCCGGATTTACTTGACCCGGTAAATGCCACACTTGAAACAGCTCCGGTTGAATACCGGCAGCTCAGTTCCATAGAGCTTTATGACGGCAAGGTTCTGCCTCCCATACAGGAGCTCTCCTTCGACATAAGCGGTTATCTGTACGGACTGTTCGTTTCTCCCGGTGAAGAGGTAGGTGAAGGCGAGGTTATTGCCACCATAGTCGGCAAAAACTACAACGATGTTGCAAACCTCAAGAGTGAAATAGCCGAATATAAAGAAGAAAACGAAAGTACCTTCCAGTATATTGAAGCAGAGCTTGAGCTTTCAAGGCTTTCGGGAGCCGACACCTCAGAGCTGGAATTGAAGCTTAAGCACGAAAAAGAGCAGGTTGAATTCAGACTCAGTGAGATGGAAAAACGTCTGGCAGAGCTGCAGGAGGGTGATACTTCCCTTCATTATATAGAAGCTCCTTATGACTGCCGTATTATTGCCACGGCGGCAATCCGCGAAGGCAATTTTGTAAATGCTGATATTCCCCTTGCGGCAATCGAAGGTAACGGTGATGTAATGGTTACCTGTGAGTTTATTGCCGAAAGAACAATAAACAGCCTGAATTCCTATTATGCCATCATTAACGGAAAAGAATATGAACTTGAATATATCCCCTACACCAAACAGGAACTGAAGGATTATTCAACAAAGGATATTACCCCCGATACACGTTTCCGTCTTGTCAACAACGACGGCAGCGTATCAGCCGGTGACTATGCCAAAATTGTTACCGTTTCGGATACGGTCGACCATGTTCTGGCCGTACCTCTGAATGCGGTCTACTCCGATTCTACCGGCAAATTTGTTTACGAAGTGGTTGACAATGTCAGAGTCAGACGTCAGGTCAAAACCGGAATTTCCGATTCAATCTACATAGAGATACTTGAAGGACTTACGGAAGGAGGCTATGTGTATGTTAAAAACTAAATATGCCGTATCAGCACTTCTTCTCGCAGGTGTTCTCATATGCTCCACCGGTTCGGCCATAGCATCAACAGACACCTTCCGTCCGGATAACGAAGATCTGTATCTCGATGCCGTCAATAACGTCACCGAAACCAAATACAACACGGTTGAAGTCAAACGCGGCAACTTTGTTATCAATGCCAGCGGTCAGGCATATGTAAATTATGAAAATGTTTCGTATGTCACGAACACTATCACGTCAGGCACCGTTAAATACAGCAAATACCTTGTTGACGAGGGTACTCCCGTTAAAAAGGGTGACCCTATTCTTGAGGTTACCGTAACTCATGAATCTGAAGAGCTTGACGAACTCAGAAGTCAGATACAGACACTTGAAGATAACCTCGAGAGCTACGCCGACACAAATAAAGCACTGCTGAGTAAATACCGTAATATCATTGAAACGTCAGGCAATTACGAACAGCGCCGCACGGCTCAGCTCCTTTACAACAGACTCGAGGCTTCCTACAATACCGAATACGAGAACCGGTCTCTTGAGCTTAACCGTTTAAGGAACAGGCTTGCGGAGGGCGAGGAGCTTCTCGGTCCTCAGTATATAAAGGCATCCTCTGACGGCATTGTAAACAACATCCAGCATTTCTGGCCTGAGCAGCAGATAAATCCCTGGTCATTTCTCTGTATCATAACCGATACGAGCAAAGCCAATGTGATAGTTACAAGCAATTCAGAGCTGCTTCGCTACAACATGCCGGTGCAGATTGTCCAGGCAACCGGCAAATCAAACATATCCGTCAACGGACGTGTGGTTACCTGCAACAGCACAGCTGTTTCGCCCGTTCTGAGCGCAGGTCAGACAATAGTCGAGATTCTCGGCGATCCGTCTCAATTTTCGCTTTCCAACGATATAAGCATCAAATTCAAGTCGGTTACCGCGGACAATGTCATTCTTGTCGACAAACGTGCCGTAAACAGTGATTCAAAGGGTGCGTATGTATTTTTACTCGAGAATAACCACTGCTTTAAACGCTACATCATAACCGGCGGTTCAAACGCTTCTGACTACTGGGTAATATCAGGTATAGACGAAGGCGATTATGTCGTTTTAAAATGACCTGAATTTACCGGTCCGAACAGACAGACCGTTACCGGACAGAATCATAACAGCTACGTCTCTGTACGGTCTCGGCTTCTGTTTTCAGGAGTCTTTTGATACACTGTTTTGCAGGTTTTTACCCGAAAATATATCAGATATAAACGGAGATAATAACATGTTTCATCTCGTATTACAGCGAATACTTCACAAAAAATGGATGGTTATCAGTCTGCTGATCGGAAATATCCTTCTGGTCGCCATAGCAGTCAGTCACCCCATGTACCAGGATGCATCCAGACGTCATATGCTGACCGACGGATTTACCAACTACATCGAAGAGAACAATACCTACCCGATGGTCATCAGAACAATGGCCATGGTACGAAAAAACTCCGGTACCTCGACCATTACCAAGGTCAGGCAATTTGCCAACTCAATCGGCACTGTTTTCGATATTCCGATAAATGAAGACATCTGCTACAGGGGACTGGTGGCAGTTTCCGGCAAACCGCTTACAATTCACACGGCCGATGCCCTCGATCCGCTTCTTTCGGTTGCCTCACTTTCAAATCTGGACAGCCACATCTCCATGCTGAGCGGAGAAATCTATAAATCGGAAATTACCGAAGACGGCTTTGTGGAAGCAGTCATTACACAGAGTTCAATGGTTGAATTTAATCTTCTGATCGGCGAAGAGCTTGAGTTTGGAAGTGTTAAGCTCCCGGACGGGAAGCCTCTCCGTGTCAGAATTACCGGTGTCTTTACGAACAGCAATCCTGACGATATATACTGGGTTGACTCACCCGACACATTTACCGAGCACCTTTTTATTGCTCCGTCGCTTTTTGAAAGTCTGTTCATGTCGGACAATATAAAGAACTACATGATAGACGAACGTCATACGGTTCTCCCCGATTATACAGCACTCAGGCCTGAGCAGGTAGACAGATTTCTGCTGCTTTCAAAGGGAATGTCCGACGAGTATAAATCCGTTTACTCAAAGGTTTATACTCCCGATTATATCCCGATTCTTGAAAACTTCAGCGTCAAAGAAAAACAGATATCCGTTACGCTTTCCATACTTCAGATACCAGTTATTGTTCTGCTCTGCGCCTTCATTTTCATGATTTCCAGACAGATGCTCGAAATGGAGGAGAATGAAATCGCACTGTTAAAGAGCCGTGGTGCCGGGAAACGTCAGATTCTCAGACTGTATTTTTACCAGTCCGGAATCCTTTCACTTACTTCCTTCATCGTCGGACTTCCGCTCGGTGCCCTTATATGTAAAGCCCTCGGCGCATCCAGTGCGTTCCTGGTATTCGGTTCGAGAAGAGTTCTTGATATCGAGTTCACCGGTGAGGTATTCCTGTACGGACTGATAGCTTTGGCAGTGTCCATGCTCATGACTCTTCTTCCCGTGTTTAAACGTGATAAGGTCAGCATTGTAGCCGTAAAGAGAAAAAAGAGCCGGAGTCAGAAGCCCGTATGGCAGAAATTCTTCCTGGACTTCATTATTCTGGGCATTTCCATCTACGGTCTTTACAATTTCCGGAATCAGCAGGATGAAATGCTTTTGAGAGTTCTCTCAGGCAAATCGCTCGACCCGCTCCTGTTCATAAGCTCATCACTCTTTATTCTCGGTGCCGGTATGGTCTCGCTCAGAATCCACGGTTACATCGTAAAACTTATATACAGTGTGGGTAAAAAGAACTGGAAGCCCGCAAATTACACTTCCTTCCTGCAGATTATCAGAACAGGCAACAAGCAGGCTTTCATAATGGTATTCCTCGTTCTTACCGTTGCATTCGGTCTGTTCAATACCACTGTAGCGCGCACGATTCTTGCCAACGCCGAAAACAACATGGAATATTCGATAGGTGCCGATGTGGTACTCGAAGAATACTGGAAAAATAATGCTTCATACGCACTTAACAATCCCGATTACGAGATTATTTATGTAGAACCCGAATACGCAAAATACGGTCAGATAACCGGCGCCTCGGCAATTACAAAGGTTTTCAGAAATTCAGAAACATCCATGAAGCTTGACGGCAAGGTCATCACAGGCGATGTCATGGGAATTGAGACAAAGAATTTCGGTCTTGTGGCAGATCTCAAGCCCGGACTTCTTAAATATGATTTCCGCGAATACCTGAATGTACTTTCCACCAACTCAAATGCGGTGCTTCTGTCAGCCAATTACCGTGACAAGCTCGGGCTTAAGGTTGGAGACAAGATTTCCTATACAATTTCAAATCTTTATTACAACGGAACACTCACGGCTACCGTATACGGTTTCTTTGATTACTGGCCGTCCTACAGTCCCACTGAGCTCCATGTCAGTGACGACGGTACCTCAACGCTTGAAGACAAGTACCTCATTGTATCCCACCTGTCAACTATTCAGGAGACACTTGGAATATTCCCTTACCAGATTTGGCTCAATATGAACGGTGATACATCAAGCCTGTACACCTTCCTTGAAAATGACAACGTCCAGCTTACCTCGCTTGTCGATGGTACGGAAAAAAAGGAAGACATTTCCACCGATCCGCTTTTCCAGGGAACAAACGGTATTCTGACCATGAGCTTTATCACAATACTTCTGATATGCTGCATCGGATATGTTATTTACTGGATGCTTTCCATCAAATCGCGTGAGCTTCTGTTCGGTATTTTCCGTGCAATGGGTATGACCCGAAACGAAATCATACATATGCTTATTAATGAACAGGTATTTACAGGCGCATTCGGTATCATATTCGGTCTTGGAATCGGATGGCTTGCGTCATATCTCTTCGTTCCGATTATCCAGATTGCTTATTCGGCGGCAGACAGAGTACTTCCGCTCGAGCTTATCACAAAGAACAGCGATGTGGCAAGACTTGTCATCATCATCGCAGTAATGTTTATCATCTGTCTCGGAATCCTCATAAATCAGGTATTCCGTATGAAGATATCACAGGCACTGAAGCTTGGTGAGGATTAATAGGTGGACAATATGAATATTATCGAAACAAAAAACGTAAACAGAATATTCGACCTGTCGGGCGGCGGCAAAATACACGTTCTGAAGGATATCAGTGTGACAATCCAGCAGGGTGCTCTCACTCTGCTCAAAGGTCCTTCCGGTTCAGGAAAAACCACACTCATGAATATTCTCGGAGCACTTGATGCTCCAACCTCGGGTTCTGTCCTGTTCAACGGTCAGGAAATAGGCGATGCCGTTGAGAAAACCCGTGAAAAAATCCGTCGTGAGAAATTTGGATTTGTATTCCAGTCAGTATCGCTCATCCCAATGATGACGGTATACGAAAATGTTGAATTTGCCCTCAGACTCTCAGGATATAAAGGTAATCGTGAGGAAAGAGTTATGAAATGTCTGAAGATGGTTGGACTCGGTGCCAGATACAGACACATGCCGCAGGAGCTTTCCGGTGGTGAGCAGCAGCGAGTTGCGATAGCGCGCGCCATAGCTCATAAGCCCGCACTTGTTTTTGCGGACGAACCTACTGCCGAGCTGGACAGCCAGACTGCAATAAATGTTGTCAACATCTTCAAGGGACTTATCCGAGAGGAAGGCATCACTATCGTTATGACCACGCACGATACAAGCCTGATGTCTGCCGGAGACGTTGCATATACCATCGATCAGGGTACAATTGTTTAATTATACTTCTCGCGTTGCCGGACGCACCGCACGAAAGGAAATACAATGAGCAAAACAAAGAAAAATACATTTGCCGTTAAATCAGATACAGATAAAAAGACTAAAGTACCTACAGCAGCCGAAATAGTTGAAAATGCCGTTGCGCAGGCAGAAGAAGCTTCCGTTTCCGATGCTTCTCAGCCTAACGGTAAACAGCCGAATGAAACAGCATCATCTGAGGAATCGGTAAAAAATACCAATAAGGCAGCCTCTCAGAACAGTCAAAACGACAGGCAGGGCAACGACGCCCACGATGACAAATCAGATGACTCCACTCCGATGGTTCTGGCAGAGAATCTTGTCAAAATCTATAAAACCTCCGACCTTGAGGTGCTTGCGCTGCAGGGACTCGACCTTCGGGTTGAACGCGGCGAACTGACAGCCATTATCGGAAACAGCGGATCGGGTAAATCAACCTTTCTGAACATGCTCGGCGGTCTTGATGAGCCGTCTGCCGGTAAGCTTTTTGTGGATGGACGTGACCTGTTCAAGATGAATCGAAAAGAAAAAGATTTATACAAGAGAAACACCGTCGGCTTCGTATGGCAGAACAACGGAAGAAATCTTCTGCCATACCTGACTTCCTTTGAAAACATTATGACTCCCATGCATCTGACAAAAACCGCAAATCCAAAAGAAAAAGCACTCGAGCTTCTCGATCTGGTCGGAATGATGCACAGAAAGGACAGTCGTCTGTCGCAAATGTCAGGTGGTGAACAGCAGCGAATTGCCATTGCGATTGCGCTCGCAAATTCACCGAAGCTCCTTCTCGCCGACGAACCGACCGGCTCCGTCGACAGAAAGACAGCCGACTATATCTTCGATGTTTTCAAACGTCTGAATCGCGAATACAATCAGACCATTATCATTGTTACACATGATGTGGAACTCTCAAAGAAGGTAAACCGCGTAGTTGCCATCAGAGACGGTAAAATCAGCAGTGAGCGAATTCTTCGTACCCAGTATCAGGGCAACTTCCAGTCCGGTGAGGTTAACTGGATGGAAGAGGATACCCAGGAAGAGTTCGTAATACTCGACCGCGCAGGACGTATGCAGATACCCCGTCACATGCTCGACAGTCTTGAACTGAATGACAACAAAATAAAGGTTGCTCTCGGTGAAGGCGAGATAAAGCTCACAAAACCCGAGAACACCGAACAGTCAACGTGAACTGAACCGGCAAATGAATAACCCACCGCCTAAAGGCAGTGGGTTATCTTTCTGCTTTTATATAATTTCACTGATAAAGATTACTTTCCAAACACCATATCCCTAAGTGTCGGATGAATCACACCATATGCAAAACCGCAGTTTCTTACGTGCATAACATATACTATCGACGTCTTTGATGCAGTATCCATCGTTATACAGCTTCCGGCCGCGCCATCCCATCCGAAAACACCTGCCGGTGATGATGAATTAATCTTCTCCGGTTCAAGCAACACCTGCATGCCACAGCCGTAACCGTATCCGATACGCCCCATTAAACGGGCTATATCTTCACGCCCCGCATCACTCAGCAGATTCTTCTTTATCAGTTCCACAGTCTCCGCTTTCAATATCCGGGAGCCGTTAAAGCCTTCTCCGCCGCATGCCAGCATATCCGCCAAAATTCCATAATCTGCGGTACAGCTCATCAGCCCTGCACCGCCGCTCTCGTAAGCATCGCTGAACTGGTAGCAGCAGGACTGCTCCATCGGAACAATTTTTCCTTTGTCATTCAGAATGTACTGCTGTGTCAGATCACGCACACCGTCATTCATGGATTTCGCAAAAGAAGTATTCTTCATTTCAAGAGGTTCCCATATATGCTTCTTCAGATACTCGCCAAAGCTCATTCCCGAAATCACTTCGATTACTGCCGCTGCAACGTCATGGCTCAGACTGTACTGAAAATGCTCGCCCGGTTCAAAATCAAGAGGCGACTCGGTAAACGCATTCACAATTTCCCTTGTTGTAGCCTTCATTCCCTTTTCCTTAAGCACTCTGACAATGCCCGGACGCTCGAGGTTGTAATCAAGACCTGACTGCATTGATAAAAGATGCTTAATTCTTAACGGCGTTGATGCAGGAACGATTTCTCCGTTCTTCTTCACCGAAAGCTTCCCGTATGCCGGAAGATATTTTGACACTTCATCCTCAAGTGATACCTTTCCCTGTTCGACGAGCTGCATAAAAGCAGTCATAGTCTGAACCTTTGTCATTGAAAACATCAGGTACTTCTCATTACCGGTCAGAGGTTTCGTGCCGGCTGCATCACCCGTTCCCATCATATGTCTGTAAACAGGTTCATGATTCCGGTAAATAATGCAGTCTGCACCGGGAATCTGTTCGTTTTTAAGTGAATCAATATATTCTGTTATTTTGTCAAAATCCATAACTCTCAACCCTCCGTTCCTACTTGTCTTCTTTTTCTTCTATAGGCTTAATATTAATATTTCCCGATGTACTTGACAAATTCATATCGGAGTATCCGTCACCGCGTGTGTATGTTTTACCGTTTCTGACAGCATCCTTGAAGTCACAGTCAAAATCGCCGTTTGCCGACTTAATGGTTGCCGTAAAGCCCGCATCGGGAGGCAGCTGTATTGTCATTTTTCCCGAGGTCGTTCTGGCATTAATCACGGGCGGTACCGTCTTAAATTTCATTTTAATGTTGCCGCTGGTTGAATTAATCTCAGGATTCTTAATATTGTTGGCCTTAAGCTCAATCTTGCCCGCAGCGGACTCAATTCTCAGTTTGTCGGTATCTCCCTTCTGCTTCACCGTAACAGAACCCGTGGTAGATGTAAATTCGGCATTTACCGCATCCTTTACAATAGCATCAATACTTCCGGCGCCTGTTTCCAGCTTCACGTCACGAACAGAATCAAGTTCGGTATCAATACTTCCCTCTGTTGTGTTAAATGCTGCACTGTCAGAATCGGTAAATTTTGTGGCTATGCAGCCGCTTGATGTGGTCAACGTCACCTGACCGACATTCACACCATCACTCAGCACATCGGCAGTGGTTGTGGAAACATTAAGTCTTGAAAGCTTTTTGCCCGCAGGCAGAGTTAACGTCAGCTTCTTTGTCAGATTGATCAGTTCCTCTCCCGCACCGTCGGCACAGTACTTAATCATCAGTGTCTTCCCCGATACCCGGTAACGAAGCCTGATACCGTCCGTCAGATCCATATTTGCACTTTCGGTCAGGGAAGCACTGTCATCGGCAGAATAAACCAGCATGACCTCTCCGCTCAGCCAGTCAATATCAACAGAATCAAATTCCTCTGCAAGCCCGCTGACATCTCCTGTCAGATACTCCGATGCATCTCCGTATTTGTATTCACTGTATTCTACGCTTTTCCCTCCGCAGCCTGTCAACGCTGACACAATCAGACACAGTATTAACAGTACTGTAGCCGTTTTACCAAATTTTGCCATCAAACATCCTTCCCTTCCTATTTTCCCTTTATTCGTTTTTCACTGTTCAGGTTTTCACTGTTCTGTTTTCCTCTGTTCGGTGTTTCCTCTGTTCAGGTTTTCACTGTTCAGTTTTTCCTCTGTTCAGTTTTTCTCTGTGCAGATTCTCTCAAGCTCCGAATCAGCCTGCGCACGGTTCCGGTACACTATTCCACGTATTCCGCAGCTTTCGGCAGCTGCAATATTTTCGGTCCTGTCATCAATAAACACACATTCCTCACTCTTCAGTCCGTGCATCTGAAGAAGCTTCAGATAAATCTCTTTATTCGGTTTTACAAGCTTCACTCTGTAAGAAAAAGTGATTCCGTCAACAAGTTCCAAAAAACTGAGAGCATCATCCTTCGTCTTTTCATAGGTATGCGCACCGTAATTTGACAGGATATATACACGGTATCCGTCCTGCTTCAGCCTGCGTATCCAGTCACATGAATCGTCAAACTGCCAGATTGCCTTCTCTATGTTATCCCAAAGAGTATGAATCTCCTTCTCATATCCCGGAACCGCATCCACAAACCTTGCAATAATCTCCGTATCCGACAGCTTTCCTTCATCCTCCAGATCCCAGAGCCCCGATTCTACCACCTTCGTGTTAATAGCATCTGTCGCCTCTGTTGAAAAGCCAAGCTCCCTCATCGCATGAACGGGGTCCCACTGAACCAGAACCCGCCCGACATCAAGTATAATATTCTTTATCACATAAACCTCCGTAAGCTTCAATTCATTATCAGTTCCATTCACCGTCCGGTCAAAAACATTCATAAGCCGCGACAAAAACGCAATAAAGCTGTATTGTTCAATTCATAAGCGAATAATGACAGGTGCTAACCAAAAGGTCACTTCCGATCTTGTGAACATCAGCATCCGGCTTCATCACCGTTCGTTGCTTCTGCCTTCGTCCTTCCCGCCTCTTCCTTTAAAAAATCCTCCAGTATTTCGACCGCATCCCCGATAATCGTCCTGCATGGTCGCTTCACATAGTACTCCTTCGTCCGCGCCTCCGGTTCGGGTACATCATGCTTCACGTTCAGCCCCAGAAGCTCTCTGCACACAATAGAACCGTGCTTCTCTTCAAAACTGTGAGCCAGCTGCTGAATTCTCGCATAATGCTCCTTCTTTACGTCGCCGGTTTCCGGACCGCTGTATCCGTATAAAAGTCCGGCTATAATAAACATCCCGCTGACAGAACCGCATACCTCTCTCAAGCGTCCCATTCCGCCTCCGAAGGAACATGCAACTTTCAATAATGTATCTTCATCCATATCAACCAGGTCCTTAAATGCCAGCACAACCGACTGAGCACAGTTGTACCCTTCAAGGAAATACCTCATGGCTGCCTGTTTTCTGCTTAATTCTTCCATAGTATACTCCGTAAAACATGATACATGCGTCATAACCCATTCACTCGCACAATAAACAGTCTCATGGTGCCGCAGTTACTGTTCACAGAATGGAAATAACGCATTAATCATTACTGTCTCAAATCCATTAATCATTTATTTATAACGTAACACCGGTTTTAAACACAGCAAGATCTCTGAACCCTTCCAGTTCTGATTTAACCTTTTCTCCCGATGCCACACGCAGACAGTATTCAAACAGTTTTTTACCGAGTTCGTCAATATCCTGCCCGTCGTTCAGAAGAACTCCGCAGTCAAAATCAATCCAGCCGCACTTTTTCTCCGCAAGAGGAGAATTTGATGAAATCTTTATAGTGGGTACTGCCGCAGCAAAGGGTGTCCCTCTTCCCGTCGTGAACAGAATCATCTGTGCCCCCGAAAGAGCAAGAGCCGTTGCCGCCACCAGATCGTTACCCGGTGCGGACAGCAGGTTCAGTCCGTTCACACTCAGTCTCTCAGCATATTTCAATACATCCTTCACAACAGCCGAGCCCGACTTCTGTGTACAGCCCAGAGCTTTATCCTCCAGCGTTGAAATCCCGCCCGCTTTATTTCCCGGCGAAGGATTTTCGTAAATAGTCTGTCCGTTTTTCCTGTAATACTCCTTAAAATCCTGAATCAGATTTACCGTCTTGTCAAACACAGCCTTATTTTCAGCTCTGTTCATCAGAATCGTTTCGGCGCCGAACATCTCCGGAACCTCGGTAAGAATTGTACTGCCTCCAAACCCCGTTACTATATCCGAAAGACGTCCGACCGTAGGATTTGCCGTGATTCCGGACAGCCCATCCGAACCGCCGCATTTCATTCCGATAATAAGTCTGTCAGCGGAGATTTCGGTACGCTTCATTGCAGAAGCCTTCGCCGCCAGCTTTTCCATCAGTTCAACCGCACGCGAAACCTCATCCTCCTCGTCCTGACAATTCAGGAAATATATATGTTCTCTGTCATAGTCGCCAAGATAGTCCTTCAACACTCCGATATTGGAATTCTCACAGCCCAGACCGAGAACCAGCACGCCCCCTGCATTCGGATGCTTTATCAGTGCAGCCAGCGCTTCCCTTGTGTTTTCCTGATCGTCCCCCATCTGTGAACAGCCATAAGGATGATTAAATGCGACAACAGCATCGATTCCGTTACCCGCAAGTCCCCGACAACGCGCCTCTACCGCTTTTGCCACAGAATTAACGCATCCCACCGTCGGAATAATCCAAAGCTCATTTCTGATACCCACACGATCGTCGGCACGCTCATACCCCCAAAAAAGAGGGGCCTCTCCATTAACGGCAGCATTGCAGCCGCTTTCCGCAATGTTTCTTCCGGCAACAGACTTCGGATTTTCAGCACCACAGCCCACATCCGTCACCATACTCTCCCGTTGCCCGTTTTTTTCAAAAACCGGGCAATAACTGTACTCGACATCGTCACCGAGATTCGTGACCAGATTATGGATATGTACATGCTCTCCGGCCTTAATGTTCGCCCTGGCATGACCAATCGGGTAACCGTATTTTATGACATTTTCAGCCTCAGCAATATCTCTGCAGGCAAATTTATGCCCACGTGGGATATCTCCTGCCGGACACAGTGTACAGATACCGCCTTCACCGTCCGGTATTTCAATTGTTTCGCCCTTTTCCAAATCCCTCAGAGCTACCGCAACATTATCTTTTTTGTTAATAATAATAAATGACTGCATACTAATCTGCTCCGCTCATCTCAGCCCCGGTTGCTATTCTGTTACAGTCCGTCCAACACTCAGGCCTATGTTACTATCCACAGTCTGAACATAACTCAGGCTCATGTTACTATCCACAGTCTGAACATAACTCACTCATAATCGGACAAAAACACTCGAATCACATTTCTGCTTCCTTCCTGTCTGATGCGCTTCAAATTCTCAGTTACCGCATCCGCAAAACCCGGAATCTCATCCGGACGGATTCCGAAAAAATCCTCTCTTTCAAACAAAGCATTGACAAAGCTCTCGGGCTGTTCCTGAGAATGCTTCGCAAAGAAGTCCAGAACTGCGGCATCATCCGATATTCTGTATTCCTCACTTCCTCTGTGACAGATCAGGAATCCATCCTTTACCTCATTACCCGTATAAAGCTCCATCAGCGCTGCCAGTGAAAACGTCAGGCAAACGGGAAGCTTTCCGAAATACTTCACATAGTCCAGAAGGCTCGGAAGGCATCTTGTTCTCCACTTTGACACGGAGTTAAGCGCAATCGACATATGCATATGTTTCACATACGGATTCATAAATCTCGTAATGACATCTTCAGCGAACTGTCTGCATTCATCCTCAAAAGACGCCGATGCGTTATCTTTTTCAACGGATGCCTCTTTTTCCGAATTCGTCACATTTACAAACTCAGTCCTTCCTTCTCCGCTCTCCGACTCTCCCGAAAATACACCTTCAGTTTTTTCCTTACATTCAGACTCTCCTGCCGGTATACCTTCAGGTCTTTCCTTACATTCAGACTCTCCTGACAATGTACCTTCAGGTCTTTTCTCACTTTCTACAAGTGCCGGAATTATCTCGTCAAAAAGAGTTTTCTTCATGAAACTGCTGATATCATCATCTTCCATTGACTGTCTGACATAATCATTTCCTGCCAGAAACGAAGCCGGCACAAACGAAGTATGTGCACCGTTCAGAATTCTGACCTTACGCTTTTTGTAAGGTTTCAGGTCATCAGTAAACACGATGTCCATCCCTGCTTCCTTTAACGGCAGTTCCTTTGAGATGTCCTTCTCCGATTCAATTATCCACAGACCGTAAGGCTCCGCAGTAACAGCAAGGTCATCACGGTATCCCCATTCGTTAAAAAGCTTCTCAGCCTCATCCTTCGGGAATCCCGGAACTATCCTGTCCACAAGCGTGGAAGCAAATATGCAGGACTCATCCAGCCACTTCATAAATGCATGAGTAAGCCCCCATTTCTCGGCATGCTTCATTACACATTTTTTCAGCTCTGTCCCATTATTGTCTATCAGTTCAACAGGCAAAACAATGAGACCTTTATCTGCCGCTCCGGAAAAAAACACGTATCTTTCGTACAGGAATCTGCAAAGCTTTCCCGGATAAGTCTGTTGGGGCATATCCTCCAGCCTGTCCTTTTCATCATAAACAATCCCGGCCTCGGTAGTGTTTGAAACAATAAATCTCAGTGTATCAAGATGTGCATATGCCATATATCTGCCATAATCATCGTAAGCACTGAGTGTCTCCTTCACAGCTGTCACCACTCTCTTTGAAATACCCGGTTTACCATTCTTAATTCCCCTGAAGCAGACGGTATAACAGCTGTCCTGCTTCTTAAATTTTTCAAGACTTCCTAAATTTCTGGGCTTAACGATTACTATATCACCGTCAAAAACACCCTTTTCATTTGCCACATCAAACATATAGTCAGCAAAAGCACGAAGAAAATTGCCCTCTCCGTACTGAAGCACTCTTACAGGACGTTCCTTTTTTTCCGCTTTTTCCGCATTTAAAAATTCCATATTTTTCCTCGCCTTCATTACCGTATTATCGAAAACGGTCGCCTGCCGTCTTCTTTATTTCGATAATATTTTATTATTCACAGCCCATCCAAAAAGCATTCATATGTCTGCATGCGCAGCCAGCCTCCGCTTCGCACCCGAAAGCTTATCTCATGCATTTTATCAGACCTCCATAGTCGGATAATAATATCCGCAAGCTCGAGAGCAAACTCTCGGGCTTGCGTTTATTATTACCCGACTGTGAATAGTAACGACCTGTGTTCATTTTCGCCCCGCTGTGAATAGCAATATTATACCAAAAAGAGACACAGATTACTACTGCAATCTGCGTCTCTTTGTCATTATTATTACCCGTTAACATTTTACGACTTATGACCTGTTTCCGGATTTGATGCCACTTCATAAACCGGCTCAAATATACTTGAACCGCAAATTTTGTAAAATCTGCTTATTACACGCTTTATCAGCAAATTAATCTGTTCTTCATTGGCATTAAGGCAGATAAGAATAAATTTATTCTTGCCGTACCTTGAAAAAATATCAACATTTCTTATGCATTCATTAATGCTTTGTTCCATATACTTCATAGCAGTTTCGGTTTCTTCGAAAGATACCGGACTTTTCTGCTTTGACGCCATGGTAATCATAATCAGTCGTAACTCAAAATCATATCGCTCGCATATATTTTTTGTGTATTCGTACAGCTTTGTAAACTGTCGATATTCAACATCCATCGCACCTTCGTATGAGCCGCTTGCAACTATTGATTTCTGCAACAGATTAATATTGACGGAATCGTCTTCGCTTTCTCTTTCCTTTTCACCATAGATAAAATAACCTGCTTTTCCGTTTTGCTTAACATGATACAACGCTTTGTCAGCATGATTATATACTTCCTCGTAAATGCTGTCTGTATCCGTCATAACAATTCCCGCCGAAATGGAGGCGGCTCTTGTGACAGGGTTTTCGTTTTTTAATTTCATATACCGCTCGATGATTTCAGAGACTGTCCTTACAATATCCGACTCGTCCATTTCTTCAAAAAAAGCAAGAAACTCATCCCCGCCGAGTCGACATGCGATATTCCCCGGTATTTCTTTCAGAATATGACCAACCATGCTTAATGCGGCATCGCCCGCCTCATGGCCGTATGTATCATTGATTTTCTTTAGATTGTCTACGTCAAAGAAGACGAAACCGCCCGTCTTCTTCCTCATTGCTTCGAAAATCTTTCGTTCGCCGACATTTCTGGTAAGAAGTCCCGTAACAAGGTCATACTCTTCCTCCGCAGCGCCGAGGGCAATCTGTTCCATGACTTTTCTTAACAGTTCGCCTGATTCTTTAGCCATTGATACGTTATTGTTATCATCATTTTCCTCATTCCTGCCGGGCTCCGTTATAAGTTCATCCGCATCAATCATCTGAATAAAAACATCCGTCATATGCGGGTCGAACTGCTTTCCCTTTCCCCGAACAAGTTCATCTCTGATACGCAGCGGATCCAGTTTTTTTCGATAAACACGCGACGAATTCATGGCATCATAGGCATCCGCAATAGCAACTATTCGCGATACATACGGAATGGCTTCGCCGACAAGACCGTCAGGATAACCCGTTCCGTCATATTTTTCATGATGATGTCTGGCAATCAGCGCAGCATCCTTTATGGTATTTGAGCTTTTAAGTATTTCACCGCCTATTGATGTATGTGTCTTAATAAGGCTGTATTCAGTCTCGGTAAGTCTCTCCGGCTTGTTCAGAATCACATCCGGAACACCGATTTTACCTATATCGTGCAGAATTGCGGCATAACGGAGGTTTTCCAGTTCTTTATCTGAAAGTCCCAGTTTTCTGCCAAGCAGAACCGAATAACATGATACCCTGGTGGAATGTCCCTTTGTATATGCATCTTTGGCATCAATGGCATCGGCCAGCGTGACAACCATCTGCATAGACAATTCCTCGACTTCTTTCTGTCTCCGTCTGACCTCCTTCGTCTGTATGGCAACTTCTTCCGCCAGATTATTTCTCAGATATTCCAGTTCGGTAATATACTGATGCTCACGGGTTACATCCTTGAACCATCTGATTGTGCCTTCGATTTCCTCATTATAATTCGATTTAATAATTGAAAAAGCGAATTTCAGATTATTTATTGTAATCACTTCACCGCTGTCGGCTGTCAGAAGCAACGAAGTTTTCGGTCCCAAATCCGTTATAGGCATCATATTGGAAACATTTACCAGCTCATCGTTCAGATATTCCTTGCAGGCCTTGTTGGCAAACAGAAAACCGTCATTTTTGTCGGTTACAAGAATCATATCACTCAGTTCATTAAGAATATCTTCCTGTGTATTTGTCTTGAGCGAATAAGCAGGATAGGTTCTGTTTGTGCGAAGAACAAATGCTACTCCCATTACCGTAATGATTGTAGATATATCAACAGGTATAAATCTGAATAAGTCAAATACAAACGATACAGCAATACCTACCGAAACATTCAAAACACAGAATAGATTCTTACGCAAAATCACATTATCGTATATGTACTCCTTCTTTTTGCGGCTGTATACAGCCAGACCCAGAATAATCAAAAAGTATGCAAGCATCAATATCACATAGCTTATAAAAAGCGGACCGTGTACTATACTCGGCTCAACTATATTGCCGTTTGGAATCAGTTCTATGGATGAATACATTAGATGAAGTCGAAAATCCGTACAGAAAAAAGAAATAACAATCAGATTGAATGACAGCATCAAAACATACTGCCATTTCTTAATCGTATAGCCGCAGTTTGCACAAATGTAATGGACAAAACCAAAACCTATATAGACTGCACCGATATGTTCCACAATCGATGACATGAAATAAGAACCGGTGTCAAAGGATACCAGCGAATAAGTATATCCGAATATAAACAGTAAATTGGTGGTAACTAACAGAAGCAGTATCTTTTGTGACGGGGACGGCGTTTGTCTGTACACACTAAAGAATTCAAATGTCGCTACAAACGTAAGGATAATATATAAAATAATAATGAAATTTTCCATATCAATATACCATTCCTGATTACACAATGTTGTGATATTGGGCTACAAAAGTATTATAACCGAAAACTCCCGTCAAGTTAAGAGTTTTTTTATTTACAATCCGTTCAAAAACAAAACTGACAGTTATGTCCATGAAAAAATTCAAAAATCCGGCAAAAGATTTTTATCTTCCTGCCAAAAATAACAATAAATTTTCAGCCTCTCAAACCTTCATCACAAATGCAATAACTATAGGACCGCCAAAAACACATATTCCGGTAATCATAGTACGTCCGTAGCTTCTCACCCTCCGTGATACTCTTGTAATCAAGCACATCTCCAAAACCATAATCATATATCTCACAAAATAAAACAGTATCAGATAACCTCTGACAGAGATGCCCGTCTGAGCAACAAGACTGTCCTTTAGATGTGTCAGTGATACTGCCGGAGATGTCGCCCCGGCAAAACCATATGTATGTAAAACATTATAAATATACGGCAGATAGTTCAAGCTCCAAACAACAGACAATATACACGTTCCCAAAAGAAGTTTTTTTCGCATGAGTCTGCTTCCACCCTTGAGACACACAGACGTAATTCTGTCAAAGCTGATACAATCATCGTTTGCAAACAGTCCGGTAATACATAAAACTGTCATTATAGCTGCTATTGTATCAAGTATGATAATTTTATCATGTCCAAGATTTCCTGTTAAAAATCTGTATCCTGTTTCATGCACAAAATCTCCTCCTGTCGCAATCAGCTCATTTTTCTTGTCATCAACCTCAATAAGTGCATTTCTCCATTTCAGTTTTTCACTTACCGTTTGTAAATAATTCTCTGAAAAACTTCGTGCATTCGTATGCATCAGCAGTTCCAATTGGAATTCTGCGTTCTCAACAGCTATTTTTTCAGCTTCGATATATTCCTTCTTTTCTTCGGTTACCTCACCAAGAAGCATAGTAATATATTTCTTATAATAAACCGCATCTTCATTTTCAAAATACTCGTGCATTGGTTCAAATGTCACAAACTGAATAATCGCAAACGCAGTCAGTACAAGACCCACTTTTCCGTTTACCAGCAGTCTATACATCTCATGTATAAAAACAGATAAATAACGGTGTCTGCATCTGCCGCTTACTTTCATATTCGCGGGTGATTTACGGTCTGTCACAGAATTCTGCTTTGTGTACATAACAACGTCAACCGGAATCAGGACCGTTATCAATACTGGCACTAATATTCCAACCACGAGAACATATTCAATCGGGTTACCTCGTAAATTTAGGCAATAAAATGAATTAAGATATCCGCCCGAATCCGCAAACGAAACAGGATTAATCCTTTTAAGCAGCACCAGATAACTGTTATCATCAATCAAATAGTAACATGCCATTTCAATACCAGTTGTCAATATCGTAATGCTATACACAAATACCTGTGAAGAAAATATTACCGAAAACAGATTGAAGAGTAAAAAAAACAAAAAAGATGAAAACATTCTAAAGACTAATGATATAAAAAAATACTCTGCAAGACTTATTCTGTATGGACATGATTTCAAACCTCTTACAGATTGAACAGTACGAAAAATATTCCCTATTCCGAACAGTTCATTACATGTCACCAAACAGACCGTCATTAGTAATGCGGTAACTATGAAGCATGATATTAATCCTACTGTAATAACTGCAATCCCGTGAGCATGTCTTCCTCTGACGGTCGGAAAGCATAATTGTAGAAAGCCACTCTCTCTGTCACATAAAATTAATTCATTTACCATAAACAGCATACAAAGTATCAAAAGAATACCTGTACCAAAACATTCTGAAAACAGCTCCACACCTCGCGACGGTCCGAGTTCCGGTTTCAGGTTTTCAAGTCCATTATACCTATCATAAGTTTTCAAAATATTCCTCTGAGAAAACTCATCATCATGCCGGAATATGAACAAAGAAGACATTTTTTGTGCCTGTTCACTTATTTCAGATATGTACTCACGATAGCTATATACCGAATTGATTTCTTCTGTGAGAAGTCTCTGCAAATCCGCCGTCGCAAGTATTCCATTATCGTCATTAAGCTTCGCTACACTATCCATATAAAACGAAATATCCGGATTTTCTTGAATATCCTGCGATTTTGAATCCTCACCTATCATCTCATAGAAATTACGATATGATTCAACCTTGTAAGTTATCCCTGATGATGCCTGTAAGCAGAGTACCACTATCTCTGCCAGACACATCACAAATAAAAAAAACAGGAATCTCGGATTTGTCCAAAGACGCCTGAATTCATTAACAAATAACATATAACCTTCTCCCGATAAATATACTATGATTATGGTGTCAAAAGAGCTGACGCCTAATGATACACGCATTTCTTCGGATACCATTCACAGCCCGGCCAAAACGCATTCATAAACCCTGAAGCAAGCTTCCGGCTAGCGTTCATTATCATCCGACTGTGACTAAATTTTAGTCAACTGAACGATTCGTCAGTATTGGTACATCATACTCGGTTCACACAGTGTTAGATATACATCCTCAAGTGTAGGCTTCAATTCTGTATATTCATACTCTTCAGGTTTTCTCTCACTGATAATTCTTATTCTTATCTTGTCTCTGTCCTTTACCATATCCGCAATTTTGAAGTCCTTTTCAACTTCATTTATTTCTTTTTCAGATACCACAGCTTCAAATACTTTTCCTTTTAATCCTTCACATAACTCCCACGGAGTACCTGATTCCAGTATGCATCCCTTTTTCAATACGATAACCTCATTCGCAACATACTGAATATCCGATACCACATGTGTCGCCAAAAGAACTGTCTTTTCAAATGCTACCTTCGAAACAAGATTTCTAAAACGCACTCTTTCTACCGGATCAAGCCCGGCTGTCGGTTCATCAAGTATTAAAATATCCGGATGTCCCATCATTGCCTGAACCAGTAATGCACGCTGTTTCATTCCTCCTGAAAAAACCGTCAGTTTTTTATCCAGATCAGACTCCAGATTCACTTTTTTTACAAGACTCTGTATTTCCGATTCTGTCTCATATTTATCAAGCCCCTTTAGTCCACCCATATACCAAAGAAACCGCCGCAGAGTAAATCCAACCGGCATCTGTTGCTGTTGAGGCATAAAACCAATCCTGCCATAATACCTTTTACCCATGCTTTTAATATTTTCCCCGTCCAGAAATATCACTCCTGCTGACTGACTCAAATTGCCTGTGATAATATTTATCAGCGTAGATTTCCCTGCACCGTTAGGTCCCAGAATGCCGTATATCCCGGGCGTAAAAGAAAACGAGAAATCCTTCAATGCCACATTGTTTCCGTATTTCTTTTTTATTCCCCTTAATTCAAGTAGCATATTCATCTCCTCTTTACTCAATATAACTATATTGAATTCAACATAACTTTTCAGAATTCACTTTACTGCTTTCAATACAGCTTTACTGCTTTTGATAAATCTCCTTTATCAAACATTTCCTTGTTAACGCTTCTAAAAGCAATCTGCCCATGGTCATTTATTTTAACAGAATAGTAAACAATATCCCCCACCTCAGCATTTACCGTGCAAATTTCTTTCCCATTTAATGTTCCATTTGCAAAATCAGATATTTCTCCGGTTTCAAACATATACTCAAGAACTCTGTCATCCGTAAAAATAAGTATGGAATCCTCCCTGATATAGATGCCGGAAAACGAATGCAGGTTCAAATCAAAATATTCTTCCAGTGCGATCTCATTTTTCAAATTTTTTTCCATTCCGGCTTCATAATACTTGAGCCTTCCGTCAATTCTTATCAGCTGCCTGTCACCTGCTGCATATGATTCACAACGTCCCGTTTTTAAGTAGCAGGTCTCAATTCCGGATGATATGTCATAATAATACATCTCCGTAACAATTTTCCCGGTTAATTCCGCTTCAAAATCAAGT
This sequence comes from Lachnospiraceae bacterium, assembly GCA_045617345.1. Classification (GTDB taxonomy): domain Bacteria; phylum Bacillota; class Clostridia; order Lachnospirales; family Lachnospiraceae; genus RUG11977. The sequence goes on along the minus strand of JAZLIK010000111.1, from coordinate 55,137 downwards.
CTTTCTTGAAGATTTTCAGAAAAAGCTCTGTCATAATCAACATACTCATTGGTATAATTTATCTGATAATACAGTCTGTCCCCAATAATATGAACATTCCCACAGTACGCCTGATACTCCTCAATTTCCCTAATTTTCTTTTTTGTTCCATCCTTTACATCAATCAGATATATACCGGATACAAACTTATCTAAACTGTCCATTGCTCCAACTCCGACTGATTCCATGTCACTGCTCAGTCGGTATCCAAACGCGAACAATCCGTTCCCATATGCTGCTGCCAGGGCATTTTCTGTATTTTCAAGTTCTGCCAATACTTTTCTGTTGCTTCCGTTTAAATCCGCTCTCACAAATGACAGATCAAACATACCTTTTGTATGAACGCCGTCATATTCATGTTTCACAAGATAAAACTCATTTTCATCTGTCATGAACAAGAACTGTGGCATATATCCCAGCCAACCGTCGCATTCTGCCTTCGGGTTCAGGTATGAAGCCCTTTTGTGCTCACAATTCGGTCTTGCACAAATAACAGAACTATTTCCGGTATAAGGATCTGTATAATATGCCATTCCATACATATCTGTATAACAGAAACCGCCTTTACAGAAACTCATAGAGTAATTGAAATAAACTTCATCTGACTCATTCTCTGTTCTTTCTGTCTCTGCTATATTTACATCATTACCGCAAGAAAAAAGCAATATTGATATCAACAACAAAAAAAGCACTGTCAGATACTTATTTCTATTGACTATACTCATCTGCCACTCCATTCAATAGATTATTTACCATTAGTCGGCAAAAAATCATTATTCAATTTCTTTAAGATTAATCTTTTCGGTTATCTCATCCATTTTCTGTCTGCACAACTCATATTTTTCACTAAAGTCACCTGATGTACCGACCAGATTTTCTATTTCACTGTCAATCGTTCTTTTCTCTGTAAACAAATCTTCATACTCCATCAGCTTCACGTCATAACATTCACGGGTATATTTATCATAGTATGCTTTGCATTCATCCGAGGAAGAAAAAGTTAATCTGTCTTCTATACTTTTGACAATACCAATTTCAATCCCCCAATACATTCTGTCCACATAAGTGTATTTAGGTTCCCCATAGCCGTTTACAGTCATTCCGTCAAGTGTTTCGCAGTCAACTCCATATATCAGTAAATTTGCATACTCAGAATCCGTAATCAAAAGTTCAAGCAGGTCAAATGCTCCCTTAGGATTGTGTGAATCAGCGCGAATAGCAAGAGTATTTCCAAAATGTTCTTTAACATTCCTTGCATAATCAAATCTCCAATATTCTTCGTCGGAATAAACCGCTGAATTATCCATATAAAACAAAGCTACTGACCACTCATCCGAATAAAGCCTGCAATCCTCATAACATAAGATACGACCATCATTCTGCATTTCATTTAGAAAACTAAGTGAATTTTTTATCGAATCCATATTTAGGATATTTTCATACCCTTTATCACCTTTTGTCAGCCATGCGAAAGTATTTTTCACCGTTTCACTCTCGTACATGGCCGGAATACAATCCAGACCGGCAAAGAAAAACAACTTTTTATCATTTGCTTTTATTAATGGTATTAAACCTTCAAAAGTCCCATCAAATGTATCAATCTGTTCCTGCGTAAAATCTTTTTTGCTTATCAGAAGCGTCACTCCGCAATCCGGGGACGACAAATTTGGAATACAGTATACGCCGTCATTTATCCTTACCGAATTCCAAACCTTCTCAGGATAAAAATCATATAACAAGCTCTGTTCCAGATAATCATTCAATTTCAGATATTTGCCGGCTTTAGCTGCAGTATAAGCCGGATTATATGCCTCTCCTGTCATTCTGAGCCCTGTATGAACAATATCTGCATCACAGTCACATACATTGTCTACATAGCCCCGATATCCGTTTTCTCCCGTATCATCAATATACTGTATTTCAACTTTATAGGGATATCCGTCAGCTGCAAGTTTTGTATTCAGTATATCCACCGTTCTGTCCACTCCATACAAACCGTATGTTAATGGGAAAGCAATGACAATTGTATTTTTGTCCTTTTCACTGACAATTGTTTTTTCGGTATCATTTACAACCTGACTCTCACATTCATAATCTATGTCATGTATCGATACCGAAGATACTGAAGATGTTGAAGAACTCTCCTTGTCATTCTTTGATGTATCTGAATTCTGACAACCATACAATACAAAAACGACAGAAAAAGCTATACAAAATAACAGCTTAATTTTTCTCATGACAAATATCCCCCATAGTGTTCATACTAAATTACGGATACAGCAACGAGGTCTGCCCATATGCCAAAACAGTACCCGAATTATCAATATAGTGCTCAGAAGATATCTTTACACTTCTGTCACCGGATGACAAACTAAAGCTAACATAACAGCTTCCTCAATGAGATTACCATACGCACACAAAATCACAATATGTTAATGCGCAAACAACAGTAATTTGGTCACATAACGCAATAAACCATCTATTAATAAATAAATCATTATGCTATGATATAAGTAAGAATTCATATTATGGTTATGGTGTCAAAAGAGCTGACGCCTAACGATACACGCATTTCTTTACACTTTGTGCTCTCGAAATGCTAAAAACATTCAAAATCCGCTCATTTTTCTTCGAAAAATGGCTATTCATTAACTATAGATTCGCTGAAATATTTACCCGTCTTAAAATCATATAATAAGCCAAAGTAAATGAGTTTCGGCAGACAATAATTAGCATTGTCCGAATTAATCCGCCGGACACTCGGGCTAAATAAACATACGAGGATATTGTTATGACATATTTATGGGAATTACTGATTGATTTATTAGAAACAGTGTTATTGTTTGTATTAACATCACACAAACTTATTTCAAGAAAACTATCTCACTACAGTACAAGAATGACAGCGGCTGTTCTGTTTCTTGCAGCAGTAATTTTTGTATCAAACTACGCAGAACTACCTTACCTGATCACAACAGCTATTTTAGCAATATCACGACTGTTACTGCTTCTTTATTTATACCATGATCGATTTATATCGATTGCTTTTTGGCTTATTGTATACAGCATCATAGAATTGACAGCCGATTCGCTGATAACAATTATTCCAAATTATATTTTCAATTGCGATCTCAATTCTCTGCTGTTTAACGGTGAATTTAGATTTTATTCTACCCTTATTTATATCCTTATTATTTCATTATTTGTATCTATTCTGTTGTTGATTCGTCCACGTTCATTTTACATTACTTCGGTTCAACAGACTATTTTCCTGATAATATCAGTTCTGTGTCTTGCGATTGAATCCATAATCGAATTCGCACAGGTATACACAGATTCCGAATTGAGCGTATATAAAATACTGTATGTGCTTTTTTTCCTCGTTCTTTTAATATATATATGTTTTACTTTTTTTGTATATAAACTCGGAATTGAACAGGACAAAACCATAAAACTGGCGGAAATAAACACTCTTGAAAAAACCGAATTAAAACAATATAAAGAAATAGAATCTTCTGTTTTGGAATTACGCTATCTTAAACATGACCTGACAAATCATCTTGAAACCATAAAGAAAATGATTGCACAAGAAAACACTGATGATTTAAAACAATATGTCAACAATCTGGCTGTCGACGTCAGCAGTGCAAGCATTATGGTTTCTTCAGGGATTACTTCACTGGACTGTATTATTACCACCAAACTTAGAACCTGCAAAAAAGATGATATTCACGTAGATTATTCCCTTTGTCTCCCTGACGGAATCCCTCTCACCGATGTTGAATTCTGTTCGCTTATTGGAAACTTATTTGATAATGCAATTAATGCCTGCAACATGCTTACAGAAAACAAATACATTACTCTATTTATTAAACCATATAAAGATATGCTGTCTATCTTTATGAAAAATTCTTCTAATGGAAACTATCCTAAAAATATTCACCATCCTACTCATACTCCCTATTCAACAGACCATGGATTGGGACTAAATAGAATACATAGCATTCTCAAGAAATACAACTCATTAATTAATATTGAACCGGAGTCAGACTTATTTTCTGTTTCTATCCTGATTCCACTTATGTACTCAGAGGACTGACATTATGAACATAAATATATTTATTTTAGAAGATAACTATTATGACTATAATATGCTTAAAATTATTCTGTCCAAGTGGGCAGAATGCAATGGAAACATAATTCATACACATCACTTTGTTAATGGTAACGAATTGTTAAAATCGGATAACATATCTGCCTGTCACCTTCTGTTCTCCGATATTAACGTCCCCGCGTCAAAAAATACCTTCACTCAAAAATCTAAAGCAGACACTGATGACGTTTTTTCGGAAAATGGCATAGAAATCTGCAGTCAGTTAAGAAAAAAAGGATTTAAAGGAGACATAATATTTCTTACTGCTTATAAAGAATATGTATTTCACGGATACAGTGTCAGAGCTGCAAATTATCTTTTAAAACCTATCAACCCTTCTCAAATAAATAAATGTATGAACCAATATGTATCTCTCCATGCTCCTGATTTTTACTATCTGCACGATGACGGGAAAATAATCCAGATTCCATATAACAATATCATTGCCATAACCCGCTTAGGTCATGACTGCATCATTAATTCCATCGAACAAAATTACTCTGAACGAACATCGTTAAATACTATAGAGAGTAGACTACCCAGCCAATTCATTCGCTGTCACAAATCCTGTATTGTCAACATTAATCATGTTCGTTCATTTTCAGGATCATTATTGTATTTATCAAATAATACGAATCAGACTATTGGCAGAAACTATATCCCAAAAACAAAAAGCGCACTCATGGAGCTTATTGCAGATAGTTTTCGCGATTTGTAATAATGGTTACCATTCGCAACAAGCAGTGACAATAACTTCAAAACCAGACCTAATTTTTCGCTCATGCACCTTATTATTGGACTATGGAAAATCAACAGGGCAATAGGCATAAAGGAACGCAATAACTAACAGAAATACAAATAAACGATTAAGCAAAGTCTATAAGCTTAACAACATAAGGAGCACCAACATTATGGTAAAATCAATCTCCAGATATTTGGCCGGTAAATTAAGTAACAATAAAGATCAGTGTGATATACTTACATACGGATTGGAGTGTATCATTAATACTTTCATTCCGGTACTGATTTACATCGTCTATTCGGCATTTCATGCAATGATGCTCCCCATGTTATGTTGGCTCGGTTCTTTTTTGGTTTACAGAAACATTATCGGCGGATATCATGCGAAATCTCATTTTAGATGCATTCTGGCAAGTATCATTTTAGGTATAATATCACTTTCGGCAATACAGTTTTTTACAAACATTTCTCTTTTAATAAAAATTATTGTTATTGTTCTTCTTATCATTCTTCGCACACAATCGAATCCAATTATACACCGAAATGAACACGCCAATGACACCGTATACTTAAAAAAGCAAAAGAAGAAAAGCATATTCATGCTAATCTTCTTTTTGGGTATTATAGTATTATTTCATTTAATAAATCCGTCTGTTAGTTCTGCGGTATTCATTGGAATAATAAGTGCTGAAATTCTATATATGATATATAAATTATTGCCGCATCAAAATAACTGACACCTATTAATACGCAGCAGGTTCTCAGTTACCTTACAGAACAAATTGCCCTGTCTGCTTCTTACATTTCCTTCTTCAGTCTTCTGAAATCTCCGAGTGCCTTCCAGCCGATTTTGAAAATCTTTTTGATATTGATAGAGTTCTTTCCTCCCTGACGGGGCTTGAAGGTAATCGGTTTGAAAACCGTCTTCTCCTTGTAATGAACAAAGTATGTTGTCATCATAATGTTCGGAATATTGTAATCCGAAGGAAGCTTGTACAAATACTTCTTCACTACCTCTGTCTTCATCAGTCTGAACGGTGCATTTGCATCAGGCACCTTGACCTTGAAATAAAGCTTCAGCAGTAAGCAAACCACCTTTTCCACGAAAGCACGCGATTTACCGTCTCCTCTTGCATTTCTGTGTCCGAACACACCGTCATATTCGGTACGAGCCTGCCAGAATTCCTCAAATTCATCCGGGTTTGTCTGTCCGTCGGAATCTGTCTGAAATACATAATCCGCACCCTGCTTTATAGCATAATCGTAAAGTGCTATAACCTTTGGTCCGTGCTGTTTTTCAGTCTCGGTAAGTATTTCCAGCTGAGTCATTTCCTTCTTCAGATTTTCAAGTATTTCATGTGTTTTGTCAGAGCTTCCGCTGTCTGCAATGACCAGACGCGATGCCTCGCCTTTGCCTTGAAGCACCGGATACCACTGTCTGACAACGGCCTCAATATTTGCCTCCTCATTGTAAGCCGGCATTACCACATATAATGAATCCATCGTAAAGTCCCCCTCTAAAATGTGAACTCCGGGTTATATTGTTCACGGTCTGCCCAAAGCACATTTATATGCCCCGACTGCTTTTCGGTCGAAGGCCTATATCATATTTTACATGATACCACTCATCAATTGATTGGTCAACAAGTTACTGTTCACCACATAGTCACTGGTTTTGTGTCAAGCTTTATGAATGTTTTGACCGGACGGTAAATAATAAAGTCAACAACCCTCACAGTTTTTCTTATCGTCTTCCCCCGAGAGTATACATCACGTATCCGAATCTGCTCCTCCTCTTCAGAACACCCAACAGTATTTCATAGGATTTTTCGGCATTTTCAAGCGTTTCCGGTGAAACCTCGCCGCTTCTGTAGGATAACTCCTCAAATATTACAATATTACTCAGAGCACTTTCCGGAATACCCGCCTTAATAAGCTCTGTCCTGTATTCCGCCAGGGTTTCTCCCGGTAAAAGCTTTCTTTCCATGCCGCTCAGAAGCTTTATGCTTTTTCTGCATAATTCCGCTGTTTTACCCGAAGTATCGAGTTTCTTATAATGTATATGAGAAACCAATGCTGAAATGTAGATATATGCAATCAAAAATACAATCAGCAGCCCGAACGGAATCAGAATAATCACGACACCTACCGACTGTTTCTCTTCCTCCTGCAATGACGATTTATTATCATCTTCCTCCTGCGATGGCAATTTATGAGGGAACGCACCCTCGTTTACCACATCCGAGCGGTTACTAAGGACCCAGCCCTCATCGATTTTATGCCCCGGCGTAGGCTCGAAGCCTATCCAGCCGATATCCTCAATATACACCTCAGGCCATGCATGCGCCATTGCCGATGTAACGACAGTACTTTCCGAACCGATCCTCGGCACATAATACCCCTGAACAAACCTGGTGGGCAGACCCATGGCACGCGCAATCAGTGAAAAAGCCGTAGCATAATGAATGCAGTAACCCTCTTTTTTATCAAGAATCAAATAGTCCAGAAACTGCTCCAGTGAATCAACGCTGTCCGGAAGCACACCGGGATTAGTGGAATATTCAAACTCCCCAAGGTATTGTTCCAGGCACCGCAGTCTCTCTAAATCACTCTGTGTTCCGTCAAATAATTCGTCAAGGACGCTTCTGAGTTCTGCAGAAAGCGTAATTTCCTGCGTATAGTTCTCCTGAATTTCTTCCCTGTATTTCAGATATTCCGGGTACGAGTATTCCGGATTACCATCAAGCCTGGCATTGACTATATTTTCATTCCAGTCTTCTTCCGTGATTTTATCGTGATTTACAAGCATGTCGTTAAAAAGACTGCTCCTCATGTTCAGGCAATAATACCTGTAATTATACGAAGCATCATATCCAAGTGTATCCTCCGATTCAACACTGTCGCTCTTTTCGTTAAAAAGGATACCCGAGACCTCGTTTCCGCTTATTAATGACTTCAACGGCAGAAAGATAAATTTTGTGTTATGCATTCTGTAAGAAATGTCAATCTCCGCAGAATACAGGTAATCGTTCATAAATTTAGGGTCGTATTTTCTGACTGCGCACTGTGTTTCCAGCGTATCCATCATTCGGCGATGGCCTTCCTCGGAAAAATCGGCTGTCCACTCTCTTCCGTTGAAGGTATCGAATATTTTACCTCCGAGATACACCTTGTTTTCGTGATATCCAAAGCCTCCGAGCACCATAATTTCCCTCGGATCCTCACTGGATATATTACCGGCTATGGAATTTTCGTCCGTAAATCCCATCACGGCATATTCATCCTCATGGTAAAACAATTCACTGGTAAGCTTCTTTATTCCGGTCACCATTTTGTCCCAGACTTTGATAAAAAGCTCCCAGTCATAGGGTTCCTCGGGCGCAGGAATTTTATAAACAAGTAAAAGTATAATCAGAATAAACGGTGAGATATTTACCAGATGCTTTCTTCCATCGGTATTTCCGCCTTTCTTCCAGCTTTTCTGAACCTCTTCAACCAGGAACAGAAGCATCAGAAAGAAATATAGGGCGACCACTGCTTTATCCGCTTCCAGATTCCCGGTCATAACCAGGACCGCTGCCACCGTAAGCAGAACGGATGCAATTCTTCGTACCGCGAAACCCCTTGTCAGTAACAGCCCCGCCGCAAAAGAAGCCTCTGCTGCCAGGAATACCCATAAAACCCATATATTTTCCGTCAGCAGCTCCGCTTTCCCAATAATTATCAGTACCGTACAGACTCCGACAAAAAATACCGCAGGTATTCCCACAAGCAGTATTTTTAATCTTTTCCCGGCTCTTCGTACCCCGTCCGTTAATATTACAATAATCACCGCCAGCACCGGTCCCCATGGACTTCCTTCAGGGATTTGAAGCAGTTCACCGCACGAAATAACTGCCATCAGGCATACAGGCAGCATATAGAGAAGGTCATACAGAAAATAAGTCATAAGCAGCTCCTCAAATCATCGTCTGCGGATATACCGACAAAATGAACATTCCTGTACTGTCGCGCTTCCGCTGCTTTTTCGGTTTCATCACGGTTGCCAATCAGATATACGGTCACCGGTGTGTTTATCAGTTCCAGCATCATGCACATCCGGTCCGCAGCCTCAGACCATCGCTGAAGCACCATAAAAACCGCTCTGCTGTGTTCTGTCCCATGACATGCGGCCACCTCGCTGAAAAGAGCCTTCTGTGACCTGTTTTCGGAGAATCTGACTTCAGACATCACATTGTAGAATTCATCAAATTTAACCATTGAAGACAGCCCAAAAGCGGAAATCCCGCTTGCAAGATGAAATTCCAGCACGGGAATTCCTTTCTTTGCAAGATAAAGAGACAATGCGAGTGCGGTCTCAAGGACCTTGTTTTCGTTCGGTATAAAGTGCTCGGGAAGCTTGTCATATCTGCAGGTATCAACAATCACCGCCACATTCTGCTGAGCCTCGCCTATTCTTTTTCTGACGGTAAGTTCACCGTTTTTTGCAGCCTGAGACCAGTTAATCAGCCTGATATCATCTCCGGGTACATATTTTCCGGTCAAAACATCAGGCTCCGTGTCCCCTGCTGCCGAAAGCTTCGCCACACTTTCATCTTCAATGGAGCTTAAGGAATCAAGGTAAACCAGTTCAGGCTTCACCTGAACCTTAAGTGTTTCGGGATTATTAATCGAAAACTTAAACAGTCGAAGATAATCCTGAATAATTACCGTCTTTATACCAACCTCATATTCGCCCCTGTATTTGCAGACAAGCCCCGTTTCCCTGGTAACGCCTTCCTTCGATCCGAGTTCATATTCAATACTGTCGTCCAGCCCGATGATATCAGAAAAATCCGAAAAAAACTTCACTCTGATACCCGCAAACGACAAAGGATACTCATTAACAAGCGTAAAGAAAAAAGGAACAGTGCTGTTTACAACAAGTCCCTTCGTTTCAATTTTCTGGTATATTCTGTAGAAAAACAAAACATAAACAAGATAGAGCAGAGAAATAACAGGCGTGATTGTGGCAACAATAAAGAAACCATAGCTTACCGCACCACCGAAAAAACTGATGCCGACTACGGATAAAATCCATACCAACAGCCATATTATCCTGTTTCTCCTCATCTCTGTCCTCCGCAGTATTTTCTAACTTACACTTCTATCCAATAATCAGTAACATGTCCCCGTTACTGCTCACAGCCGGGTGATAATGAGCACAAGCCTCCCGTCCTCCCATCCGGTACGTTTTCCCGTTTTCGTTTCGGACATTAATCGAACTTATGCCTCCCGGTCTCCCGTCCGGTACGTTTTCCCGTTTTCGTTTCGGACATTAATCGAACTTATGCCTCCCGTCCTCCCGTCCGGTACGAGGTCACATCGTCGGAACCTTTACCTTAAACAGGAGTGCGGAAAGAATCGATGTCACGCTCTCCTTCGCAATTCTGGCCTCGGAGGTAAGCGTAATTCTGTGTCCGAGTACCGGCTGCACCATGGCCTTTACATCATCAGGCTTTACAAAATCACGTCCCTGCATGTACGCCCTCGCCTGAGATGCCTTTGTCAGTGCCAGCATTGCTCGCGGGCTCGCTCCGAGTACAAAATTCTTCTCGTGTCTGGTCAAATCAATTATTTCACGGATATAGCCCAGAATCTCGTCCTTTACGGTCACCTTCGATATCTCTTCACGTATTTTCAGCACATCCTCCGCACTGCATACCGGCTTGACGGCATCCGGAGTAATCCCGTCTATCATATTTCTCGCCAGCCTGATTTCTTCCTCCTGTGAGGGATATCCGAGCGTCAGCTTCATCATAAAACGGTCCATCTGTGCCTCCGGAAGCGGATATGTTCCCATAAACTCCACCGGATTCTGCGTAGCAATTACCATAAAAGGCTGCGGAAGCATTCTTTTTACATTACCGACGGTAATCTGACCCTCTGCCATGGCTTCAAGAAGGCTGGACTGGGTTTTCGGTGAGGTTCTGTTTATCTCATCGGCCAGAATTATCTGGTGCATTACGGCACCCTCTCTGAACTCAAACTGACCGCTCTTCATGTTGTATATTTCATTTCCGATTACATCACCGGGTAAAGTATCCGGCGTAAACTGAATTCGCCCAAAATCGCAGCTGACTGCCCGGGCCACCGTTCTGGCCAGTGTGGTCTTTCCTACTCCGGGCACGTCTTCCAGCAAAACATGACCGCCTGTAAACATGCATATCAGAATATTTTCAACTACATCATCTTTGCCGATAAAAAACCCGGCAATTCCCTTTTTCAGTTCATCTGTCATATCCCCGGTTCCTCCACACTGATGTTTTCCGGTTACTTTTCACGGTCTGTTCGAACCGAATCCATAAGCAGCGACTGACTACGCGCAGGCAAAGCTTTTGAATGTGTTTCGAACAGACTGTGAACAGCAACAATTTATTATTATAATACCATTTATAAACATTAAAATCAATTCTGTAATACTGCAATCAAGAAAGCATGTTGCTTGCGACATGCTGCGCCGCTTTTGCGTCGCGTTAGCGACAAAATACCGCTGCAAAAGCGTGCGCATCCTCGCGGAGCGTTTTTTACTTTATAGGACGTAATTTCCTATAAAGGAAAAAAGCGGCAAAACACTTTTGCCGCTTTTTCCCTTTACTTTCTGTATACTGTTTGCTTCAACTGTCCCGTGGTCTCAAAGCACAGTCGGGCAAAAGCTATTCCTCGAATCTGAAAATCTCGGAATAATCACTGTAGAACTTTGTTCCGTTTACCTTTTTGTATGCTCTGATTTTTACGTACATCCCGTCTCTTAGCTTTGTAGTGGTACATTCGGTGTCATTATCCGCAACTGTCTTCAGCTTTGAATATGTCCCGCTCTTTTTCTTTGCATATTTGATTTCATAACCCGAAACATCCTCGGATTCTTCCCACTCAATCACATATCCTCTGCCGTCCTCATTCTCATATATGTCCAGAATTTCAGGAGTCTGAGGCAGAATCTTGAAGGTTTTCTTTATGCTTCCTTCGTATTTTCCCTTGCCTGTTACCTTAACTGTAGCTTTTCCGATTTTGGTATTGTTGGAATAAGTAAGTATATAATCCCTGTTCTTCTTGAGCTTCTCACCGTCATATTTAACCGTTACCGTTGCCTTTCTGGCCGAGCCGGTATATTTAACGTTTTTAACCGTTACGGAGCAGTCAGCGATATCAATCAAATCTTCGTCATCATCATATTCGTCATCCTCCCCGGCAGGCGTTGATACGGGAGCCTCAGTAGGTGTGGCTGCAGGTGCTTCCGTGGGCTTTGCCGTAGGCGTTGACACAGGTGCCTCCGTAGGTGTGGCTGCAGGCGCCTCCGTGGGCTTTGCCGTAGGTATTGCCGTAACCTCAGGCTGCTTTACCGCACCATTGACATTATGCTTGCCCTTAACCGTAAGCGTTCCTCCGTTTTCCTTAACTGTACCGCCAAACTGATTGAAGTTGCCTCCGACTGTTAATGTATATCCGTTCAGATTCAGAACGGCATCGTACAGATTTACATCCTTGTCAACAATAACATCCGACAACAGCTTCGTATCAGCTCCGTTATTAATTGTCAGATTTCCTATTTTACTGCTTTTTTCTTCAAGCTTGATTTCGTGAGCCCTATTTCCTACCAGAACAAGCTCGAAGGCACTGCTTGAATAAAATGAATTCGTACCGTACTGACAGAAATCTCCGTTCACCGTCATAATTCCGGCGCTTCTGCTATCATAAAGATTTGCGTTCTGTCTGTAGCTTCCGCCCACATTCACTCTGCCCTTTGCATCGGTCATCGAAAAATATACGCTTGAAGAGGTCTTACTGTAATTACTGCCGTTTACAACACAAAGATTTAAATCGCCTGCTACATTCAGTACCCCGGCGCCAATCTTCAGGGTGCCTCCGTGAATCTCGAAATCACCGGTCACATTAAGCTCCGCTCCCGACTGTCCGAGTCCGATATCTATGCTTCCTCCCTCGGCAATAACCGCCTCGGGGCTGTTAATTGTACACTTGGTTCCCTGCAGTCCGAGTCCTTCAAGAACGAGCCCGCCGTCAGAATTAATAGTAATATTTGTCGTTACAGCATTTGCTTTGAAATAAGAATTTGAACACTTCAGGCTTCCGCCGTCCTTCACAGTCAGCGTCTGAATACATGAACTGCTGCTTTCAAATAAGAAATTGTGTACCTTCTCGCCGGTAAGTACCAGCTCAAATGAACTGCTTGAATAAAAGCTGTTGCTGCCGTACTGACAAAAATCTCCTGCCACTGTCATAATTCCGGCGCTTCTGCTATCATAAAGATTTGCGTTCTGTCTGTAGCTTCCGCCCACATTCACTCTGCCCTTGGCATCGGTCATCGAAAAATATACGCTTGAGGAGGTCTTTCCGTATGTATTACCGTTCAGTACACACAAATCAAGGTCTCCGCCTACATTCAGTGTACCGGTGCCAATCTTCAGTGTACCGGCTATCTGATTATAATCACCCGTTACATTAAGTGTATAACCGTTTAAATCGACTGTGCCACCTTTAACATAAAGGTTGCCGTTTACAGTAGTGTCGGAACTGAGTGTCATGCCCTTGTCCCACGTCTCATCCTGAGCATATGCCGCAGTTCCTCCGATAATCATACAGAAAACAACTGCAAACAGTGCTCCCAAAAACATCTTTGTACGTTTCATTTTTTTTCCTTTCTCCACTTAATAATTTTGATTACAGTTACTATTCATCACAAATCAAATGACAATTACTGCAATCTTGCCTGTAAAGTAATTGTCATAATGGTTATGTGATACAGGCTGTCCCCAAAGGGTTACATTTTCCCATGCTCTAAATAATAGATGATTTTCACAAAAATAAACATTGACTATGTTATGATATATATGTCATATATTACGATAATATCACTATTCGCCACATAGCCAAATAACAATTACCAAAAGCTTCCGGTCAGCCTGCCCGCTATCCGGACAAATAACCCGGAAGCAGCGACTGCCTGCTTCGCAGTCAGTCCAAATAACTGTTGACGTTAATTAACCGAAAGCTTATGATAAAACGTAAAATAATAATTACTCTGTCAAAAATACTGACACACATTGATACGCAAGGTAAAGGAGGCGCGCCATGAATATTGTTATCTGCGAAGACGAGAGCGAATTTGCAAAAGAACTCGCTCATACTGTTTTTACACTGCTTAACCTTCGAGGCATTGCTTCCAAAATTGTCCGTTTTGCTTCCGGCAGTGCTTTTCTCAAGAATCCGGATGGCACAGACTTCGAACCTGACCTGATATTTATGGATATACAGCTTGGAGATTCGGACGGTGTGAATGTTGTAAAAGAGCTCAGGGACCGTGGGATGAAAACTCCCGTTATATTCCTGACCGGCCTCGAAGACCGGATTGCCGAAGGTTACGATGTCAATGCATATAATTACCTTTTCAAAAGAACCTGGACAGAAAAGCTTCCGTCGGTTTTGGAACGTTTCATCAACGAAGTCTATATCGGTCAGACAATTGCGGTAAAGACAAAGAATTCGGTAGTAATGCTGAAAGCTTCAGACATATACTACGCCGATGCCGACAAAAGAAATACCTCCGTTCATACCGAGAAAGAGATTCACACCGATGCAACAGCAATTCAGACCTTTTCGCTGCAGCTTCCGTCGGACTGCTTTGTAGAAGTCTATCATGCACTTTTTGTCAATGTTGACCATGTTTCCCGTGTTGACAGCGATTCGCTCCTGCTCGACAATAACGAAACTGTTCCCGTCAGCCGTCGCAAACGTAAGGAACTTATGTCAGCCATCATGAGGAGGGTTCGAAGCAAATGACCACTCGAAAACGTCTTTATGCCGGCGCAGCGTGCATCATTCTGTTTATGCTTCTGCTTAACGGCTTTCTGTTCTACTCGTCAAACCTGAACAGCGAATACCTCCAGACCGAAAACGTCTGGGGTCAGCAGGATTCCATAAGACTGTCGGACTATAATAAACTAAACCAGATTCTTTCTTCACTTCCTGACAGCATGAAAGAAGCCTATGCGGAGCTGAATCAGTCTGTAAACTATCTCAGACAGTTATTTGCCATTGAGAACAAAACGTATCGGTCACGGGCTGATCTGGATAGGTTTAATGATATCGATGTTCCCGGTCTTGTCTCGCTAAATCATTCCGACAGCTCTGATTACGAAGTCTACACCTCAGCAGCAGCCATCGTCGGGAATGCTCTCAACTACGCTACATATATCACATCCATACCCGAAAATATACGGATTCTCTCCGGCTTCTACTATGCAGACTCATCCTTCGGTAAATTTCTTCTGAACAATATTGCAAAATGTCAGAGAGACTATTACGGTATGGAGCACATCAAGCCGGTTCCCGTGACCGATCAAAGCGCGAATCTGCTCGTACAGTATCATACCACCGATATACTGACTGTTATTTTGCTGATAATTCTTTCCATATTTGCCTACCGCAGCCTAAAGTACCCGCAAAACAGCTTTATTTTCAGCAATAAAAAAATGCCGGTGGGCCTTTTTGCCGTATATATACTGAGTTCTGCCGCAATGTACATCACCAACATTCTGATTACGGAGTCTGTACTCGGACTGCCGGACCTCTCTGTTCCCATTCAGTCCCTGGGCAGCTATTACACCTGTCCCTATTCCGTGACCTTTGGCTCATTTTTGCTCATTTGGCTGCTGATAAAGCTGTCTGCGGTCATCTTTTTCCTGATGTGCTTTATTGCCGCATCAACATCAAAGCATAAATTCATCTTTTCATCCGTTGCCGTCGCTTTTATAACGACTGAATATATTCTTGTTTCGCCGCACGCTGAAAATATGAGTATTCATCAGATTTTTTCCGAGATTAACCTCTTTTCGGCATTCACCCCCGAACGTTTTTTTAACCGGTACCTGAATCTGAAGATTTTTTCCTCGGCCGTTCCAAGGCTCACACTGTTTTTATGTGTTTATATGCTGATGTTTATTCCGCTCTCCGTCATCGTCATCAGAAGGCTTTTAGCTCTGGCAGGCCAGACCCGAAATGAACTTCAAAAATCCTACTATGCCGAAATTGATGCCAAATACAGTGAAACCCGACGTCTCTGGCATGATTTTAACAATCATCTGCTGACGATAAAATCCCTTTACGCCTCCGGTCACGCCGATGAAGCCGAAAAGTACATTGATGACATATCGGACCGCGGGAAAAGCTATCTGTTGCCGACCCGAACAGGCTCAAATGCCCTCGACCTGCTTTTTTACCAGAAAAACCGAACAGCCGCGGACACCGGAGTAAAGATTGAATTCATAACGGGAAGCCGTCTTGATAAATTTCACTTTGCAGACTATGACCTCTGCGGACTGTTCGGAAATCTTCTTGACAATGCCCTTGAAGCCTGTCACAACCCGGTCCTCTCCGCACCCGTTATTCATGTATCGATCGGCAATCAGGGAAACATGCTGATTGTTTCCTGCCAAAACCCCTACAGCGGCACGCTTTCAGAAAAAAACGGCGTTTTGGAAACCACAAAAAAAGATTCCGTAAATCATGGTCTCGGTCTGACCTCCGTGAAGCAGATTTGTAAAAAATATAACGGCTCTGTTGAGATTAATACCGAAAATAACACCTTTACGGTCACATGTCTCCTGAACGACAGGTAAATGTCTGTCACTCGCGGCATTACCGCACCGATTCTGCGTCGCGGTAACGTCAAAATCCCGCTGCAATAGCTTCAGCGCTCCACTTCCGTCGCAAAAACAACCACTTCTGTCCAAGCGGTTGTTTTTTTTGTCGCCCGAATTATAATCATGATAACGATACACGGATTACATCCATTTGTAAGCAGGTGAACTGCATCGACATGCGTCGGTTCTTTTGACTTCATTATCAGTTGCTGTTCACAGTCCGGACAAATCACATTCATTCAAAACGGAGATTATTTATGCTTGAACTGATTAATCTGACAAAAAAATACGGAAACAAAACCGCCCTCGACAGCCTGTCCGTCACCTTCGGCTCGGGCGTCTACGGGCTTCTCGGTGCAAACGGTGCCGGTAAATCAACCATGCTCAACATCATCACCAAAAATATCCCCCGTACATCGGGTGAGGTTCTTTATAACGGCACAGATATTTCCGGTCTGAGCAGAAAATATTTCATGAAAATTGGCTATACACCGCAGCTTCAGGGAATATACGAGGATTTCACAGCCAGAGATTTTCTTCACTATATCGGAGCTCTCAAGGGGATGAAATCACGACTCTGTAAACAGCAAACGGAACAGTTTCTGGATATAGTCTGCCTCTCCGACAATGCCCACCATAAACTCGGTTCCTTTTCCGGCGGCATGAAGCAGCGTGTTCTCCTGGCTGCGGCAATGCTGGACGAGCCGGAAATCCTGATTCTTGACGAACCGACTGCCGGACTCGATCCTGCACAACGGGTGCGTCTCAGAGATTACATTTCTTCTGTGGCCGATACCCGCACAGTTCTTCTGGCAACACATGTCATCAGTGATATTGAAACTATATCGAACAGGGTGCTTCTGCTCAGTCACGGAACCCTCATGTGTTTTGACACCCCGCAGAATCTGATAAACCGGACACGTGAGCAGCTGCGGCGGAACAATTCCCAAATTCCCGATCATCTGACTCTCGAAGACGTGTACCTGTATGCTGCCAAAGGTTACTATTCACAAGCGAATAATAATGAACGCAAACCTGAAGCTTGCTTCTAGGATTGTGGACATTATTATCTGACTGCGGAGGCTGGACAAAATACATGAATAAGCCAAAAGCTGCGTGGCAACAACTGACTGCGCAGCAGACAGGGCTTATGAATGTGATTTGGGCAGCCTGTGAATAGTAACTTTCAGCGAAAAACTCAATTCATAATACATTCCGAAACAACTCTGCCGAAAGGAGCTTCTATGCCTGTTTTTCCTGAAATCAAACGTGTTCTGCTGAGCAGAAAAACAATTACCCTCTTCTGTATTCTTCTGCTTCTGAACAGCGTGCTTTTCTTCTACCAGTGCAATGAACTCAAAACAAACACGCTGACCGGTGAAGAGCTTAAACTCTACGCAGAAGGTTTTGGTGCCTCAATCGGCGAAGTTCTTGAAAACGCCGATACAATGCTTACAAATCCACTGTTTTCCGACAGCTCCTCATTTACCTTTAAAAATCTGGAAGTCACCAAAAAGGATTATTCCACGCTGTCCGACATAGTTCCCGTTTTCGGTGAAAACCGCGGAATCATGACTGTTCTCGATTATCGCATGACCGGTCTGTTCATGCTGCTGACGGGTATCTATATCGTCATGTCATTCATGCCTGAGCAAAAAAACGGTCTGTTCCTTCTGGTACGCTGCACTTCAAAGGGCAGATTTCCACTCACTCTTACCAGACTGCTTACTCTGTTCACAGGTGTTTTTGTTTCCGGTATTCTGTTTTTTTCCGCTACGGCAGTCATATCCGGTATAATATTCCCCGGTCCTGCACTGTCACGTCCCGTGCAGTCGATTCCTGAGCTCGGCGGAGTCACGGGACATATATCAATCGGCGGATACATGGCAGTTTTTCTGATAAAAAAGGCAGCCGCCTGCATTCTCAGCTGTCTCATACTCTATTTCTTCATGTCTGTAATAAGGTCAAGCCTCAGCATTGTTCTCTTTGTTGCCTTCTGTATTTTGGAAATAATCCTCTATGCGGCTTTGCTTCCGACAGATTCACTCTGTGCTTTTAAATACCTGAACCTGTACACGGTTATCTTTAACGGTACGGACTACGGTCACTATCTTAACCTTAACATATTCGGCACTCCCGTCGGCATAAATAAAGGAGTCAACATACTTCTGCCTGTTGGGCTTACTGTTTTCTCTGCCCTTTGCCTTTTGAGATATACCTTCTCATATCCCGTACGTAATGCTTCAGCAAATCGTTTTCTCAATCGTGCCGAAGCATTTATCAGCAGACATAAACCTGCATATCCGGCTTTTTTATGGGAAATGAAAAAACTCTTTGTTTCCCAGAAAGCCCTGATTATACTCATCCTTATCTTTTTCGTGGCCTTTAGCTCGGCAAAAGACATGACCTATATTGATTCACGAAGTCCGCGTCTGCTCAGGTGGTATCAGACGTTTGAAGGTCCCGCCGACGATGCTAAGCTTGCCGCAATTGATGAGAAAACCGACACCATGACACAAAAACTTGAACGCTTAAAGGCTTCTCTTAAGCGTCAGTACGAAATACTCATCGAATACAGCATGCTTGGCTATGATACCGGCTCCGTCTCGGCAACCATAAAAAGACTCGAAGATACAATTTATGAGTATGAACACGATTTGACAGCCATAGGAATTATAAGAGACAGAGCCTTTGACGGAGTAAACCTCCTTCATGAAAAAGGAATACTGATTATACTTTCCGATACCACGGGCTATGACACTCTGCTTGACCACGATTATCTGACCACAAGGCAGAACTATCTCTATATACTTATAGCCGTAATCATGATGTTCTCCGGAATTCTTGCCTGTGAAAAGACCTCACATATGGAAACTACTCTCCATACGCTGTACAAAGGCGGTAAAAAGCTACTGACATACAAGCTTCTTCTGGTAGCCGTTACGAGTATGGCCTGCTCCACCGTCATTCATCTGATACAGTTTTTTGCCATAAAAAGCAAGCTTCCGCTGGATAATTTCGACTATCCCGTCCAAAGCATTCCCTGCATGTCCGGATTCCCGTTCGAATGGTCAACCGGTTTTTACCTGATTATGCTTTATGCCTTCCGTGCACTCATCGCATTTGCACTCAGCCTCGCAGTCATGTACATCAGTCATAAAAGTAAAAGCAGGATTTCCGCAATTGCCTTCGGAGTATTCTTCCTGGTAATCCCGTTAATCCTGCTGTAAGTTGTATATTTCCTGTTACCGTTCACAATCAAAAACAGGCAGCGATCAGCCTACCCGCTATTCGCGCAGATATGCTGACTGCTGCCGATTTGCCCGGTTATTTTCTTCCGGTATTCGTTTCTGTCCGGCGGTTCACGTCTGACTGCTGCCGATTTGCCCGGCTATTTTCTTCCGGTATTCGGTTCTGTCCGACGGTTCACGTCTGACTGCTGGCGATTTTACTCGATTGCCTTCAGGGATTCTGCCATATTTATTTTTTTCAGTCTGAAATACATAAAGAAATCAACAATTACGGCAAATACCATAGTCAGAACCAGAGCCCAGACAAAGCTCGCGGGAAGTATCCTGTGTCCGAAATACATACCCTTAATCTTAATCTGCGCCATGACGTATCGGTGGAGAGCTACCCCCATGGGAAGCCCGACTATTGCACTAATCAGTGAAAGCACCAGATTTTCCCTGAACACATATGCGGCAGATTCGCTCTCATAGAAACCAAGTACCTTTATCGTTGCTATCTCACGGATTCGTTCATTTATGCTGATATTGGTCAGATTATATATTACTATGAAAGCAAGTGCTCCGGCACACACCAGAACTATCAGCACCACATAATCAAGGGATGAAAGCATATTTCCGACATTCGCCAGCTGATTTTCGATAATGCTGACACTTCCGCAGTTTTTATCTTTTAAAAACACGGCTACTGCCTCAGCAGCATCTGTTCCGTCCTTCAAAAGTACATACGCACCGTCCTGTACGGGAGCTTTCCCCATCTGTTCCTCATAGGTATCTGAGCTGATGTATGCAAAATCATAAATGTAATTGTCAAATATACCGGAAACCTTTACTTTTATCGAATTAAAATCTGAATCACGGAACTCTATTGTGTCACCGATTTCAATATCATTGTCCTTTGCAAGTCTGTAGTCAATGATAACTTCACCCTTTCCGGGCCAGCTGTATATCTCATCCCCCTTATGAAGACTGATATACTCCTTTTCAATGTTGTCCGCCGCAACCAGTGTTACGGAATCCGAGGAATCATTCGTCACAAGATCCATTGTTTCCGAATGAATAAACCTGATTCCTTTCGCATCGCCGGAATGAGCCTCAGTTATATTTCTCTGTTCCTCAGGTGACACTTCATTAAGATACATAACCGCTATATCATATAAATGTATCTCATTGTACTGATAGTCCAGTATCGGCTGGATTGAATCCCTGATACCGAATCCGGTCAAAAGCAGTGCCGTACAGCCTCCTACCCCGATTATCATCATAAACATTCGCTTTTTATATCTGAGTATATTGCGGATTGATACTTTATGCAGGAATTTGATTCGCTTCCAGATAAAGCCTATCCGTTCCAAAAGAACCCTCTTTCCGGCCGCAGGAGATTTGGGTCTGATAAGCTCCGCCGCCGCTTCCTTAAGATCTCCGGAAGCCGCCATCCATGTGGCACCGAGAGTTGCTATCAGATACAGAATTGCACAGAACGCAAACAGACTCCAGTCAAGCAGATATACTATCGGTCTTTCGATTGAATACATGATGTGGTAAATCTTCCACAATACCATCGGCATATAGCGCGAACCAATCAGAAAACCGAGAATGCACCCCAAAACCGACGCCGAGCCTGCATAAAAAAGATATTGTCCCACAATAACAGTATCACTGTAACCAAGTGCCTTCAGTACTCCGTTCTGAACACGCTGTTCATCAACCATTCTGGTCATTGTAGTAACACAGACAAGTGATGCCACGATAAAAAAGAATAACGGAAATACCTTTGATATACCGCTCACTATTCCTGTATCATTTTCAAGGCAGGCATATCCGATATTTGTATTTCTTCCCAGAACAAATGTTGATGGTTCAGCAAGATCTTCGAGCTGAATATATGCTTCATCAATCTTACTCTGCGCATCATTAAGCTCGCTCTCGGCCTTCAGAAACTCTTCCTCTGCAGTTTTCCTGTTCTCTTCAAGCTCTGCACGCGCCGTCTCCAGCTGCAGCTCCGATTCGGCAAGCTGCTCCGCTGCCGTATCAAGCTCTGTTTTCATTCCTTCAAGAGCTGCTGCCTGCTGTTCGGCCATCTGCGTATCCATGTAGTTTTTTGAAGCTTCAAAACGGCTGTACGCATCATTCAGCTGCTCAGTCCCGTTATCCAGATTCTCCTTCGCAACGTTAATCCGCTCTTCACCCTCAGCTATTTGTGCTTCAGCATCGAGCAGCTTTTTTTCGGTGTCTGCCTTTTTGCTTTCATATTCTTTTCTGCCGTCCGCAAGCTCCGCTTCGGCACTGTGTATACGGTCGAGTGCATCTGATTTCAGGCTGTCATATCTGTCCGCCGCACATTTCTCCAGCATCGGAGTAATCTGCTGTTCACATTCGGCTGTATAATTTTCGTATTCTTCGGAATAAATCTCATGCCTTTCCGAAAAACGCAGGAAAATCTCCGTATAATAATCAGTTTTAAACCCACTCTCAGGAATATACATAAAACCCGAAACCGAGCCAAGACTGCTTGCACCTCTTTCAAAATTGATATAATAGGGTGAGTTTACCACTCCGACCACTTTATACCTGTCATAAACAAATGTATCACCGGCTGACGCCTCGTTATTGTCAGAAAGTACAATATACTTTCCAAGCATTCCCTCGTCGTAGTTCTTGTTGTCAAGTACACACTCATCACCGGCCTCCGGAAGCCTTCCGAACAGAATTTCCGGCACATTCATCGAATCTGACAGCGAATGGACGTGGAGTACTCCGTCTGCTCCGTTTTCCTGCAGAATCAGTACATCCGCACTGACAGATCCGATGCATTCGGACACAAATGTAAGACTGTCAAATTTATCCACATCATCTTCCGTAAATCCAAGCGTACTGACAAGCCTTAAGTCAAACAGCTTCAGTTCTTCAAAATACTTCTCGCCTGTTTTTACCATAGCATCCCTGGTAACCTTCAGCCCCGCAAAAAAACCGACACCAAGCGCCACTATTGCAAATATTGCCAGATAACGCCCAAGTGAATGCCTTATCTGACGTAGCATATTTTTGAAAATCATTTCAAATCATCCTCACAAACCTTCAAAGAGTCAAGCAGTTACTGTTCACAGTCCGGTCAAAGCTCACAGTCATATGATAATGAACAGTAACGTCAAACAAGCAAAGCTACCACGAAATATCCTCTACCGGTACGGGAGCCGGATTTATCTTCTCTTCGACCACCGTGCCGCTCTTTACTCTGATAATTCTGTCAGCCATATCTGTAAGCGCACTGTTATGGGTAATGATAATAACCGTCATTCCCGTCTGTCGCGCCGTATCCTGAAGAAGCTTTAAAATCTGTTTGCCGGTCACATAATCAAGCGCACCGGTAGGTTCGTCACAGAGCAAAAGCTTGGGATTCTTTGCCAGTGCTCTGGCAATGGCCACACGCTGCTGTTCTCCGCCGGAAAGCTGTGCAGGAAAGTTCTTTTCTCTTTCTTCAAGTCCGACTCTCTTCATAACTTCATGTGCATCAAGCGGTTCCCTGCATATCTGGGATGCCAGCTCTACATTTTCCAGTGCTGTCAGATTCGGAATCAGATTGTAAAACTGAAACACAAACCCGACATCATATCTTCTGAACGAAGTCAGCTCTTTCCTGGAATACGACGATATTTCCCTGTCCTCAAGGAAAATCCTTCCCGAAGTCAGGCTGTCCATACCTCCCAGTATATTCAAAAGTGTGGTTTTTCCCGCACCCGAGGGGCCTACTATAATGCATATTTCGCCCTTCTGAATTGTAAATCCCGCATCCTTTAGGGCTTCAATCTTTACTTCACCCATGGTATAGGTCTTGCATACTTTCTCAAATCTGATAAAATCACTCATTTTCTTTCTCAGTTACCGTTCACAGTAACTTTTCCTCGCAAATACTTTTTTATGTTAATGTAACGCTTCTATCCACAGTAGGATGATAATGAGCTCCGCGCCGAAGCCTGCTTCAGGATTTATGAACATTATCGTCTGACTATGAAATCCGGACAAAACACATAATCTCGTGACAAAAGTCACTCGATAACGTTTGCTTGAGGCTGACCCGGGAAACCGGCTTCCATATTCCAACTGTTAACATTTTCTATTATCCAATCCGCCAGTTCATCGATTCCTTTACCTGTTTTAGCGGAAATACAAATCACTTTGATTTCCGGGTTGCGCATCCTGGCATAGCTTACTGCTTTCTCCGGATTAAAATCAAAGCTGTCAATAACATCCATTTTGCTGATAACAAGCAAATTGCATATTTCATACATCAATGGATACTTCAGCGGCTTGTCATCTCCCTCAGGTACTGAGAGAATTGTCATATTCTTAACAGCACCGGTATCAAATTCCGCAGGGCACACTAAATTACCCACATTTTCCAAAATAACAAGATCATACTTACTGCTTCCAAGCTCCGTAAGCCCCTGCCTTGTCATATCCGCGTCCAAATGACACATTCCACCGGTGTGAATCTGTATGGCATCAACTCCGATTTGGCGCATCGCTCTTGCATCCGCATCAGAATCAATATCAGCCTCCATTACAGCAAATTTAACCTTCCCTGCAAGTTTTTCCGCAAGCCGTTTTAACATCATTGTCTTTCCGGCTCCCGGTGATGACATCACATTTAATAGAAACGTTTTCTCTTCTTTTAACTGCTGTCTGAGGCAACAAGCATCTTTATCATTATCATCAAAAACACTTCGTTTTACTTCAATAATTCTAACATCATCCATTTGTTTGATCTATTACCCCCATTTTAGAATATATTTTCTTAGAGTTTCAAATCAATATTATAATCTTTTAAAAAGTATTCCTGAATATCTTTTCGCATCGGCATTGTCTGTTTGACACTTATTGCATCCACAGGACACCTGACCTTACATATTCCGCATCCAACACATAATTCCTGATTTATCCTTACTTTTCCGTCTTCTCCGCGGCTAATGGCATCCATCGGGCACTTATCCCGTTCAATCCGGCTGTTTGTACATTTTCCGCATCCAATACATTTTGTCAAATCCGCAACAGCCGTCCATCCGGAAGGATGAAAGCGCTTTTTCTCCTTATCTGTTGAATTTCTGGCCATTCTCATGGCAAGACAACAGCATGGACAGCAAAAACATATTTCCAGCATTTGATCCATCCGGTCATTTCTTATTCCCCATACAAGCTGCTCGAATTCAACCCACACGGCTTGTCCCATAAGTCCTAAGGCTGCAGCTTCATCTATTCTGGCACACGCTTCTTCATAAGTAAGCTCTCGCCCCAAACCGTGCTTTACAATCACCTTTCCCGCTTCTCCTAAAAATAAACACCCCAGGTCATGAGGATAATCCTTACAGCCATTACTTTCGCGGCATAAACATACATCTGCGCCAACAATGTATGTAACTTTTTTCAAGGATTCTTTAATTAGTTCAAATGGAATAACTGTTTTTTCCGCTTTATCCGAAACATCAATATTAACAGGCAAAACAATTGTAGATGTCGGGTGCTTCTCATCAGGATACATTCTTATAATGCGTTTATAAAGACGTGACTTCCATCCGCCCTTTTTGATTATATAAAATGATTTAACGAGAATACGATAAGCCTTGTGTACAATTGGAAAACGCTTTTTGTTGACATATATTAAATGCTCATACAGCCAGTTACTGATTCCAAGCCCGGACTTTTTATTCTTATATGGCAAAAATCCTGTCTTTTTTCGTTTTAATCGTTCCTCGTCCAGATATAGGACATTCCCCTTTTCATCAATATTACCTGAGTTTTTCTTTGCATCATTCATGGAAAACAGCATCCTTTCAATTAATACCCAATTTCCTTGATTATTAGCCCTTCACCCGGCACTGTAGTTATCTTCAGCTGTGTTTTCTTAAGCATTGGAAATGAATCAACCGCTATAGGAAACAGTTTCCCTAAATACATTGGAACAAATCCTGATTCCTCCCCCACTTCAACAGCAATATATCGTACTTTATCTATTCGCTCTTCATTTGCAATTCTATCTACGGTTTTTACAATCTGTAATAAGACACCAAGCTCATGCATATATAATCTCAAACCTCAGTATATCGAACTTCCGCCAATCCATTTCTTAGGAGAATCTTCAATCTGTATTTGCTTTGTGAATCGTCTCCGCTGTATCCTGACAGATTCTTTTTTTCAACAAAACTGCCATCCCCGAAATGCATAATAATGTCACTCATCAACAAGCAATTATCACCCGACTTGTTTGGAAACAGCAACCCTTGCCCCACTATTAGTATATCACATTCGTTGACAATAGCCAAACATTTTCATATCTCATGATATATTAGCCGATGCACAAATAAAATACAATCATCAAAAGTATGTTATTTTCCGGCAGTCCTGCTGAAAAAATGAACTTTTCGAATCAAAAAGTGAAGACCCAACCTTTTTTTCGAAGAAAATCAGCAGATTTTGAATGATATTTGCGTTTTAAGAACACATAGTGCGAATAAATGTGTGTCTCAATAGGCATCAGTACTTTTGACGAAGCAGACATTATATGATAAAATAATGTTGCTATTCGCAGTCGGATGATAACGAACGCAAGCCTGAAGCCTGCTTCAAGCTTGTGAGCATTATCATCCGACTGCGGAAGCCCGGCAAAGCACATGAAGTAAGCTTTCATTTGCGAAGCAGCGAATGACTGTGCTGCAGACAGGGCTGAAGAATACGTTTTGGACAGACTGTGAATAATAACATCATACAGGATTATCCGAACATAAAAAATATTGTGAGGTGTTTATTATGATAGAAAACAAAAACATAGTAATAACCGGTGCCGGCTCCGGTATCGGACTTGAGGTATTAAAGCTTTTGAAAAAAGGACACGGGAACAGAATTCTTGCCGTTGCACTTGACATTTCCTCTCTCGAGGGCATGTCCAAAAAAATTATTCCAATGCAATGCGACATAAGCACTGCCGAGGGAGTTGAGGCCGTTTTCAGAAGGTCCGAAAAGCTTTTCGATAAAATCGATATTTTTTACGCAAACGCTGGCTTCGCATATATCGAAAACTACAATTATGTCAATTGGAACAGAATCGATAAGTTGTTCCGTACAAATACGTATTCTCCCATATATTCTTATGTGCGTTATATAAAACATCTTAACGGCCGTAGCGGCACCTTTGTTTCCACAATCAGTGCCATCGGAAAATTGGGAATGCCCGGTTACTCACTTTACACGGCATCCAAATATGCACTTGCCGGATTTGAAGAAGCTGTCCGCCTCGAAAAGCCCAAAAATCTGCAGTTTACCTGTGTGTATCCCGTAGCTACAAACACCAATTTCTTTAACGCCGGCGGCGGTGGCGGTAAAGGATACATGAGACCCTTCCCGGTTCAGGAGGCCTCCGTTGTCGCACGCAAGGTCGTTTCCGGCATAGAAAAAGGCAAGAAACAGATTTATCCCTGCTTTCTGTTTAAAATTTCGCAGCTGCTGATGGGACACTTCCCGCCGATAAAATATACTTACTGGTTTATTGAAAAAAAGAAACAGGAGCATAATCTTAAAATCAGCCGGAAATAATACAAAAATCATATTTCAAAAACATTCAATGACATCACGGAGGATATATTATGACATACACAGCAGATAGTATTAAGAAAATCACCGATGCTCAAAAGGAATACTTCCGAACAGGCATTACACTTGATATTGATTTTAGAATCAGACAGCTTCTCAGACTCAAAAAGGCTCTTATCAGGTATGAGGACAAAATACTTGAAGCACTCGGAAAAGATCTGGGCAGGACAAAAACCGAAGCCTACCTGTGCGATGTCGGAATGATGATTCTCGAAATCAACGAAACAGTAAAAGGTCTGAAAAAATGGGCAAAGCCCGAAATTCATTTCAGTGGGCCGGCATGCTTCCCCAGTATTGTAACAAAGGTCTACAAGATGCCATACGGTACCACGCTCATCCTGAGTCCCTTCAATTTTCCCATTCTGCTGTCACTCGGCGTACTGATTGCCGCTATTGCCGGCGGAAACACCGCTGTACTGAAGGTCAGCTCAAAATCCTCTGCCTGCAGCAGAATTACTGCAAAGCTTATCTCAAAAATCTATCCGAAAGAATATGTGACGGTAATCGAAGGCGGTCACGATATAGCCGATATGTGTCTGGCTCAGCCCTTTGACAAAATATTCTACACCGGTTCTCCGAAGGTAGCCCGTCATGTACTGGCCGAGGCCGCTAACAATCTGACTCCGTGTGCTCTTGAGCTTGGAGGTGAAACCGGCAACTGGGCTCTCATACGTAAGGATGCAAACCTGCGTGATGCCGCCCGAAAAATAGTCTTTTTCAAGCTGATAAACAGCGGTCAGATCTGTATAAATGTCAACCAGATTGCGGTAGCCGAAGAGGTGGCCGATGAATTCGTGTCACTTCTGAAAAAGGAATTCACCCGTCAGATAGGCAAAAATGCACCCGAAAATCCTGAGTACCCGAAGCTGATTACCCCTGAAGCATATAAAAAGTGTGCCGACGAAGCGGAACTCTACCGCGAACGTATAGTATTCGGCGGCTTCGGAAGCCGTGAAAAATGCAAATATGCTCCGACCGTCATTTATCCGGTGAAAGCTGACGAGCCCATAGTACGTCATGAGCTCTTCAATCCTCTTCTCCCTGTTGTAACCTACAAAGACAGTGAAATCGACAAAATGCTCGATATCATCGACCGACGCGAAAAACCTCTCGCATTTTACGTGTTTACACGCAATATCCCATGGGCCGAAAAAATTATGCAGACCATGCAGTTCGGCGGCGGTTGTATCAACGAAGTCTGCTATCACATGATTGTAAAAGGCGTTCCCTTCAACGGTACCGGACATTCCGGAATGGGAGCCTACCACGGCGAATGGGGCTTTAAGGAATTTACTCACCCTCAGACCGTTCTGCGCGGCTCAACCCATTTCAATCTTCCGCTACGCGAACATCCGTATACCGGACTCATCGGCAAGCTGAAATTCAGGCTGCTGAAAGCCTTTGAGAAATGATTAAGCTTTTTACCTTATAGGACGCAATTTCCTGTAAAGCAAAAAGGTGGATTATTCAATCCACCTCTACGTCAAGTCTCTGGCGTTCAACCAATGATGCGAAATAACCTTTTTTATTTATCAAATCCTCATAGGTTCCTTCCTCGATTATCTTACCGCCCTCAAGACAAATAATCCTGTCGGCATGCCGGATAGTCGAGAGACGGTGTGCAATAACTATTCGTGTACATTTAAGGGTGTCGATAGCTTCCGACACCTTTTTTTGTGTCACATTGTCCAGTGCACTGGTAGCTTCGTCAAACATGAGAATCTTCGGCTTCGGCGCAAGCGCACGGGCTATCATCATTCGCTGTTTCTGACCGCCCGAAATACCGCCCTGTCCTTCCGAAATCAGAGTATTCATTCCCATCGGCATCTGCCTGATATCATCGTCGAGCGATGCAAGCTCAGCTGCCTTCCATGCGTCCTCAAGAGTCAGCTGCGGTGCCGATATGATTATGTTTGAAAAAATATCTCCCATAAAAAGCTTTCCGTCCTGCATGACGGTTCCGATATTACGACGGAGTGATTTGAGGTCAAGTCTTGTCATATCCTTCCTGTCATAATAGATTACCCCCTTCTGTGGCTTTTCAAAGCCGAGCAGGAGACGCATAAGCGTTGATTTTCCACACCCTGTCGAACCGACTATGGCCAGATATTCGCCGGGCTTAATTTTCAGTGACAGTTTGTCTATTACCCAAGGCATTTTTTCGTCATAACGGAACGAAATATCAGAAAGCTCAACAGCTCCCTTTAGCTCCGTTACCGTCAGTCTTCCTTCAGCAACCTCCGGCTCTGCCTCCAGTATCGGACGTGCCATATTCAGAGAAGGTCTGATGTTGGCCAAAGTTGCCGTAATTGACGTAAATGCCGCAAATGCCGAAGATACCATACCGTAAGCCGTATTAAACGCATAGTAATCCGAAACCGCAACTCCGGTGCTTACGGCAAGATAATATATCACTATCGTTCCTATAAGCGAAAAAGCAAGTGAAATCGTCGAACCCAGAGTCAGAAATACGGGCGGGTTGTACGTAATCGCCGCTTCCTTCGAATACTGCGCGGCCCAGCGTGAAAACATCCTTTTTTCTGCTCCGGCCAGCTTGATTTTCTGAATTCCCGTAATGGTAGAATAGGTAAATCCGCTTGTCTTTGATGACAAAAGCATTCTCTTTTCGGATATCTTCATCCTCGCCAGCATAAGAATTATCGAAAAACCCACCGTCAAAAGCGTGATAATCAGCGAAGGCAATACAAGTGACGGCGCAAACACAAAAATCTGACCGATGTAAACAAATGAAAACAATGACGTAAAACCGACTGATGTCAGTGAATCAAATATCATTGAACAGAGTGACTGCACATACATGGCTCTCTGGGTCAGCTCACCTGATGAATACTCCTTGAAAAAAGACGCGGGAAGACTGATAATCCTGCTCATTACAGCAGCCTGAACCGCTATATTCTGTTTGATTCCCATACGGGCATTAATCAGCGTCTGAAATGTACTTATCAGCAGTCTGCAAATCGTAAAACATATCATAAATACCGTCAGGGCTGCAAGCATTGTATAGCTTCCCGACTCCAGAACATTGCTGAACAGCCATTTTGTAAACATGGGAGATAAAAGACCCAGAAGTGTCACTATAAGCGTCACTCCCACATACATAATTATATCCGAGGTATTTAAAAGACTGCCCATATATATAAGCAAATCTTTGATTTTCAGCGATTTCATAGGAAGAGGCTTGTAAAATGCCGTTGCCTCAGCATCCAGCAGCTTCGCGTTTTTTCTGTTCAGCTTCGTTTTTTTGCCGGTCATAAAATCTATCATAAAATATCCTGACATTTTTCCCGGTATAAGTGCCACTGCCCTGCCGTCCTCCTTCAGGGTGCCCAGCATTGCTCCGACCGCGTTGTGATACCAGCCCTTTTCAAGCACAACATTTCTTCTCATGATGCCGAACGGACGGATTCTGTACTCAATCTGTTCATCTATCGATGTAACATTCTTCGGAATTTCATCCGACTTCATTTTTATGTGATAATATCTGAGTATCTCTTCAAGAGCCGACTGTGCCACCGACTCCGACGAAAGAGCTTCGCTCAGCCGCTTCCCCATTACCGCAGCCGCTACAGAATCAAGCGCATCAGAGAAGCCCTCATTATCCTTTTTCAGCCGCGTCTGCAGCTGTTCATCGAACCAGCTCATATGTGCCCCCTACTCTGCCGAAACAAGCTCTTTATACAATGCGCTTGTATTCATAAGCGATTTGTGTGTACCTCTGTCATTTATTTCTCCGTTTTTCATGACTATTATTTCATCCGCCGAGCGTATGGTAGAAAGTCTGTGTGCCACCACTATACAGGTGATTCCTCTGTCACGGATAGCCTTCACAACCTCATATTCCGTCTTTGCATCAAGTGCACTGGTTGCCTCGTCTAAAATAATAATTGTCGGATCCTGAGCCAATACGCGTGCTATCTCCATTCTCTGACGCTGTCCGCCCGAGAAATCCTTCCCGCCCTCCGTTATTTTATGGTTGTAACCGTCGGGTCTCTGCATAATGTCCTCATGAAGCTGCGCATCACGCGCCGCAAGAATCATCTCAAAATCCTCTATTGTCTCATCCCACATTTTAATATTGTTGGCTATTGTATCCTCAAACAGAATAATATCCTGATCCACAACCGCAAGCGAGCCGTGAAATACGCCGGCAGGAATCTCCTTCATGGTTTTCCCGTCAAACAGTATTTCTCCCTGCCACGGTTTGTACAGGCCCGAAACCAGCTTTGACATTGTGGATTTTCCACACCCCGAAGAACCGACGATCGCTACGGTTTTCCCGGGAGTAAGCGTCATGCTGAAATCCTTTATAAAAGGTTCAGCCAGCGGAGAATAGCCAAAAGTAACATTTTTAAGCTCTATTTTGCCCGAAAGCTTGCCTCCGACCTCAGCATTTTCATCATCCGGAGCAAAAACGTCGTCCTCCGGATACTCCATTACATCATCTATCCTCTCCATTCTGGTACGCATTTCCTGTATCGTCTGCCCCGCGGCTATCAGTTTTCCGACAGGATTCATAAAGGAAGCAAGGAACCCCTGGAAGGCCATGATCATTCCAACGGTAAACTCGCCCTTCATTACCAGATAAACACCGAGAACCAGAACCGCATCGTTTGCAAGTGTCGAAACAAACTGGGGAATCATTCCGAGATATCTGTTCAGCTTCATGAAACGCACTTCCTGTGTGTTTACGCTGGCCTGATAGCCCGACCATCTGGCAAAGAAACCGTTTTCAGCTCCCGATGCCTTTATGGTCTCCACCATCTCAATTCCCGATACGGTTGCAGAACTCAGCTTTGCACTGTCACGCATTGAAACACGGGTTACATTTATTCTTTTTTTCGAAATATACCGTGATACAAATGCATTCACTGATAAGGATGCCAGGCCGACCACGGTAAGTATCAGACTGTATCTGAGCATTATTATCAGATAAACCACAATCATGACAGAGTCCAGTACAAGCGGTGAAAATGTGTCTATCAGCGTTCCCGCTATAGATGCGTTGTCACCCTGTCGTCCCTGTATATCTCCGGACATTCGCTGTGAAAAGAACCCCATCGGCATTTTGAGTACCTTCCACATATATGTCGTATTTCCTACCGCAGCCATCTTTCCGTTTATCCGAAGACAATATACCGCCTGAATTCCGGACATCAGTATACGAACAGCATTGAAGGCAATCAGCAGTACAAGGAAGCCGCTCAGCCATTCCGGATTTCTCCGGGTCAGCAGTCTGTCAACAAAAACTCTTGAAAAAGAGAAGTTAAACAGCTCCATAATAGTCATAATAACAGCCGTTATTACCGTAAATGCCACAGCTGTCCCTGTTCCCTTCAGGCGCCTGACCACGAATGACATCATACTGACAGGCTTTCCGGACGGAATAAAGCTTTCCCCGGGTGCAAACATGATACATATCCCGGTAAAGCACTTATCAAATTCCTCCATGGATACAGTACAGTTCCCGCGGGCAGGATCGTTAATATAGGCTTTATTCCCTCTAAAACCTTTCAATACCACAAAATGATTAAAATTCCAGTGGATAACGCAGGGGAAGCTGCCCTTGCGCCTGAGGTTTTCCGGTTCATATCTGTAGCCCTGAGCCTTCAGTCCGTAGTGTCTGGCTGCCTTTACCATATTTTTTGCGTTTGAACCGTCACGTGATACTCCGCAGTCGGACCTGACCTGCTCCAACGGTATCCATTTAT
This sequence comes from Lachnospiraceae bacterium, assembly GCA_045617345.1. Lineage (GTDB taxonomy): Bacteria > Bacillota > Clostridia > Lachnospirales > Lachnospiraceae > RUG11977. The sequence continues at coordinate 21,887 of JAZLIK010000111.1, read as the reverse complement.
TGTAATACGCCAGTACCATCGTCAGGCAGGCCGCGCCGCATTCCAGTGCATCAAGCTGCATTATGACCGGAACCTTTGCCACACCGTTTTTTATGGGACTCTTTACTTTATTATGCATAAATGCTACACCTCAGTTCGTTATAAATGAAAAGGGACTGATGCTCTCGATAATTATCTGTGCCCCGTATTCGCCGTCCGGCACATCAATCTGAACCCGGACTATACCTTCCTTCCTGTCCGCAAACACTACCTTACCCTCTGTGTCTCCGATTCTCACAGTCTGGTTCGCCTCAACATTCTCGCAGTCTTCCGCACTCAGCGTACAGACTCCTATACCTTCCGTTACCGAAATCCCGGTTTCAAGCTTTGTCTCAAGTCTTCCGAATATTCCCCAAACACCGACTCCCACAAGAAGTATGATAACCGCGACAAATAGTATCCACACACCGGGGTTGGCCACCTTGACATAATCATTCAGGCTCTCCGGTGAGTTAATTCTTTCAATACTTTTTTTTCTGAATATTTCTTCTCCCATAAATCCTCCAGTCTTCAGAAACGGTGCGCTTCACAAGGCAATGTGCTGTATCCTCATCGCCTTTTTACATAAAATCCTCCAGTCTTCAGAAACGGTGCGCTTCCTGTATCACGTCAATAACACGTTCTATCTCAGGTACAGTAATAAAGCTGTCCTTCGTTTCGTTTGCGGGCTGAAGCTTCATCAGTTTTTCCGCCGGCTCACCCCTGAAAAGAAGATTTGCATACCAGCCCTGTGCAACAAGCATCGGCAGTCCTCCCGTATTTTTGATATTTCTCTCCGATGCAGCCTTCAGCAGCCTTGTAATCCGGGGATTATATATAACATCCGCCACGCCCTCCAGATGAGGAAACAAGGCTATGTCAACAGGACATTCATCGATTTTGGGAAACATTCCGACAGGCGTTGTATTTATGATAATGTCAGCATCCGTATACTCGTCCGTCTGTCCATAAGCAGCGAAACGAATGCATTTATCGTTATCGGAATTCATCTGCTCTTTGTCTGCATTTCGTGACAAAACCACAATCTCGGCCGCTCCGGCTCTTTTACAGACAAACCTTGCGGTCTTTGATGTCCCGCCGCTTCCGAGAATAACGATTTTTTTGCCTTTCAGTGATATTTCCGCACGTCCAAGCATATATTCAAAGCCGAGAAAATCGGTATTGTATCCGTAAACGGTACCCTCGCGGTTCACCATCGTGTTCACTGCCCCGATTTCAGCAGCCGTACTGTCGGTGCTGCAGTATCTCATGGCCGTCTGTTTGTACGGTATGGTCACATTTATCCCTTTGAAACAGGCTTTTTCAAAATAACCGTCTATTTCATCCTTCGGTATCTCCATCAGCTCGTATCCGTCATTACCGAATTCGCGATGAAGTTCCTTCGAAAAGCTGTGTCCCAGCTTTTCACCTATCAGTCCGTATTCGCTCATCATTGCTTTTTCCCCTCGCAGTCAGATAGTAATGTTGCAGTAAATCCATTAATCGCAGACAGTATTGCTGCTGTATAATTATCAATCGCTCTCAGACAGTATTGCCGCTGTATAATTATTAATCACGGTTAGTGAATAATGTTGTATCGAAATATTCGCTCAGTCTGTCAGCGGGTATTGTTTCCACATATGCCTGTCCGATTTTCTCAAGCAGAATGATTCCCATGGTTTTTCCGGTCCTTTTCTTATCAACGGCTCCGATTTCCGCCATTTCCTCGGCATTGTAGTCACAGACAGACGGCAGTCCGAATTTGTTGAGCACCTTTATCAGACGTTCCGTACTTCCTGTCGGTATTTTGCCGAGTCTTTCACTCGTTTTTGTCATAATAACCATGCCGACAGCCACTGCTTTTCCGTGCGATATCTTCAGTCCGCTCAGTATTTCTATGGCATGTGCCGGTGTATGTCCGAAATTCAGGATTCTTCTCAGACCGGTATCAAACTCATCAATCTGAACTACCTTCGCCTTTATTTCAATACATCTGGCACAGATATCCATCATATCAAGTCCGAAACGTCTGCCTGTTTCCGTGGAATCAGCCTTTTCAAAAATTTCAAAAAGCTCACTGTCCTGTATCATCCCGGCTTTTATGGCTTCGGCAAGTCCTTCGGAAAAAATGTCATCGGGAAGACTGTTAAAACGGTTCACGTCAAGGAATACGCCTACCGGCTGATGAAACGCACCCGCAAGATTTTTGCCCGCCTTCAGATCTATCGCGGTCTTGCCCCCGACAGACGAATCTACCGCAGCCAGTACCGTTGTCGGTATCTGAACAAAATCGATTCCTCTGAGATATACTGCCGAACAGAAACCGGTAATATCTCCCACTACGCCTCCCCCGAGAGCAGCCATCATATCCGTTCGTGTCAGATGGCAGCTACCCGCATATTCCAGAATATCATTCATTGTATTAATATTTTTGCTCTGCTCTCCGTGCGTGAATACAAACGTATCCACGGTAAATCCGCTGTCTTCAAGTGATTTTACCGTATCTTCGCCGTAAAGAGCAAACACCGTGTCATCACTTACCAGGAGTACGCGGCACTCGCGGTGTATTTTTTTTAACTGTTCACCGATATTGAGGTTTGTTCCGATAACAACCTGATACTCTCCCGATGAAGTTTTTACATCAGTATATCTTTCCATTTTTCTGCCTTTCTATGTTCTTCCGTTCGCGTTATCACTGTTCATATACAAACGATAACTGTATTCAATAACTTACGGAGGTTACAGACACAACCTTCCCGTAATAGTCGTAGCCGGTAACCTTTACACTTCTCTTTCCGCTTCCCATATCCGGTTCCAGTTCAAGGTTTACCGGCTGACCGCTGCCCTTATATTTTTTAACGGTTCCGTCCCCGTAGGCTATCGTTATCTGTGCAATGCCTGCCCCTGCCGATATCTTTATCTTTGCGCTTATTTTTCCGTTAATACTCGAGGATGACGAACTCACACTCATAGAAATATCACCGTAATACGCAGGCGGCTGTGTCGGGGCAGCGGTTGGCTTTCCCGTAGGCGAAGGTGCTGCTGTAGGACTTCCGGTCGGTCTTCCCGTAGGTGAAGGGGCCGCTGTCGGGCTGCCGGTCGGATTTCCCGTAGGCGAAGGGGCCGCTGTCGGGCTGCCGGTCGGATTTCCCGTAGGTGAAGGGGCCGCTGTCGGGCTGCCGGTCGGATTTCCCGTAGGCGAAGGTGCCGCTGTCGGACTTCCGGTCGGTCTTCCCGTAGGTGAAGGTGACGGATTCAATGTAGGATAAGGATTCCAAGTGGGATAAGGTTCCCACGTAGGATAGGGCTCCCATGTGGGATAAGGTTCCCACGTAGGATAGGGTTCCCATGTGGGGTAAGGTTCCCATGTGGGATAGGGATTAGCTGTCGGAGACGGCTTCGGTGACGATGTCGGCTTCGGAGCAGCTGTCGGCGAAGGCGTTCCTGTCGGCGCAGGATTTCCCGATGTGCCACCCACATCAACATCCCCGACATACGGCATTCCGTAACCATAATAAACATCAAAGCCTTTTTCGCCCAAATCCACCGAAAGATTACGCAGAAGCTTTTCCATTTCGGCACAGCCGTAGGAGGGATAAATCATCTTTAATATTGCGGCAAGACCGCTGATATGCGGAGTTGCCATGGATGTACCCGAATAGTAATCATATCTGTTTCCCGGAATACTGCTGTAAATGTCCACTCCCGGTGCAGCCACATCCACAGAGTACCCGTAATTTGAAAAATATGCGCGGTCTTTATCGGAATCTATTGCAGCCACAACGATTGCATTATCGTTATGTGCCGGACAGAAATAAGCCGTATCCGAGCTGTCATTTCCGGCACCTGCCACAACGATGCATCCTGCATTTACGGCCTTCGTAACAGCCTGATCCTCGTAATGCCCGCTTCCGTAGCTGGCTCCTCCGAGGCTTAAGTTTATTACCGATGCACCTTTTCCGACAGCATACTCAATACCGTTCGCCACCGTCAGACTGGTTCCGCTTCCCTGTCCGGACAACACCTTTACGGGAAGTATCTTAACAGGCAGCCCATCCGCCACCTGTACTATCGTTCCTGCCACATGCGTGCCGTGACTGTTGTCATCATAGGCATCCGAATCATTGTTAACATAATCGTACCCCTTTGAATACATACTGTCCTGCAGCAGAGAATGTGTATAGTCCACACCGGTATCGACCACAGCGACAATCACTTCTCTGTCATTTCCGGCCTTTCTGATTTTATCGGCCAGAATATCGGCTCCGAGAATGCTGACATCCCACAGGACAGAATCATCATAATATCCGTTCGCGGAGTCCCCTCCGGCTGCTCCGCCCCCAAGAATTTCCTGCGGCTCAACCATCGAAATATACCTGTCAACCTCAACATATTCAATTTTAGCGGTATTTGTAAGCCTGTCATAAGCAGATATTGTGTCATCTTCACTGTCAAACTGGAGAACATACAGACCTTCTCCGTCATCCGCATATTTCACGGCTCCGTAAGCATCGGGATTAATTGAACGGTTTTGCTTTACCTGAACAATCAGACGTTTTGTCTGATACGGTCTGCTGACGGTGATTCCCGTCCCGCTTTCCTCGACTTCAAAACCGATGGAGGTCAATACTTCATCCGCCGAAATCATGTATTTACTGTTCTTTTTTACAGGCATGTTTTCAAGGCTTATGTCTTCTCCGTTTACGGTCGCCGCTTCTTTGTTTACGGTACATTCAACGGTTTCGTCGGTATATTGCATTGAAAAATGCTTCCCTTTTCGTGTATATTTTCCACCTGTTTTTTTACAGAAATCCTTTGCCGGTACATACCATTTGCCGTTAATTTTTTTTGCTCCGTCGGTTTTCCCGTAACTGAACTCGGTCAAGTAGTCATCCTCCCAGTATTCATTGACCATGTCAGCCACCTCACGTGCAAATTGCCCGCGGCCGGCGCTCCGGTCATAATCTTCGGCATTTCCCGACCGGATTCCGCCTTTCCCGTTGTCATATGTTCCCACCGTACCGTCGGTATCCGACTCTTCATCTATGCGCTCCGGTGTATACATTTTCGCTGCCATGGACGGAGTATAGTTTCCAAAGCCTGTTACCGTAATCAGACTTACTATCACCGCAAATGCAATAATTTTTGATATTTTTTTCCCCATAATTTACCCCCCCGTTCTTAACCTGACCGGTTAAAAATAAACGACTTTTTGTAAATCCGGGCCAAACTCATTTTTCTGCCCGCCTGCCACCGGCTCAGTCATTGAAAAGACCTTCTATTACCGCATAAATCTCTTCCCAGCTGTTTACACGAATCATTCCGTTTTTTTCGGCATCATAATCTCTGTTGTAGGGAGCCGAAAACAGGAGCTTCACATATTCACCGCCCTCCAGATTTCCGGGGCTGTCATCTATCAGAACGTCTCCCCGTATCATCTGCTTTTTTGATGTGAAAATACACTGCTCCCACGAAAGAAACGGATAATACTTAAAAAGCACCTCTTCCATCTTAACCTTTGCCACCTGATAGGGCGTGTTGGTCACGACAAAAATGTCATGTCCTTCACCGATAAGCTTTTGAAGCACCTCCGCCGCGCCCTCTGTCGGTTCAAAATTCCTGTAAAGCTCTTCCTCAAGGATTGCACCGTATACCTGCCCGCGACTGAGCCCCGGAAAAGCTTTTGTCATATCCCATTCCTTCACATCCTCATACCTTGTATGAGTCCCGTATCGTGAATTCAGGTAACTCACCCATTTACGGTCCATATCGTCGAGTACCTCATCCATATCAACAAGAATTGTCTTCTTTACCATAAACATGCTCCAACGTTTAGTCAATAAAGTTCGCAGTCCGCTTCGCTGCGTAGCCGGCAGGGCTTATGAATGCGTTATGTTAAGTCTGTAAATAGCAGCTGAAAATAAGTTTTGTTGAAATTTACATTTGACAAACCTCTGTTCGTATGATATTATTGTTCTAAACAAATGTTCGAGGTGCCTGAGATGATTGTTTTGGAACATGCCACACTGCGTGAAAAGCTTGCTATTTTGTCCGATGCCGCCAAGTACGATGTTGCCTGCACCTCCAGCGGTGTCGAACGACAGTCGCGCCCCGGCGAACTGGGCAATTCCTGCGCTGCCGGAATATGCCATTCCTTTGCTGCCGACGGCAGATGTATTTCGCTGCTGAAAATACTCATGACAAATGAGTGTATATATAATTGCAAATACTGTATAAACAGGGTCAGTAACGACATTCCCCGCACCGCCTTTACACCCGAAGAAATATGTACGCTTACAATTGAATTTTACCGTCGAAACTATATTGAAGGACTCTTTTTGAGCTCCGGCATCGTTGAATCACCCGACAGAACCATGGAGCTTATGACGGTTGCTTTGCGCGACCTCCGTAAAAAGTACCGTTTCAACGGCTATATTCACTGTAAAGCCATCCCCGGCGCATCCCCTGAAATAGTGGAAGAATGCGGCTGGTATGCCGACAGAATGAGCATAAACCTGGAACTGCCCACAGCGGATGGTCTTCGTGAACTGGCTCCAAACAAAACCCGAAAAAAAATACTCACACCCATGCGTATGATTCAGGCCGGTATGGCCGAAAGCCGTGAGCTTCTCGGAATGACCGGCGGAAACAGAAGTGCATATTACTTTACTCAGCAGCGCATCGGTCATGAAACACCGGGACTGTCCGTAGACAATGCTGTTCATCAGCTCGTTGGCGAAGCCACCCGTACCCGGTCTGTAACTTCAAAATCCAATAAAGAATCAACCGATTCCGTTTCCGAACTCAATTCCTATGAACCTAAAGGAACACACACACGGCAAGCCGGCATTTCGGGCACGGTCTCAGGTTCAGATTCGGTTCACTCGGGTTCGTCACTCGATTTCAGACCTGATTCCTGTCATTCCGATGAATCGGTCAACCGGCGCTCCTATCAGAAGCTTTCCGGGATTACGTCCTCACAATACTCCGCAAATTCATCAGACTCAGAGCTGACAGTACACAATCATTCCAAATCAGGCTCGATACTTACCGGGCTTGCACGCAGAGATTTAAGACACGGATTCGTTCCTGCCGGTCAGAGTACACAAATGATTATCGGCGCAACAGGTGAATCCGACTACCAGATTATGGCCGTCACCGAAGCACTGTACCGGAATTTTGATTTGAAAAGAGTCTTTTTCTCCGCATTTATGAATGTCAATAACGACAGTACCCTTCCTTCTACGCTGAACGGTCCTCCGCTTCTGCGTGAACACCGTCTGTATCAGGCTGATTTTCTGCTCCGTTACTATGGTTTTTCGACAGACGATTTGCTCTCGGAAAAGCGCCCGTTTTTTAATCCGTTTTTAGATCCGAAATGTGACTGGGCTCTGGCTCATATGGAGCTTTTCCCCATCGAAGTCTCAACCGCCGGCTATGACACCCTGCTCAAGGTCCCCGGCATCGGCGCCAAATCAGCACGCCGAATCGTAGATGCCCGCAGACAGGGTCGTATCGACTTTGCCTCCCTGAAAACCGCAGGAGTGGTACTCAAACGTGCCATTTATTTTATCACCTGCTATGGAAAAATGTTCAGTTCATTTTTGAAGCAGGACGAAGACTTCATCACGCGTCAGCTTCTTCATGACAACAAAGATGTTATGACAGACTTCGGTTCGGGCGTTACCTATAAACAGCTTTCCTTTGATGATATCTGGAGCGACTATGGACAAAATAATAACCTCATCAGTCAATGCACCTGAGCAGGATATGCTCAGTACGGCAACAAAAAATATACGTGTTTATCGATGTCCCGCAGACCCGGACGGCATTTTTACCGCAGTATACTTAGCCGGGAAGTCACGCTACGGACACGAATATATCAGAATTCTGCCCTCTGACAGTCCCGAATACAATAATATCGATTTCTTCACCGAATACATCGATGTTCAGACTGATACCGAAAAAAGCATGTCGGTAGCAGAATCCGTCAAACGCCTCATATCACCGAAGGCTTACGAGCTTGTACTTACTGCCGCCGAATCCCGCGATGCGGACAGAGGCACAGCCATATACCGTTTTCTTGTCTACGGTTTTTCTATGGGTCCCGGAATATGCGATGCCATCCAGCTTCCCTGCGTTAAATGTATTTTTGAAATTTCGCGCGCCGTCAGCAGAGAGTCCCACTATTTTCTGGAATTCATCAGGTTCCGGGAAGTCCGGCTCGACCCTCCGCTTCTTTTGGCAACCATCGAACCGCATTCACATGTTCTCAGGTACATAATGCATCATTTTGCAGACCGGTTTGCAGTTGAATGGTTTGCCATTTTTGACAAGACACATAACGAAATGGCGTTTCATCCGAAAAACAGCGATTGTTTCATCGTTCAGCTGTCCGCAGATGAGGCTGCCAGACTTGATTCCTTGCAGGAGTCACAGCTTGACTATGTCGATCTTTGGAAGGTTTTCTTCGAAAACATCGCTATCGGTCCCAGAACCAACCCGAAGCTTCAAAGAAACCTTATGCCCCTCTGGTACAGGAAAAACCTCACCGAATTCAACTGATAAGATCCGCTATTTCATATATCATTCTTTCGGTTTTTTCCCATCCCAGACAAGGATCGGTAATTGATTTTCCGTAACAGCCCTCGCCGATTTTCTGTGATCCGTCCTCAATATAGCTTTCTACCATAAAGCCCTTAACGTGACGATTTATGGTTTCTGCATGTCTGCAGCTGTAAAGAACATCCTTGATTATTCTTGGCTGTTCAAATGGATTCTTGCCCGAATTGGCATGATTGGTATCAATAATTATCGACGGATTTGCCAACTCACGTTTATCATAGGAATCACACAGGCGAATCAAATCTTCATAGTGATAATTCGGATGTGTCTGTCCGTCATTGTCTGTGTATCCTCTCAATATGGCATGCGCATAAGGATTACCATGCGAATGTGCTTCCCATCCCCTGTATATGAAGGTATGTGAGTGCTGGGCAGCCATGATGGCATTGAGCATAACTGTGTTGTCACCGCTTGTAGGGTTCTTCATTCCTACAGGTATTCCAAGTCCGCTCGCAGTAAGTCTGTGCTGCTGATTCTCTACAGAGCGTGCACCTACTGCCACATAGGCAAGTAAATCATCCAGATATTTATGGTTTTCGGGATACAGCATTTCATCGGCGCAGGCAAAACCTGTCTCCTGAACCGCACGCATATGAAGCTCTCTTGTAGCAATTATCCCCTTAAACAAATCCGGCTTTTTATTCGGGTCGGGCTGGTGAACCATGCCCTTATACCCGTCACCTGTCGTTCTGGGTTTATTCGTGTATATTCTGGGCACTATCAGAATCTTCTCCTCCACCTTGTCCTGAACAGATCTGAGTCTGCTGATATAGTCTATTACACTGTCTTCGTTATCCGCCGAACACGGTCCTATTATCAGCAGCAGCCTGTCGGACTGGCCTGACAGAATCTGATTTATCTGATTTATTTTTTTGTCTACGACCTCACTGATTTTACCTGTTAAAGGATACATTTCCTTCACTTCCATCGGTATAGCCAGTTTTCGTTCAAAATCCATATCCATAGCTTATTGACCCTTCCTTTTGCCTACAATTCATTTATTTTGAATTTTCTTTTTCCGCTTTTGAAGTCATCTTCTGCGGTCCTTTTTCCGCTTATCGGAGTCTTTTTCAGCGGTCCTTTTTACGCTTATCGTAGTCTTCTTCCAAATTCCTGTTTCTGCTTATTGAAATTTTCTTCTGCGTACTTATTTCTTGCCCGTCGGAGCCTTCTTGTCAAACCATGAACGACGTTCGGTTGAGAGCTTCATCTTCTCACACAGTCCATCCTTGTCATCATTAGCCAGCATATCTCTGAGTTCCTTAAACTCCTGCATAAAAATGTCCATCTGCTCAAGAAGATTCTGTTTGTTCATCAGAAACAGCTCGCTCCACATCTTTTCATTTATTCGAGCTATTCGTGTCAGGTCACGGAACGAATCACCGGTATAATCAACCAGGTGCTGGTTGTCCGAACAGGTCATCAGTGCAACCGCAATACAGTGTGTCAGCTGTGATACAAAACCTATCATTTCGTCATGCTCTTCGGGACTAAGCAGCGAAATTCTTCTGAAACCAAGTATTTTTCCAAGGCTCTTGCACCATTCTATTGCCTGAGGAGTATTTTTTTCAGTCGGCGTCACAATATAGTTCGCATCATGGAACATTCTGTCATCAGAGTTCTCTACACCGTAAACCTCACGTCCTGCCATGGGATGTGCCGGAATAAATTCCACATCATCCCTCAAAACAGACTGAATATCGTATACTACACTGCTTTTAACACCTGTTACGTCCGTGATCAGCGTTCCGGGTCTGAAATACTGCTGATTATCATTTATCCACTTTTTAAACACTTCCGGATAAAGGGCAAATATTACCGCATCTGCACTGTTTATCAGATAAGGATCCGCCGTCACGCTTCCACTGTCGATAATCTCTTCATTAATTGCGTATGTTATAGATTCACTTCTGTTATCTATTGCACATACATGATATCCGAGACGCTTAAGTGCCTTCGCATAGCTTCCGCCCATCAATCCCAAGCCAACCACCAAAATATTACTTTTACTAATCCATTCCATGTCATTCACCTTTTATCCTGTTTTCTAAATTTTTATATATTGCCTGTCTCCGGCTGTTCTCTCAACTTTATTAATCGGCTGTCTCCGCTGTTCCCTCAGCTTTATTAATCGGCTGTCTCCGGCTGCTATCTCAGCTTTATTAATTGCCTGTCCCCGCTGTTCCCTCAGCGCTGTTCTCTGTTGAGTCTGAATTCAACCGCCCTGTGCAGATAATCGGCATAATCCTCGTCCTGACACATTGTCTTGCCGGGAACATCCGAAAGCTTCGCTACCGGACGTCCATTCACATACTGAAGCTTAATGACTATGTTCAGCGCATCCTCTTCGGTATCGTTACTACAGAAGGTTCCTATTCCGAACGAAACCTTTGAACGGTCCATAAAGTACTCATACAGCTTCTGCGCCCTGTCAAAATCGAGACTGTCACTAAACAGCAAAAGCTTGGTTTTTGGATCAACGCCATATTTTTTATAGTGAGCGATGATTTTTTCGCCCCATTCATAGGGGTCTCCGCTGTCATGACGTACTCCGCTAAAATTATTTACCCTGGCTCTTGTAAAATCGAGCAGGAACAAATCCGTTGTCACGGTATCCGTAAGCGCAGTTCCGTTATCTCCCTGATACTCATTATACCAGTCTTCCATAGCATAGTGGTTTGTATATGCAAGCGGTATCGAATCAATTCCCTGATACATCTGAACAAACTCATGAGCATAAGTTCCGATAGGAGTAAGGTCATATTTCATTGCCAGATAGACATTCGATGTGCCTACGCAGTTTTTTGTCTCAGTCGCCAAACGTCTGACTACCACGTCCTCCCATTCTCTCGAAAGACGACGGCGGCATCCGAATTCAGCGAAACTGAACGTATATCTGCTGTACCTGAAATCCTCAATTTTTCTGTTCAGTCGTTCCTCGGCAGATTCCAGCAGCCTGTCATAATCATAATTCATTCTGAAATACACTTCATTTATTATTTCAAGAAGATAAATCTCAAACTGCATTGCAGAAAACAGCGGTCCTGTTACCGTACACGACAGCACTCCGTTCTCATTAAGTCCGGTCTCTACATAATCACGTATCGGATGCCATAGTCTCAGGAATTCAACGTAGTCTTTTTTTATAAATCTGATAGACCGGAGATAATCCAGCTCCTGCTTTGAAAACCTGAGCGTGCAGAGATGATCGACCTGTGCATTTATCTCTTCAAGCATTTCCCGGGTGAATATTACTCCTTTGTTTCTGCACTTAAACACATATACGCCTGTCAGATCCGTGTGTTTATGAAAAATGACCTGATTCATGTTAAATTTATAAAGGTCCGTATCAAGTAATGATGTAATAATAGGTTGTAGTCTCATTTTTTTACTTCCGCTGTAGCTTTCGGGAAGTCCTCCTTTCATGAACGCCGAAAATATAACGTATACCGGTATTCCCCTTTACTGCCCTCTGTCTGTTACTGTTCACTGTCTGTTACTGCTCACTGGTCTGTTACTGCCCACTGTCTGTTACTGTTCACTGTCTGTTCAAAACGTATTCATAAGCCCGGACTGTTACGCAGTCAACAGATTACTCTATTAGGTATTAGCTTTTGTGTCAATACCGGGATCAAAGCTCGGCATTACATCAAGCTTAAAAAGATTCATTCTGTGCTTGCGGTCAATGACTGCTTTTTTGTTTTCATCATCAATCTCGCCGGTTCTAATGTATCTGTCCAGCTCAGCATAGGTAAATCCCAGGTTTTCTTCGTCGCTCTTCCCGCAGAGTCCGTCAATCGGAACCTTGTCAACCAGCACATCGGGAAGTCCGAGAAGTCTTCCTATCTGCTTCATTTCCGCCACTGTCAGATGTGAGCAGGGGCTGAAATCACCTACCGAATCGCCATATCTGGTCGAATATCCTACCCAGTCCTCTGAAAGATTGCAGGTATTGGCTACCCTTCCGTTATGGCTCTGGGAAATAGCATACAGAGTCGCCATTCTGATTCTCGGCGGCAGATTCTGTACAGACTGTGCCCCCAGTTCAAACGGAATACTCTTTGTAATCCCATCTATAGCATCTTTTATGTTTACAGTATAATTTTTGATTCCCAGATGATTTACCAGAAGCTGTGCCATATCTATATCATGCTGCACACCGCATGGCATCAGTACCCCGATAACCCTGTCCTTTCCAAGTGCCTCCACACAGAGCGCTGCAACTATCGAGCTATCCTTTCCGCCCGAGATTCCTACGACCGCATTACAGTCCGGTCCGTTTTTCTCAAAGAAATCTCTGATCCATTCCACACACTCGTCTTTTACCTTTTTGGCGTCAAACATACGGCTCACGGCAGGATAAAACCTGCCTTCTCCTTTCATTTTCAGGATAATCCTGTTCTGTGTAATATAACTATTCACAATCCGTCAATAATCCGTTCATAAGTCCTTCCCGCTATGCAGTCCATCATTTCTTTGCCGCTCGCGGCTTATCTGCTCCGACCTGCATCAGTCATTACCGGACTGTAAACAGAATCACTGACCATAATATCCCATCATTATAAACAGTATACACCCATAACGCTCAGTTTACCACTACAAAATATAAAACTGATACGTAATATTTTTTTAAGTGGTTACTATTCACCACATAACCAACTGACAATTACTGCAAGCTTGCTTGTAAAGTAATTGTCATACCGGCTGTGTGATAGAGGCCGGACTATGCACATATCTCGTGACATACGTCACTCGATGACGTTTGCCCGGGTCTGAACTGAAGCAAGCTTCCGATCAGACTACTCGCTATTCGCACAAATAAAGCCGTTTCCGTTGAGATACTAATAAGCCACTGATTTTGGGGTGCGCTTTATGAATGTTTTCTGATCAGGTGGTGAATCGAACTTTCACTGTATTCGTTGTTGCTTTTCGTTCTTAGTCTGTAGTGAAGGATTAAGGCCTGTTTACACTGTTTGGAGCTCATTTCCGATCTTTTTCGCACACAATTTCAATTCAATTTTGCTGTGTTTCAATCATTTTCTTGAATATTGTATAAATTGTTCAGTGTTGTCGATATATTCCTCTGTCAACAGGTAAGGCTCATTTTTTGTAAATTTATCACAAACTACAAAACTGATTTTCGAACTTGACGCGATATTTTTCCAACTACAAAAGTGTACAATTTTTGTTGATAATGTTGATAACTTCGTTTATAACTCCAATTCAGCTAAAAATCGGATAAAAAATGGTTATATTTATGTGGATAACTCGACTATAATTGTAGAATCTGTTCCCGTTTTTCAGTCAATTCATTTTTTTGCGGTCAATGATTTTTGTGCAAATTGCACAATTTTTGTCCTGTCAATCATCATTTCGCACAAAAATATATTCCGACTATTATAGGAAAATTCTAATATTGTTAACCTGGTAATGTTAACCTGTAAATGAATATCGCAAATAGTCCGGAAAGCATGTCGCTTGCGACATGCTGCGCCACTTTTACGTCGCGTCAGTGACAAAATTAACGCTGCAAAAACGTGCGCATCCTCGCGGATCGTTTTTTACTTTATTGGACGCAATTTCCTATAAAGAAAAAAAGGGTACCCTGACGGATGCCCTAATAAATTGTGAAGTACGCTTTATCAAAAATGTGAACTGTTCCTATTTCACCATTCGCAGCTGTCTCAACCACATTCATAAGCCGTTTTGAAGTTGTCGAAGAAGATGACTTGCCTTTCCGCGTCAGTCTTCGCCACATCGAAATCCCTGCCCGATTCACAGCCATTTATCGCCACATCGGAATCCCTGCACGATTCACAGCCATTTACCACCACATCGGAATCCCTGCACGATTCACAGCCATTTACCTCTACCCCGGCACTTCTTTCCTTAGTACAGTCATCCGGCAGATTACGAGGACGAGGATGAGCCTCCCGACGAAGATGCGGCCTCCCGGTCTCTTATCATATGCTGAAGTGTAACCAGAATAGTGATAACCACAGCCTCAAACTCAGGTCTGTAAATATCAATGCAATACTTGTCGTGAATCGAAAACATCTTCTGACTTATTACGGCAGCAATATTTCCGTTGGCATCCCAAAGTTCAAAATTCAGCCCCCAGATATTGCCCCTGAGCTGCCAGCCAATGCCTTCAAGGTTCGTAATATCCTTGTAGACATGGAACAATTCGTTCGACATCTCAAAATATACCCCGTTTGACATGGTAATCATGTGTCTCTGGTGAATGGTAAAAAACTTCTTCTCAATATGCGATACCTGATTGCCGTCACGGTCAAATACATTCGTCTTGTCATGAATGGAAATAGCCTTTGATTTTGCCGTATAAACCACGTTTTCATGTTCATCGGTGATATCAATATGATGCGTCAGCGATAAGACCTTAGTCGATGTAAAAAGAGAATAGCAGGGCTCACCATAAGCTGCAATATTATTAACATTTACTGCCTCTCCTGCCTCTCTGAATCTTAAATGTTTAGAAAATGTTCCCATTATAATTTCTCCTTGAGTGAACTACTTCAGTAATTGAATTGCCAAGGCTTCCCGCCTGTCATCCTGATATACCTCCCGACGAACACTGTCAGCGTTTTTCTCAGACAGTCGGATTTGCAATCTGTATATGTTACTGTTCTCAGTCTGTCCAAAAATCATTCATAAATTCTGCTTAATTTTCGGGCTTGTGTTACCCGCTGAGCAGAACCCGTATCGTACCTCCCGGATGCTTAATTCATAAGTGAAGGAAGCAGCTCGTTCATGTACTTCACAACATATGTTCCTCTGTTCTCCGCAAAATCAAATATCTGCTGTTCGTTTGAAGCCAGATTGTATTCACGTGCCCACAAATCTTCGACACCCTTACGTGTCTCATTCTCCATGAAATCATAGAAATACAGCAGTTCATCATATCTGAATTCGTTGAGTTCTTTATATGCAGCTTTGATATTGTCTGCCGAAAAAGCTCCGTCGATAAATTCCATGGTCTTTGACCTGAAAAACTCACGACTTTCAGGTCTCTTCATCAGCTGAGCAAACAGCGGTGAATAACGCTCGTCGTTCGGATTCAGTACCTCTTTCAGAGTGTTGCAGCTTGCCTGTGCCTTTTCACTGCCATACAGGCCGTATGTCCAGTCCATATCATGATAGAGGAATCTCCATCTTCCGTCAAAATTATATCTGTCGGGAGTAACCTTTGCACCTTCAGCATTTAAAACCGAAGCCGGAGCCTCCACATAACGGTAGCACTTGAAATTGTTATTCGGCCAGTCCCAGTTGTTTATGGTAATGTTCCATGCAAAAAATGTCAGATAATCCTCAACATCGATTATCGAATTAAGTGCATTATAATTGGCATCGTTCGTCAAATCAAGCTTACTGAACTTATCATATGCCGAATTATATTCTGCTATGTATTTCTGAACCTCCGGGTCGTCATCGGCATCCTTTTTGGTATCCATACCCTCTGCCACGATAAATTCACCCTCGGCCTTTCCGAATTTCTGCTGAAAATACTCATCACAGAAGCTCTCATGCAGCCAGTAAAAGCCATAGTATGAACCGTTCAGATAAGCAACTGCGGGAATAACGTTCTCGTAACACTCCATTCCCGCATCCTTTACCAGCCTCTGGCTGAGCTCATCTCTGATAAAGCACTGCTGATTATCATTACCGAAATTTCTCAATACTATTCTGTCATACTTCTTTATAATCTCATCAGAACCGTCAAGCTTTTCCGTAGAAAAATTCGAAAACTTAAATGAACCGTGGTCGGGATCGTATGACTTTCTGGCATAAAGCTTCATGGATTTTATTACCGACTGACGTGAATAGCCACCGTAAATTCTGACTCCCGCAAACTGGCTGAACAGTGCGGTACCGTCAGCATTCCATGCATCCACAAACACCTCGCGCTCGCTTTCTCTGCCGCGCTGTTCGTAATTTTTACCGTAAAAAATTCCGTCAGGCTCATTAATCAGTTCATCGGGATCGCCGCAAACCGCAAATACTATTGTCGAGAAACGGTTATCAAGCTTAGTTCCGATCAGAAGATTCCTGCCTGCGGTATTCGTCCATCTTCCGTCTGCAAGTAATGCCTTTGCCTTTATTGTATACGCCTTGGGGAAATCACCGCCGTGTACGACAAAGCTCAGTGTATCACTGTATACTTCCGAATTTTCATCGGGAGTGGAACCGTCAAGTGTATAATATATTACGGCGCCTTCAGGAGCCACCATTCTGACATCGGTATCAGCAGTTCTCATATCGTTTTCACAGTCAAACGCCCATGTCAGATCGTCATTAAATGTAAGTGTCTCAACATTGGACTGCTGTCTGTCCTGAATGTCAATCACAATTCCGCTGTTCTGACCCGAATTACCTCCGTCATCGATAACAGGCACTTCTGTCGGTACAGCAGTAGGTGCAACCGTAGGAGTTGTCTCCTGTGTATTCTGCTTCGACTCATCCTTTTGCGTCTGCGTCGGTTCCGGCGACACTGTACCGCCATCATTGCCCGTCGTTCCCGTACAGCCGGCAAGCATAGCCAGAATACATATTATAGAAATAAATGCACATAATTTCTTTTTCATAATAATCTCCGTTTGTTATCTTCTGCACCGGAAAAATATGCATAACAGATCATTTACAGCTCTGCCATATATATTAACCTTGCAGCTTATTGACTTCTCGATATCAGCCAATCCTACTATAGATAAAATTCCCCCAAAAATCTATGTATTGCTTGTTGCATTTTAATCATTTATTGCTGAATTAGTCACTATTCACCACATAGCAAAATGACAATTACTACAAGCCTGCCTGTAAAGTAATTGTCATACCTGCTATGTGATGGAATCTGAACGTTACTGTTCACAGTCTGAACAAACACATGTCAAATACATTTACGGATTGCAGATAACAAACTTCAGTCGCAATTAACCTGCATGGTAGCCGGCCACTGACATGACACAGTTCGCACCGTCAGCAGCTGCCGTAATGATCTGTCTGAGCTGCTTCGTTCTGATGTCTCCTGCCGCAAAAAGCCCCGGGCAGGACGTAGTTCCGGTCTCATCCGCAACAATAAATCCCGATGCGTCCGTATCGCACAAATCTTTAAACAGCTCTGTAGCCGGTGTAATTCCAACCGCAATAAACACACCGCTGCAGGGAAGTTCACGCAGCTCGCCCGATACCGTACTCTTTACGATAACTCTGTTCACCGTGTCCTCGCCGCCGATTTCCTCTGCTACCGATTCGAGAACAAACTCAATATTTTTATGCTTTGAAGCCTCGCTTACCAGAGCCTTCTCCGCTCTGAATTCATTTCTTCTGTGCACCAGATACACGTGACTGCACATGCCCGACAGATAAATTGCATCCTCCAGGGCTACATTACCGCCTCCGATAACAGTCACAGCCTTGTTTTTGAAAAAAGCTCCGTCGCAGGTTGCGCAATATGACACACCCATGCCCGCAAATTCATCCTCGCCCCTGACTCCCAGCTTCTTATGCGATGCACCGGTAGCCGCGATAACTGTCCCGGTCGTAAACGAACTGCCGTCATCCATGCTAATTTCAAAAAATTCCCCCATTCCGGGAAGGAAGCCCTTTATGCGCTGAATATCCGTAACCTCGCCGGTCACAAACCGGCATCCAAGCTTCTCGCAGTGTGCTCTGAAGCATTCTGAAAGCTCCGGTCCGCTTTTCCCGGTGATTCCCGGATAATTATCCACTTCATAAGTACTCAGAACCTGCCCGCCAACAACCGATGAACGTTCAATTATCACAAAATTCATCTCTGCCCGCGCCGCATACACACCTGCTGCAAGTCCTGCCGGACCGGCTCCTATAATAACTGTATCTAAAATATCACTCATATTAATCCTCCAAAAAGTATTCTGTTTATTTCCCTGTTTTCTTATTGCGGTTCACCACACAGTAAAACGATGCTGAGTGCAATTCTCCCCGCACCATATACTCTATACCAGAATACATTCTTTCGCAAGTAAAATAACTCCCAAAAAAACGTTACAATTCACCGACCGGCCAAAACATTCATAAAGCGCGCCACAAAACCAGTGGTGAATAGTAACATATTTTTTACTTTATAGAACGCAATTTCCTATAAAGTAAAAACAGGCTTTGTTCGGTACGGGGATTGTCCTCCGCAACAAACAAAGCCTGAACCCACTGCCATAGGCAGCGGACTGTCATTCTGCATTTATATATGCGTAAACGGATCAGTGAACATCAATTACATAACTGTAACTGTTCTGACACCTGCCAGAGCCTTGATAGCTGCAACTGCAGCATCTGTAGCTTCCTTGGCATCGATGAGGCAGTAACCAACGTTGCCGCGCTTGCCATCCTTAACAGCATTGATAACAAGACCAACACCGTTAACAGCTGCCTGCATATCTGCATTAGCATCAACGTCATAACGAACTGCGATTCTTGCGCCTGTCTTTGCGCCAAGGTCTACGCGGGGATAGTTTACAGAGTTAACGATGTTACCGTTCTCGACGAAATCAACAGCCTGCTTAACAGCCATAGCTGCGCAGTTATCCTCAGCCTCTTCTGTAGAAGCTCCAAGATGAGGGATTGCGATTGCGCCTGCCATATTTGCTGACTTTGTGTTGGGGAAATCTGTAACATACTTACGAACCTTGCCGCTCTCAAGAGCTGCTGCCATAGCGTCGTCATCTACCAAAGCGCCACGTGCAAGGTTAAGGATGATAACGCCGTCCTTCATCATGGCAATCTTCCCTGCGTTGATCATCTTCTTTGTATTCTTATCAGGATCTGGATCGTCGATAAGAGGAACATGAACTGTAATGAAATCACAATTTACATAGATCTCATCTCTGGTGTTTACGATTTCAACTGCGGGATCAAGAGCTGCCTTAGCTGCATCGCTGAGGAAAGGATCGAAACCCATAACCTTCATGCCAAGACCGATAGCTGCGCTTGCAAGAGGTCCGCCGATAGCACCCATACCGATAATACCAAGAGTCTTGCCCTTGATTTCTGTTCCTGCGAACTTGCTCTTTCCTTTTTCAACGAGCTTGTCAACCGTCTCATCATCCTTAACGGTCTGAACCCAGTTTACACCGCCGATAATATCACGTGAAGCAAGAAGCATAGCTGCAATAGCAAGCTCCTTAACTCCGTTTGCGTTAGCACCGGGAGTATTGAATACTACGATGTTCTCGTCTGCGCAACGGTCAAGAGGGATATTGTTAACACCTGCACCTGCTCTTGCGATACACTTTAATGATGCGGGAAACTGCATCTCATGCATAGCTGCACTACGTACAAGAGCGATATCAGCCTCATCAAAATTCTCAGTAACCGTATAATTGTCGGTAAGGTTAGCCATTCCGACAGGTGAAATCTTATTTAAGCAATTTACCTTAAACATTTTTTTCTCCTTTCAAATGCATAGTCGCATGTAGCCGGGGGGGCTTCTTCGCCACGCCTTGATTTTAGCGTCTGCACGCTACTGCTGCCTCGCCACACTGCAACCCTGGAATATATTTCAGAATCCCGGGACAGATAAATCCATCCCGGAAGAATCATAAATTCTGCGCAAATCAGCAGTTCTCAGCCTCATACTTCTTTAAGAAATCAACGAGAGCCTGAACACCTTCGATGGGCATTGCATTGTAGATAGAAGCACGGAGACCGCCGACGCTTCTGTGACCCTTAAGGTTATCGAAGCCTGCTGCCTTTGTAGCTGCAACAACTGCTGCGTCCTTGTCAGCATCGCCTGTTACGAAAGGAACGTTCATAAGTGAACGGCAGTCCTTGTCAACAGTACCCTTGAAAAGCTTGCTTGAATCAAGGAAATCATAGAGAATAGCAGCCTTCTTCTTGTTCAGCTCATTCATAGCTGAAAGACCACCGATACTCTTCAAATACTTGAATACCTTGCCACATACATAAATAGCCCAGCAGTTGGGTGTATTGTACATAGAACCGTTGTTAGCATGAGTATCAAATCTGCAGTATGTAGGAACAAATGCAGGAAGATCCTCACGGATAAGGTCCTCACGAACAATAACGATTGCAAGACCAGCAGGTCCGATGTTCTTCTGTACACCGCCGTAGATAAGGCCGTAATCCGATACATTGCAAGGCTTGCTTAAGAACATTGAAGACTGGTCTGATACAAGAATCTTGCCCTTTGTGTTGGGAAGCTTCTGGTATGTTGTACCATGAATTGTCTCGTTCTCACAAATATATACATAATCTGCATCATCATCGATAGGAAGATCGGAACAGTCGGGAATATAGCTGTAATTCTTGTCTTCGCTGCTTGCGATAACATTTACCTTGCCGTACTTCTTAGCCTCTGAAGCTGCCTTCTTTGACCATGCACCGGTAACAATGTAATCTGCAACACCGTTCTTCATAAGGTTCATGGGGATCATAGCGAACTCAAGTGTTGCGCCACCCTGAACAAAAAGAACCTTGTAGTTATCGGGAATTCCCATAAGCTCACGAAGGTCTGCCTCAGCCTCGTCAATAATCTGCTGATAAACCTTTGAACGATGAGACATTTCCATAACGCTCATTCCGCATCCGCGATAGTCTACAACTTCCTTTGCGATTTCCTCAAGTACCGGTAAGGGCATCATGGCCGGGCCGGCTGAAAAGTTAAAAATTCTTGCCATTTCTAAATCCTCCTTAAGATTTAAAGCAGTTTTTCTGCTATACGTACTTTTGTTTGCACCGATGTACTTCATCGGCAGGTTACTGAAAACTTTACAGAACGTATTTCCTATAAAGTAAAAAAGCCCCATACAAACCACAAGGGCCTGTATGGGGCGATAATTCGCGGTGCCACCCATATTCATCGTGCATAACACGATCTCAATTGTACGATATAAAGGTCGAACCCTTCGGTTCATCGCCGACAGCTCCGAAAGCGGACCGAATCATTTCCCCTGCATGCTCACACCACCCGCATGCTCTCTGAAAAGGTACTTCTGATACTTTTCTTTCATCATCGCTAAACAAGCCATATTATACTCTCATCCGTTTCCAAAAGTCAAGTACATTTTGTGACAATCGTTACTATTCACAGTCGGATAATAATAGACACAAGCTGAGAGCTTGCTCTCGGGCTTGCGGATATTATTATCCGACTATGGAGGCTGGACAAAACACATGAATAAGCTTTCAGCTGCGAAGCAGCGACTGACTGCGCAGCAGGCAGGGCTTATGAA
>JAZLIK010000110.1:0-18706 GCA_045617345.1 Lachnospiraceae bacterium | reverse complement strand
AAAGAACTGACGCCTAATGATACACGCATTTCTTCGCACTGTGTGCTCTCGAAATGCTAAAAACATTCAAAATCCGCTCATTTTTCTTCGAAAAATGGCTACTTTTTCATGTTTTGGGCGCCATAAAGTCCATTATTTTTCTTACAAGCAAGCTTGACGAAAAATAACGTACTTTTGACGCTTGTATCATAATATGACATACTGTGAATAATAATGACAGGCAAATACCCGGTTACCTGCATATATATTACATCCTCATAAATGAAACTACAAAAGCTTCCGAATTATCAAAATGATCGGAAGCTTTTGTAGTTACTATACACCGCCGGGCCAAAAACATTCATAAAGCGCGCCACAAAATCAGCGGCTCATTCGTTTCCTAACGGAAACGGCTTTATATGTGCGAATAGTAACTATTTTTACAGACTTATCTTAAAAGTCGTCTTTACAAATCCTGAAAAAAACTGTAAAATAGGATTGGGTTATTATAATCTTCAGTAATAGCAAAAATAAGCGAATGTATCACAACATAAAAAATCAGAAACAGAAGGAAAAAAATGAACATAAAGCTTGATAATGAAAAACTGCACGGAGCGGTGGAGATTCCGGCCTCCAAATCATTTCTGCACAGGGCTCTGATAGCTTCGGCACTTACCAAAATCTGCAGCGGAAAAGCAGGTGCATGGGATGAACTTTGCGCGAAATATTCGGATGTTAATGACGATGTTACGGCTACGATGAAAAGCCTGAAGACAATCACCGCTAAAAAAATGGAAATTGCGCAAAAAAATGGCGGAGCAGGCGACGGAAAAGCAGAGAATCGCGCCGGAAAAGACAAAGGCGAGCGCTACATTGACAGCAGGGATGTCAATATGGGAATGCTTCCGGATACTTCGGTCAGGTGCGGTGAATCCGGTACTACGCTCAGACTGCTGATGCCGCTGACGGCGGCACTTGGAATTGATATGGCGTACATGTGCGGGAAAAGGCTGTATGAGCGTCCGATGACACCTCTGATACTTCAGCTTGAAAGCCATGGAGTATCGGTTATCAAGGCTCCGATGTGTGTGAATTCGGAGAATGCCAGCGGTATGCTGTGTACGGTCGGAAGGCTGAAGCCGGGGCATTTTGTGTTGCCCGGAAATGTGTCGTCACAGTTCGTATCGGGACTTTTGTTCGCCCTGCCGCTGCTTGAAGAAACGAGTACAATAAAAATAAACGGGGCACTCCAGTCTGCTCCGTATGTCAGAATGACACTGGCTGTTCTTGACCTGGCAGGAATTCATGTGAAGATTAACGAAGAGCTTACCTGGTTCGAGGTTGAGGGCGGACAGAAATATGATTACAGTTATCCGGAAGTAGAAGGTGACTGGTCGGGCGCGGCGAACTTCGTTGTGGCCGGCGCAATCGGTAAAATATATGATACCCGCGGGAAATATTCGAATCCCCTGATTAACAGTGAAATGAAGACGGATGAGAACGGAAGTTATATCGAATGCGGAGACATAAAACTCTATAATCTTTCACTCGATTCCGTCCAGGGCGATAAGGAAATAGTCAGACTGGTAAACGGGATGAGCGAAAATCTTGACAGGAACATAGAGATAAATATTGATGACTGTCCCGATATTGCGCCAATACTCGCTGTATTTGCCGCAGTCAGACGCGGAGAGACCACATTTACCGGGACGGTCCGGCTGAAAATGAAGGAAAGCGACCGGGTTGAGTCTACCTGCAACCTGATCAGGTCACTCGGAGGAAAAATATTTGCCGGTGAAAACCACTTTACCGTATATGGCAAAGGAGAACTTACCGGAGGTACCGTAGAGGTATACAACGATCATCGAATTGCCATGGCAGCAGCGATTGCAACCAGAATGTGCAGTGAACCGGTGATAATCATGAATGCGGAGTGTGTAAGCAAATCCTATAATAAATTTTTTGAGGATTACGGCAGCCTCCAGTGGTAGAAATATGCAAATCGCAGGCATATGGTCAGCCTGACTGCTGTTAGTGAGTTACTGTTTGCAGTCGGGGCAAAACGCATTCATAAGCCCTGACTGCAAACAGTCAGCTACTGCTTCGCAGCTGAAAGCTTATTTCATGTGTTTTGACCGGCCTTTACAGTCAAATGATAATACCTGCAAGCCCGCAAGCAGGCTTCCGGTTTGCAGTCATTATCACTTGAATGTGAATAGTAACGTTAGTGCAATAAATTTTCGTCAGCGAAGAATCTGCGGAAATAATAGGCAACAGCAGGTGCCTGCATGACCGGGGAACAGATAAACAGAGCACCTTTACAAAAAATCACAGAAAAGGAACACATATATGAGAGATGACATCATGGACAATCTGAATAACGGCTTTGGAAAGCAGAGTAATTACACGATGGAAGAGATTGAAGAAGCCACGAAGATGAAGAAGAAATACGGCGGAACGCTGCTTGAAAACCTTCAGAAACTGACCGGACGCGGTCTATCCGGCGGTGCGGTTATTCTGAATCATGATACGGGGGGCGATTCAGCCGAGAAAAAGGCTGAAAACTCAAAGTCGGAAGATACAAAGAGCAATAACCCCTTCAGCTCGTTTATTAACGGCTTTTCAAACGGAGTGAAGAGTGTTCGTGATGAGATAACAGGGAAGGACAAAAAACGCAAAAACGATGATGCGGATAAAGCTCCCGAGATTTCGGATCCGATTAGGGATTATGTAAACGGAAAGAGCGGCACGACACGAAAAACACCGGAAAACAGTACGGCAAATATGGCCGACATCAGAAAAACACTTGAACAGAATCAGGCATATCTGGATCGTGAGCTTGAAAATTACACAAAATCGCTGAAGGAGGATTTCGGAATTGACACAGATGTCATGAATGACAGAATTCTGGAGTCCTGTGCAGCCGACATGGGTCTTTCGAAGAACAGCCTGAAGGGGTCGGCAAAGGACGGAGCGGCTGCAGCTTCGGGAACGGCAGCAGATACTGTTGAAGAGAAAGAAACCGATCCGCAGGAAATGATAGAAAAATTCGATGGTCTGACAGAGGAAATCTGTGAGACTGTATTTGGACAGAAGGAATATATTCATAAGCTAGTTATTGCATTTAAGCGTCCGGTGGTACTTCCTCCGGAGGACGGACATGCACTGAACAGTATATTTATTACGGGAAAGGAAAAAACAGGACGTCATATCGGCCTTAAGACCGTAGCCGCAAAGCTTAAACAGAAGGGTGTGCTCCGTTCAGCGGAGATTGAAACGATAGATTTGGGTCTGTATTCCGATGCTTCGGCCGAAAAACTGTTTTTGCAGGATTTGTATTCGGCACTCCGAAGCAAGTCGAGAATAATCCTGTTTGAAAATTTTGACGGCTGTCACTCATCGTTCCTGACACAGCTGGCGGACCTGGTGATTACCGGAAAATGCAGACTGGCCGAGCGCTATACCATGCAGAACGGACAGCTTGTGAACGTGTCGAATTCACTTGCATCCGAGGCGGTCGGTTCGTTGTCGGCAGAAGGAAAATATCTGATATTCATCAGTGACAAATCAGTTGACAAGGTTGCCGGAATCATGGGGGCACCGTTTATCAATGCACTTGGTGATGTCTGCGTCACTGCACAGCTCGATGATGTGGCATACAGAAGGATTGCGGACAAGGAATTTGAAGAATTGAAGGCAACCTCTGAGAAGCAGTTTAAGTTTATAATGAAACATGATGAAAGCTTTATAGACTATGCGGTATCAAAAACAGAAAAACAGGCAGGACTGTCGGGCATTCTGAATTTCTTTGATTCCTGCATGCAGGGACTTGCCACACTTAAGCTTGAAAAAGACCTTCCCAAGAATGTTGAAATAACGCTTACCGTAAAGAACGGAGCGGTAACCGCTGTCAGCGCAGAGGGCGAATACGATCTGCTGGCGGCTCTTCCAGGAGAATACAGCGGTGAGATTGATAAAATAAAGCAGGAGATGGATGAAATTGTAGGACTTGACAAGGTTAAAGAGTATATTTTCAGCCTTGAGGAGTACTACAGCGTTCAGCAGAGAAGACGCGACCAGGGCTTAAAGACAAGTGAAGTCAGCAAACACATGATTTTCACGGGAAGCCCCGGAACCGGTAAAACGACAATTGCCCGAATCATCAGTAAATATCTGAAGTCAATCGGGGTACTCAGCGGAGGCCAGCTGGTGGAGGTATCACGTGCCGATCTCGTTGGAAGATATGTGGGACATACGGCACCCCTGACGAACAAGGTTATTTCCTCTGCCATCGGTGGAGTCCTGTTCATTGATGAGGCCTACAGCCTTTACCGGGGAAAGGACGACAGCTTCGGACTTGAGGCTATTGATACACTGGTAAAGGGAATCGAGGACAACAGAGACAACCTGATAGTTATTCTGGCAGGCTATTCAAACGAAATGCAGGAATTCCTGACTGCCAATTCGGGGCTTAAGAGCCGTTTCCCGAATGTTATCAATTTCCCTGATTATACAGGCCAGGAGCTTCTGCTTATAGCAAAGAGCATTGCAAAATCAAAAGGATATGTTATTGATGAAGGTGCCGACAACGGACTGCTTTCGTATTTCAATGCGGTTCAGGCTGTACGTCCTGAGGATGCCGGAAACGGCAGACTTGCCAGAAACAAGATTGAAGAGGCTATTCTGAATCAGAGCCGCAGGCTTGTTGTTGAAAAGGATGCGGAACTTTCGACACTGTTGTCATCGGATTTTGACCTGACTGACATTATGAGCGATGAAAAATAGTGACGTAACCGGCACGAAATGAGGGATATTTATAAAAATCAGTACGGACGGAACAAATGTAAATTTGTGCGGACAAAACATAAGAAGTTCAATACTGATGGAACATATGAAGTTCTGTTCGGACGGGAACGTGTAAAAATCAGTGCAGACGGGAGTACATGAAAAACAGTATGGATGCAAATATACATAAAGACAGTCGAAATAAATCAGCAGGAAAAACGGAGACAAACGGAAATTATTCGGAACGCAGAAAAAAGACATATGATACTGTCGACTCGAAAGCGATAATCGGCAGAAAAAAGGTGACTGTATCGGAACATGCAAAAAAAGCAGCTCATACAGGCAAAAAAGTGACTGTACCGGAACATACTAAAAAAACAGTCGATACAGACAAAAACAGCGGCATAAGAAAAGCGTCTGAGACGGATGTTAAGAAGGTCTGGCGCCCCGGAAACATGCTGTATCCCGTACCGGCGGTCATGGTCAGCTGCGGGCGTCCCGGAGAAAAACCGAATATAATTACCGTAGCATGGACGGGAACGGTATGCTCGGATCCTGTCATGGTATCGGTGTCAATCCGTAAAGAACGCTATTCGTATGGGATTATTATGGATACCGGGGAATTTGTCATAAATCTGACGACTGAAAAGCTTTGCAGAGCTACGGATTTCTGCGGTGTAAAATCGGGACGTGATGTGGACAAATTCAGTGAAATGAAGCTTACACCGGCGAAGGCTTCCGTGGTGACCTGCCCTGTAATTGCGGAAAGTCCGGTGAATCTTGAATGCCGGGTGACACAGACGCTGGATTTGGGTTCTCATACAATGTTCCTTGCTGAGGTTGTGGCTGTTGATGTAAGCAGCAGATATATAGATGAAAAAGACAGGCTCGATTTGAATTCTACAGGACTCATGACGTATTCACACGGAGAATACTTCGGGCTTGGAAGAAAAATCGGTAGTTTCGGCTATTCGGTAAAAAAAAGGTAAGGCGTTAATTTCTGCCGGTCTGAAAACAGGATTACGGCTTACTGAAATTATTACCCGACCGAGAATAGGATTAGGTTACTAAAAGCGGAAACCGGAGGTGCATGCTTGTGATAGAATATAAAATAGAATTCGAACTGGCAGCTATAGTGCTTGATTTGATAATTGTCCTGTTTTATTATCAGCGACGTAATTATCCTACATCAGCAGGTATATTTTACAAAAGAATAATGCTTGTTGCACTGGTTTCGAGTATCACAAATGTTCTGAGTGCAAGAATGATGATGCATTTTGATTCATTTCCTCTGTGGCTTCATTATCTGATAAACATTGCGTATTTTTCGTTTCAGAATATTTTGCCTACGGTTTTTGTACTGTATTCGATTGCTTTTACCGAGATAAAAAGTACCATAGAGTCCAAGGCAAAAAAATATGCGTATATCCTGATGGTGGTTGTTGTTCTGATAATAATATCGACTCCGCTGACGCATGCGACATTTTACTTTGATGAAGCGGGTAATTACTTCTGGGGACCGTTCGTATACGTATTTTATGCATTTTCCTTCATGGAGCTTGCGGCATCCGGAATAATAGCGTGGAAGCAGAGAAAAAGAGTATCTTCATCAAGAAAATGCTCATCAATAATGATATTTGTCGTAATGCTTTTAGGTGCTGTGGCGTTTCAGTTCGTATGCCAGGAGATTCTGGTCACGGGATTTATGATATCGTGTGCCTGCCTGATTATGTATATGATTCTGCAGAACCTTTTTGACGGGCGTGTAGATAAGACAAAACTGTATAAAAAAGATGAATTTCTGGTTGCAATTTCGGAAAGCTTCAGAAGCGAGAAAGGTTTTTATGTTGTATCGATAGTACCCGAAAACGTGAGCAATCTGATGTCTGTGGCCGGACCTGAACCGTTTCTTAATCTGATGGGACAGATAGGTGATTTCATGACCGGTGAATTCGGAACTGAAGCGTATTATACCGAAGAGGGAGCAGTCACTGTTATTATGGACAACCCTGTAGATGTCAGGGCGGTAGAAAGAACCATAAACAAACGTTTTGAATCACCATGGGTGTGCAACGGAATACTGATACAGAGACCCTGCAGAATCGCGTATACGGGATATCCGAATCCCATAGACAGAATTGAAGATTTGATAGCGGCCGTTGATTATATGATTTCCAAGGTGAAGAATGATTCAGATGAGAACGTATTTTTTGCCAGAGGGGTTCCAAAAGTTAATGAGCGTGTAAATCAGCTGGAGGCCGAAAAGGAGCTGCTTGAGGCTGAGTCTTTCGAGGCAATGCTGGCCAGGGACAGAGCAGAAAAAGAAAACAAGCTGAAGAATGTATTTATGGCCAATATGTCTCACGAGGTCAGAACTCCGATGAATGCTATTCTTGGTATGACCACGCTTGTACTGAAGGATGACATCAATCCGAGAGTCAGAGACATGATGGAGGACATACAGCGTGCGGGAGAGTCACTTTTAGCCATAGTTAACGACCTGCTTGACATTACAAAGATTGAATCGGATAAGTTTGAACTGATAAAGAAGGACTTCAGCCTGAAAACGCTGATAATGGATGCAGTGTCCGTATCTTCAATGCGAATCCAGGATCAGAATCTGGAGATGTTTGTTGAAATAGACAATACGGTTCCGGACATGGTAAATGGCGATGACAATCGTTTGAAACAGGTTTTTGTAAATCTTTTGAACAACGGAATAAAGTATACGAGTCACGGATATGTAAAGCTTGAGGTGACGGGTGAATATGATGCCGAAAGACCGGGCAATTATATCCTGAGAGCCATGGTGTCAGATACGGGAAGCGGTATAAAAGAGAAGGATATGGACAAGCTTTTCAACACCTTCAGCCGTGCACTGCATGAAGAGAATGCAAATGTCGAAGGCACAGGTCTGGGTCTGGCAATATGCAAGAAGATTGTAACACTTATGAATGGTGATATCGGAGTAAAATCCAAATTCGGAGAAGGAAGTACATTCTCTTTTTACGTATCATTGCCGTGCAGCGGTAAGGAGACAATTATTAATCATGAACTGGCAAAAACGAAGTCGGTAATTATCTGCGGCGAAAACAGGTATGACAGGCGTATTGACAGACTGAAAAATGTTCTTTACAGCATGGAAATTCCATATTATGTATATGACAATGCAGAGGAAGCCGCTCAACGCATCAGCGCAGGAAAGATTACCGACATCATTATTACGAAGACTCTGTATCTGCAGAAAAAGCAATATTTTGATGAATCAAAAGTGCATCTGATTATGCTGTACAGCAGGAACCAGACATATGATGACGTAACGAATGCCGGAATAATCTATGAACCGTTGTATTCACTGAATTTGCAGAGGCTGCTTGAGGAAAAGAAAACTGATAAACCGAAGAATGCGGTCTATAAGGCTCCGGCGTCTTCAAAGGTACTTGTCGTAGATGATAATCTCGTAAATCTGAAGGTCATCTCGGCGCTTCTGAAGCAGTTTGGAATCACAGCGGAGCAGGCAGCAAGCGGACCGGAGTCGATAGATAAAGCCGGTGCCAACAATTATGACCTGATATTTATGGACCATATGATGCCGGAAATGGACGGAATAGAAGCCATGAAGCATATCAGAGAGCTGTCATCGATACATGCGAAAATGCCTATTGTAATGCTTACCGCAAATGCCATAAACGGTGCTGAAGAAATGTTTAAAAGCATGAACTTTGATGATTATGTATCTAAACCGGTAAATATGGCTAAACTTGAGGAGGTTTTGAGAAAATTCCTCGGAGAAGCTGAAAAAAGCGAATAACCGGAGAACTGACAGACGCGGGGGTTGTTGAAAAATCTCACCGAGATAACAAAAAAGCGAATAAACGGAGAACTGACAGACGCGGGGTTTGTTGAAAAATCTCACCGAGAGAACAAAAAAGCGAATAAACGGGGAACTCACAGACGCGGTTTTTGGGGGAATTTCGCCGGGGAGCCCAAAAGTGAACGTGGTTTGAACAGGTTGTAAGAAGTAAAAAAGTAGAGGGCAGGCTAACCGAAAGGAAGCCTGCCCTTAAAATTATTCTTCATAGCCGCAGCCGATTTTTACCAGATTGTTGTCATATGCCACATAACAGCTGAGCCTGTCTTCATTCATAGCCAGATACCAGATGATTTCATCGGAGTAGCCTTCATCGGTTCCGTAAATATAGCCGCTTTCGCGCAGAAGAGAGATATAGGCTGTGACATCCTCGGCTGAGACATTGTCAAAATAAGCATAAGAAAATAGCTCGTTGTCGGGGTCCGTATTGAAGCCGGCGTAACTACCCGCTGAAAATTCCGGCAGGTACTGGAGGATAGTGGAACCGAAAATCATCCGGCGTGTTTCTTCTTCCGAGGTAGGTGCTTCGGGATCAATGAAACCGGAGCCGATGGTGACGGTTGAACCGTCAAAGGAAACTACAGCGGTCCATTCATCGGCATTTGTTGCGGTGTAATGAATGACTTTGCCATCATTATCATCTGTCGAAGCATTGATAAATCCGTTGTCCTTTAATGCTTCTATGTATTCGTTGACATCCTTTGCCGAAACACCCGAGAATGAAGCATAATCAAAGGTATCGTCGGAGGACTTTGTTTCAAATACTCCTTTGCTGAATGAAGGCAGCCAGATCAGGTATGTCAGGTTACGGTATTCTTCACGGTCATCCGTAATCTCACGGGCAGTCTGCGTAGGAGTCGGAGGAACAGGAGTGGGAGTCGCGTCGGCATCGGTAACCGGAATGGGCGTCGGCTGCTCGGAATCGGTGACAACGGGGATGTCTGTAGGCTTCGGAACTTCGGTCGCCGAAGGTGACGGAAGCGGTTCGGAAACCACCGGACACGGAGTCGGTGTCAGAGAAGAGGAAATGCCCGGAGTTACCGTGACTGTTGATGTATTGTCCGTCACGGAAGGTTCATTGCTGCCGCAAGCCGACAGAGTTGCTGAAAACAAAAATATGCAAAGAAAAAGCAGTGCTGAGTGATGTAGTGTTCTGTTTTTATTCATATATGTATCTGAATGCCTCCTCATATTATAAGGTGTTTTGGGTTGAAATACAGTTTTTTTGCACTAATATCTCATTGAACAGCCCGAAGTTTCTTTTTACGGCATAAATCCACGCAAAAAAGATGGTGTAGCTGTGAAGACGCTTTGATTACAGCTTGCATAAAGTTATACCTGATTCTGCCGGTGTGCTTTCGGTTGTGTTAACGGGAGTTTAAAATCAGTTTACTCCACAAATACTCAATAATCAAGAAAAACATGGCTATGCGGTGAATAGTAACACTTTATGTTCAAAATACCGAACATTTTTTCTTGATTTTGTTTCCCGATATGATAAAATAGTATCAGGGTTATTGCTCAGAGCCTGTGTGACAGCACTGACGACCTGAAATGGAGTAATACGGAAGGAAATTACAATGGCGAAATACGACGGAAGTGAAATAGTGGTACTGAAGGGACTTGAAGCGGTCAGAAAGCGTCCCGGAATGTATATAGGAAGTCTCGGAAGCCGCGGACTTCATCACCTTATATGGGAGATTCTTGACAACGGAATAGACGAACATCTGGCAGGTTTTTGCGATGAGATAGATATATGTATGCAGAAGGACGGAGGAATCTGTATAGCCGACAGGGGAAGAGGCGTTCCCGTGGATATGCATCCGACAGAGCATATCCCGACGGTGAGGGTTGTATATACGATACTGCATGCCGGCGGAAAATTCGGCAATTCGGTATATAAGGTATCGGGCGGACTTCACGGAGTGGGAGCCTCTGTTGTAAATGCTCTTTCGGAGCGAATGTACGTTGAAGTAAAGCGTGATGGCCGAATATACCGTGATGAATATAAAAACGGCGGAATCCCCGTGACGGAGCTGGATAAAAACGGTCTTTTGCCTATAGCCGGGAAATGCAATAAAAGCGATACCGGAACCAGAGTTGTTTTTTACCCGGATCGGACTATATTTGAATCTGTGGAATTCAAGGCGGATATCATAGTTAAAAAGCTGAAGGAAACGGCATATCTGAACAAGGGTCTGAAGCTGAATTTCTCCGACATGACCACCGGCTTTAAGCAGACATTTTGTGAAAACGAAGGAATAAAAAGCTTCGTTTCGTATCTTTCGAGAGAAGTAAACTGCCTGCACAAAGATCCTGTATATATTCAGGGAAAAAGCGGTGACATAGAGGTTGAAGTGGCATTTCAGTACAACGATGGTTTTTCGGAACAGATTAATTCGTACTGTAACTGTATAAATGTTGTTGACGGAGGAACGCTTGTTACAGGCTTCAAATCCGGTCTGACCAGAGTTATGAACCAGTATGCAAGGGAACTCGGTGTACTGAAGGACAAGGATGAAAACTTTGACGGCAAGGACATCCGAAACGGTCTGATTGCAATTATCTCAATAAAGCATCCCGACCCTCAGTTTGAAGGTCAGACAAAGACAAAGCTGGGAAATAACGATGCCAAAATAGCTGTTGAGGATGTGTTCTCTACCGAGGTTACCAGGTATTTCGATAAAAATGTTGAACTGCTGAAGACGATACTTGATAATTCAATGAAGTCATATCAGGCCAGAAAAGCTTCGGACAAGGCCAGAACGGCTGTGCTCAAGCAGCTGAATGATGTGGATACAAGGAGCAAGCTTGCCGCATGCTCGTCCAAGAAGCCGGAGGAGTGTGAAGTCTACATCGTAGAGGGTGATTCGGCCGGAGGTACGGTAAAGACGGCACGTAACAGGAAGACTCAGGCAGTGCTTCCTCTTCGCGGTAAAATACTTAATGTGGAAAAGTCGACACTTGAGAAGATACTTGTAAATAATGAGATAAAGTCGATGATAGCGTCATTCGGCTGCGGAATCGGAGAAGAATTTGATATCACAAAGCTCAGATACAACAAAATTATCATACTGACTGATGCCGATGTAGACGGTGCACATATCTGTAATCTTCTTCTGACCTTTTTTTACAGGTTCATGCCGGAGCTTATCATGGAAGGAAAGGTATACCGCGGGCTTCCGCCTCTTTACAGGGTTGAATATGAGATTACCGAAAAAGGAAAGAAAAAGAAGAAAAATGAATATCTTTTTGATGACCATGCACTTGAAGAGTTCAGAAAAAACGGCAAAAAGATTCTGACGCTGCAGCGCTACAAAGGTCTCGGAGAGATGGATGCCGAGCAGCTTTGGGAAACAACACTCGACCCCGAACAGCGTATTCTGGCCCGGATATCAATCAGTGATGCCGTTGAAGCCGATGAGGTGACTTCGCTGCTGATGGGCACGAATGTACAACCCAGAAGGGATTTTATTATGAGTGAAGCAAACAATGCAAACCTTGACATTGTATAGGGAGATTGGATAAATGGGTAAATCACAGGAACAGATACTTCAGCTTGATTTTGCGGAGGAAATGAGAACCTCCTTCAGAGATTATGCCATAAGCGTTATTGTATCGAGAGCGCTTCCGGACATCAGAGACGGACTTAAACCGGTACAGAGAAGAATTCTGTACGCAATGAATGAACTTGGTCTTGAACCGAAGAAGCCGCACAGAAAAAGTGCGCGTATTGTCGGCGATACGGTGGGTAAATATCATCCTCACGGCGACAGTTCGATATATGAAGCACTGGTGCATATGTCCGAAGACTATTCACTGTCAATACCGCTGGTAGACGGACATGGAAATTTCGGTTCCATAGACGGAGACGGTGCTGCGGCAATGCGATACACAGAGGCCAGACTGTCCGAGGGAGCGGTTGCAATGCTGGAGAATCTGGATATGGGTCTTGTTGAGTTCATGCCGAACTTCGACGACAGCGAGAAGGAACCGACAGTATTGCCGGCCATGATACCGAATCTTCTGATAAACGGAACCACGGGAATTGCGGTGGGAATGGCTACAAATATACCACCGCACAATCCGGGTGAAGTTATTGACGGTGTCATAGCATATCTGGACAATCCGGACATAACGCTCGAAAAACTGATGAAGTATATTCCGGGTCCTGATTTTCCGACCGGCGGAGTTATCACAAATACAGATGAACTGAAAAATATATATGCCACCGGCGAAGGTAAGCTTCGTGTGCGGGCAAAGACCGAGATAGAGAATGGGGAAAACGGCAGAAAGAACATAGTGATTACCGAGATACCCTATACTGCGGCAGGCAGTAAGAGCCGACTTGTTGAAGGACTTGTAAATCTGATGAGGGACAAAGTCTTTGACGAAATCTTCGATGTCAGGGATGAATCTTCAAAAGAAGGTATCAGAATTGTTGTTGAGGTTAAAAAAGACAGAGATCCTCAGAATCTGTTAAACGGACTGATGAAAAAAAGCGGTCTGGAGGATACATACACGGTTAACCTCCTGGCTGTAAAGGAAAAGCAGCCCATAGTATTCAGCCTGCAGTCAATGATAAAGGAATTCGTTGATTTTCAGGAGGATATATATACAAAGGAACACATGTATCTGCTCAAAAAAGCCCGGCAGAGAAGCGAAATAGTTGAAGGTCTGCTGAGAGCCACAGATGTGATAGATCTGATTATTGAGATACTCAGAGGCAGTGATTCGGTAAAGCAGGCAAAGGACTGTCTGACAAAAGGAGACATTACGGGAATCAGATTTAAGTCGGAACAGTCGCGCCAGGAAGCCTTCAGCCTTGATTTTACGGAGCGTCAGGCGGATGCCATACTGGCGATGCCTCTGTCAAAGCTGATAGGTCTGGAAATACTGAAGCTGCAGGAGGAAGGCGAGTCGCTTCGCAATGAGATAAAGAGACTTTCTGAAATTCTGGGCAACAGGGCACTGCTTATAGGAGTCATCAAGGACAGGCTGAGGGAGTACAAAAAGAAATTTGCGAGACCCAGAAGAACAGTTCTCGAAAATATGGAAGCTGTCAGCTATGTCGAGGAATTCAAGATTGAAGAGATGTATGTACTTGTCGATAAATTCGGTTACACCAAATCAGTGGATGCAACGACATATGCAAAGGCCGGCGAGGAGGCTCTGAAGGAGTATGTCCATGTCGTAAACATGAAAAATACGGACAGACTTTGTGTCTTTACGGCGGAAGGAAACATGATGCAGGTAAAGGCGGAGAAAATCCCCAGATGCAGACTGAAGGAAAAAGGTGTACTGATACATAATTTGTGTAAGGTTGACCAGCAGGATGTTATTTTCTATGAGGCCTTTGACAGACTGTTTGACTCCATACTTCTCTTTACAACCGCAAAGGGATATATCAAGCTTGTATCAGGAATCGAATTTGAAACGAACAGAAACATTATGCTTGCAACAAAGCTTGACGATGACGATTCGGTAGTGAGCATAATTGAAAAAAGTGACGGAGAAATACTGGCGGGAGACAGAAAAGTCATTATTTTAACGAAAAACGGATATTCACTGGGATTCCCTCTGAAGGAAGTCAGTGAAATGAAGAAAACCGGACGTGGAGTGAAGGCAATCACGCTTGACAAGAGTGACAGGATAGAGTATGTTACAGTTGTAGACCCCGAACAGCAGGATTTTGAATATAAAGGAAAGCTTATTTCGGGCAAAAAAATCAAGCTTAGGGCGAGAGCTTCAAAGGGTCAGAAGGTATCACTGACATAAAATGTACCATTGCTATTATGCAGAACCGAAACGGGCGTTTATTATCACCCGGACTGTGACTGGTAATGAACGGGTCATATATTATTATATACGGGGAGTTCACAAAAGTGAACTTATGGAGATGAAAGATGCGAATCAGTGTTATTATTCCCTTTAAGGAGGGAGAAGGTTATCTTCGTGATTGTCTTGACAGCCTTTCCGAACAGAAGTTTACGGATTACGAGGTGCTGCTTGTACTGGACGGTTATGAAGGTGACGTCAGTCAGATTACAGCAGATTATTCTGCGAAAATCGACATAAAGGTTTTTAACACCGAAAACGGGCGAAGAGGAGTGGCAGCCGCCAGAAATATCGGTCTTGAACAAGCACAGGGCGAGTATGTATATTTCCTTGATGCGGATGATTACATATTTGACGAGGCATTGTCTGTACTGCTTGAGGCAGCAGACGAAACAAACGAGGACATTGTATACGGCAAAAAACATTTTACGTATTACAAAAGAAAGGTGTTTCTGCCTGTATATATCGAAAAGAGAAATGCCATTATAGCGGAAAAAATGGCTGCGGAGGCAGCAGAAAAAGAGGATACGCAGGACGACAACGACGAGACATCGGAGGGCGAATCCGACGATATGCGCGAGGGCACCGATGAAATCGGTTCGGACCTTGTGGACAGCACGCAGGAGGCTGAGCTGGAGCTGAAGGAGCTGGCACATCGTAACAGGGCACGTAAAAAGGCTATTAAGCGGCTTTTTACCAGAAAAAAGAAGTTCCGCAGTGTGTCGATTCTTCACATGATTATCCGCAGAAGTCTGATTGAAGAGATGCATCTGCGTTTTGATGAAAATGTAAAGTACTATTCGGATGCACCGTTCCTTGCCGCACTGCTCGACAGGGATGTAAATATTCGAAAGAGAAGTCACTCGCACTATATTAAGAGACGTCATGCTGACCCCATTACCCAGCCGGCATTGTCACAGATTACCGATCCGGAACGTTTTAACGAAATGGCAGGTGTATTTGAAGCCATTATGGAGGCTTCAAATCCGGAGGGTTCGGTGAGACGTGCGATTGACCACCAGGTTATTGTATATTATACCGATCTTTTTATCGTGCAGATGAAGAGAAACAAGCACGATTACTGGAGAACCACACGTTTTGAGAAAATGAAGGCAATTGCCGAAAAGCTTCTGCCTGAGAATATCAGACGTGAAAAGCGTTACAGACGTAAAATGGTCAGACTTCTTCTGAAGGGAGATGCAGGGAAGAGCATTGCATTAATCACCAGACGCCTTGCAAAGAAGAAGTTTATCAGAATATTCAAGAAGAAAAACGTAGTAAATAAATATCTTTACACCGAAAAATACACAAAGAAGCCCATACTTGAAGATACCATTATGTTTGAGACCTTTTTCGGAAAGGGTTACTCTGACAGCCCGAAGTATATCTATGAGTATATTGCAAAGAATTTTCCGGGTAAATACCGTTTTGTATGGGTACTGAATGAGAAACAGAAGCTGCCTTACGGTGGAACGGTTGTTAAGCGTTTCAGCAGAAAATATATGTACTATCTGGCTACGAGCAAATATTTTGTATTTAATGTCCGTCAGCCGGTATGGTTCAGAAAGAGACCTGGGATGGTTTTCTTTGAGACCTGGCACGGTACTCCGTTAAAGAGACTGGCGTTTGATCTGGATGAGGTATTCGGAGCTTCACCGGACTATAAAAAACAGATATACAAACAGTCAAGAGCATGGGATTACCTGCTTGCTCCGAATAAGTTTTCAAGCGACATATTCAGACGCTGTTTCAAATTTGAAAAGACGATGTGCGAGTGCGGATATCCGAGAAATGATATCCTGCATGCACCTGACAGGGATGCGATAGCGGCACGTATCAAGGAAAAACTGAATATTTCAGGGGACAAAAAGGTCATACTTTACGCACCGACCTGGCGTGACGATGAATTTTTCGGTCACGGACAGTATAAATTCGAACTGAAGCTTGATCTGGGAAGAATGAAGCAGAGACTCGGTTCGGATTATGTGGTGCTGTTGAGAACACATTATTTTATAGCCAATGCGATTGATACCTCCGCATACGGAGATTTTACCAGAAATGTGTGCAAATATGATGATATATCGGAGCTGAATCTGATTTCGGATATCATAATTACAGATTATTCGTCGGTATTTTTTGAT
This sequence comes from Lachnospiraceae bacterium, assembly GCA_045617345.1. Lineage (GTDB taxonomy): Bacteria > Bacillota > Clostridia > Lachnospirales > Lachnospiraceae > RUG11977. Next base: position 2,092 of record JAZLIK010000110.1, on the reverse strand, counting down.
TATGCAAATCTGAAGAGACCTATGCTGTTCTATACCTATGATCTGGAAAAATACAGGGATGTACTTCACGGCTTCTATATGGACATGGAGACGGAGCTTCCGGGACCTATGCTTTTTACTACGGATGAGGTTATTGATTCGATAATAGACATCGATACGGTAAAAGCAAAATATGCCGATAAATACGAAGAGTTTTATGATAAGTATTGTGGCTGGGAAGATGGAAAATGTGCACAAAAGTGCGTAGAAGAGTTATTCTCAAATAACTCCTGCCTGAATAAAACCTGACTTTTTTAAATTGCAGGGCAGATTACCGGAGCTTTGTTGACCAACTTAAAACATAGTATCCCATTTAGCGGGAAGGTTTGTTGAAACGAAGGTATTAACCGGTTCTTTCACTGTCAGGTACAGCATATCGTGGTTTAGAAAATGTTTACGGATGTCCCATTGACCTTGCATAATGAAAAAAAGGTGAGTAAAATAATCAAAAAGTGCAACTAAAAGGAAGAAGAAAAAACAGATAAAATCTGAATAAATCTTTGGAAAAGAAGAGGTACTTTATTGTTTGAATATTTTATTTTAAGGAGGATTTATGAACAAGAATTTTAAGCGTTTTTTAGCTACGATACTTTCAATGGTACTTGTGGTAAGCTTATGCCCGAAGATTCCGGTGCAGGCGAAAGCCAAAACAGCCACCGTAAGTACACAGAAGGAACTCAACACTGCTCTCAAGTCACCAGATATTAAAAAGATTTATATCAAGACAGACGAGAACATTTCGCTGGCACTAAAGGGTGATGCGTCACAAAAGACCATTACGGTCAATGCAGCTAATGCAACCATTTCTGTTAAAGGCAATGTCGGTACATTAAATCTCCAGGCTGTCAACAGCGTCGTACTTGGCTCTAAGGCAGCTGTATCAACGATTAATATTACATCTACTTACAATTTGAGTCTTAAGCTTAAGGCAGGCTCTAATGTTGATAATCTTAAGATAGTTGGTTCTGACAACGCTAACACGAGCAGTTCCATCAAGATTACCAACAATGGCAACATAGGCAATATCAGAGTTAACGATGAAAATAGTCAGGTTTCTGTCGTCAACAACAATTCTATCGGCAAAATCCTGCTTGGTGCACCTATGGATCTCACGGTATCAGGAAAGACTGATTCAGTTACACCTGTTACCGTAAAGAAGGCTGCTGCCGGTTCTTCACTTACCCTTTCTACCGATGCTATGATTAGTGCCTATGCTGACGTCAAACTTGATCTCTTGAGGGGCGCCGGCAATACCTCCATTATTGCCCGGAACGAAGGTATTAACCTTGATGTTTCCAACAATACCAAGAAAGATATTACTATCAAAGATAAGGCTTCGGGTTTTTTTATAACGGTAAAAAAAGGTGTCACAATGTCTGGAGAAGAAATCAAGAATTCTGTTTCTTCTGAAGTTGCCAGGGCTGAGGCTGAGAAGCTTGCAGCTGCGAAGGAAAAATCAATCGATGAACTGAAAGCACTGGTTGGGGAAGGAGCATCTTATGAACTGAAGAAAATTCTTGAAGATGCGGTAAGCAAAGTGAATGCAGCAGCTACATTGGATGATGTAGCATCAGCAACTATTAATGGCAAGAATGCAATCCAGTCCCAGCTTGACTCTGAAGCCAAGGCTAAAAAGGCGGCAGAGGAAGCAGCACAGAAGGCAGCTGAGGAGTCCCGGAAGGTAGCAGAGGAAGCAGCTCGGAAGGCAGCAGAGGATGCAGCTCGGAAGGCAGCTGAGGAAGCTCAGAAGGCAGCAGAGGAAGCAGCTCAGAAGCTTGCAGCAGCGAAGACCACAGCAATCGGTGAACTGAAAGCGATGGCCGGAGAAGAAGCATCTGCAGAATTAAAGAAAATTCTTGAGGATGCGGTAAGCAAAGTGAATGCAGCAGCTACATTGGATGATGTAACAGCAGCAACTACAAATGGCAAGAATGCAATCCGGACCCAGCTTGACTCTGAAGCCGAGGCTAAAAAGGCAGCCGAGGAAGCAGCGCAGAAGGCAGCTGAGGAGGCTCAGAAGGCAGCTGAGGAAGCAGCACAGAAGGAAGCTGAG
>JAZLIK010000109.1:0-50126 GCA_045617345.1 Lachnospiraceae bacterium | reverse complement strand
TCACAGGAGTCTGCAGCGAAGACAAACCGGGTAAGCCGTGGTCTGTATGCTGAAGGAAGACAGATTTATAATGCAGATGCAGTCGGAGCTTACAACATCATGCGAAAATATTGTGCCGTTTCCGGCACTGTTATTAACATGTCCGTATTGGGCTAAGTAATCCTGAGATAATAAAAGCAGCTGTGTAACCCGTAGGGGTAGCAGTAAGGGTGTCATGGACGCACCCCGGGACCTGCGCGGTGTAAGCCACGCACACCCGATGCTCGGTAATTCAATTACCGATGTAGTTCACAAAAAGATTTTCAAATAATGACGGAGAGTTGAAATACCTTGGAGTTGATTTTGATCCGGTTTATCTGGAACAGCATGAAATAAAGCATATTACTTGTGGCGAATTCACTGCCCTGAGCGAGAATATATTTATTATGAGCTGTTTCAGCCGGAATAATAGTTTTGAGAATGTGCCGTCAAGGTTTATTTACGAAGAAGCCGACGGTTCATATTTGCATGACCTTTTTGAAAATGAGGTTTGTCTTGTTATCAGGGGAAATAACGCACTTAATGTAGTTGTGGGATGCAGTCATATAGGAATTGCAAATATATTATCAAAAATCAGTATTTTTTTTAATCTTCCCATAAAATATGTTTTTGGCGGAATTCATTTAAAAGAAGCGACAGACGATGTAGCGCGTCACACAATTGATACGGTTTTGGCACTTGGCGTTGAAAATCTGTATTTTAATCACTGTTCGGGAGATGACGTATTGAAGCTGCTGAATGGCTCTGAATCTTCCGATGCTGATAAACACCGACTCTTCAAAACCGGGTATCTGGCGGCAGGAGCTTCATTTTCTACTCTTTGAGCAGTTCTTTTACTTAATGGGATATATCCGGTGAAAAAAACGCTCCGCGTGGATGAGCAAGCTTTTCAGCGGAAATTGTCACTAACGCGATGTTATTTCGGCGAAACATGTCGCCAATATCAAACTTTTAACAAACAGTTTCTACTATATATAGTATTGATTCTACTTTTTTTACAATTTTTACCGGATATTGTGAAATGAATTGTGCAAATCGCAGAATCAGCTTTTGAAACGTTTTTTTATGCCTAAATATGTTGACATCGTCGTTTTTTTCGATATAATCGTTACAGGCATAAGAGGTGGAGTCTGTCATAGAATTATGGAATCACTGTAAATGTGAGCGTAATTATTTATTCTATTTATGCCATAGAGTCGACAGGAAGTTACTATTCACAGTCAGATAAATATAATCCAAGCTGAGAGCCTGCTCTCGGATTGCGGATATTATTATACGACTATGCAGGTCGTACAAAACACATGAGACAAGCTTTCAGCTGCGAAGCAGTGGCTGACTGCGTATCAGTCAGGGCTTATGAATGCGTTTTGGACAGACTGCGGATAAATAACGACAAGAAAGCTGTCATATTCGGCAACAAGCGGTTGGGAAAGATTATTGCATTTGGTTGTAAGAAAATCCGAAAGGTACACGGTCATGTATATATCGTGAAAAGCAATAAGTGCCGCACATTAATGTCAGAAGTCAGCAAAGTTATCATTAACCGGTGTATGGCAAATGTAAATCCGGTTTACAGAGATAATGTTGATTCTTAATAAAATACATTTTGTATTGTATCCACCTTTTTGCCGGAAAGGTGGATTTTTTTATGAGAAAAACGAAAATGATATGTACTGTTGGTCCTGCCTGCACAGATGAAGGCATTTTGGAACAGATGATGCTTGCCGGTATGAATGTGGCACGACTTAATTTTTCACACGGTTCACATGAAGAACATGGCGAGCGCATCCGTATGATAAAAAAAGTTCGTGAAAAGCTTGGTCTTCCGATTGCCATCATGCTTGATACAAAGGGACCGGAATATAGAATCGGTGTTTTCAAAAACGGTAAAGAAACTCTGAAGGACGGGGACGATTTTACATTTACAACAAAGGAAGTAGAAGGAGATTCATCTATTGTTTCTGTCAGCTATGCCGGACTTGCAAAGGAAATGAAGCCGGGAGACAGGATTCTGGTTAATAACGGTCTTTTAATCTTTGAGGTCAAAAATGTTAGCGGTGACAGGATTAACTGTACAGTTATTTCGGGAGGAGTTATTTCTGACAGAAAGAGCATGAGCTTCCCGGGTAAAGTTCTTAAGATGACATATCTCAGTGATAAGGATAAGTCGGATCTTTTGTTTGGTATCGAGCAGGATATTGATTATGTGGCTTGTTCGTTTGTATCATGTAAACAGGACCTTATTGATGTAAAAACATTCCTTGAGGCAAACGGCGGAGACAATATTTCTCTGATTGCCAAGATTGAAAACGGTTCGGGTGTTGCAAATATCGAAGAAATCTGTAATGAATGTGAAGGCATTATGATTGCCAGAGGTGACATGGGCGTTGAGGTTCCTTTTGAGGATTTACCGTCAATACAGAAAATGCTGATTACCAAATGCAGAATGCTTGGTAAGCGTGTTATTACCGCGACAGAAATGCTTGAGTCAATGATTACCAATCCCAGACCGACGAGAGCCGAAATTTCAGACGTAGCTAATGCGGTTTATGACGGAACCAGCGCTGTTATGCTCTCAGGCGAGACTGCGGCAGGTAAATATCCTGTGCTTACCGTTGAAACAATGTCACGTATCGTTGAAAAAACTGAAGAAGCTATTCATTACAAAAAGAGATTTTATGCCAACGAATTCAGGATTAATAACAGCATGGATGCCGTTTCGCATTCGGTATGCGCTATGTCAATGGATCTTGATGCAAAGGCAATTGTTGTCAGCTCAATTTCGGGAATGACGGCTCGTATGGTTTCAAGATTCAGAACACCTGTAAGTATTATCGGTCTCTGCGTAAATGAGAGATCATGGAGAAAGCTTGCTTTATCATGGGGCGTGACGCCTGTTATGTGTGAAGTGCTTCCTTCGGTTGAAGTTCTGTTTTACAGATCGAAGCAGATTGCTCAGGAGACGCTGAATCTGAATGAAGGGGACACTGTCATTATTACAGGCGGTGCAGTGACCGGAAAATCGGGTAATACAAATACAATTCGAATTGAAACAATATAGTAGTGATATAGTAAGATGTAACGACGATATAAATAATAATGATGTAGTAACGATATAGCGACTCGGGTCGAGTCGACAGAAAATCAAAAGGGTACTATAGTGTATATTTTATCCTGAAAATTTTACAGGGAAGTTCTAAAAACGATTCGGAATTTTTTACGAATCGTTTTTTTACTTTATAGGAAATTACGTCCTATAAAGTAAAAGCCGCCCCGCGAGGATGCGCACGCTGTTGCAGCGGTAATATGTCCCTGACGCGATGCAAAAGCGGCGCAGAATGTCGCAGGCGACATTCTTTCTTGCTGGATTGTGATACCTAAGTTGCGTTTTTATAAATGCGCAGGAGTACCAACTGTCTTTAGGTGCTAAGTACTCTCTGCCTCATTTATATGAGCAAGCAGCGAAGCAGATTGCGAATATCATTGACTTTGTGAAGGAATTATTCGCAGCAGGCGAGGTTTATGAATGGGACCAGGAAGTGAATAGTAGCAATTGTAACACCTGAAGCAAACCTGCATATCAGAAAACTTGATATTTTTCAACATTTTTGTTATATTTTATGAATGGGTTTTGCACGGACTGTGAACAACAACCGGAAAGGAGCGGTTATGGCTTCGGCTAATCTTATAGTTGCTGAGAATATCGGCAAGTCGTATGGAACAAAAGATCTTTTTGCGGGAATAAGCTTTGGAATAAACGAGGGTGACAAGGTTGGACTTATTGGCGTGAACGGAACCGGAAAATCGACACTGCTTAAAATTATTGCAGGAGTTGAAAAGGCGGACGAAGGGACGATTATCACCAGAAACGGGCTGAAAATAGCATATCTTCCGCAAACGCCGGATTTTGACAATGCATTAAGTATTCTTGAGAATGTTATAAAAGACAAGAAAAGCGATACCGAATATCGTAATCTTGCGGGTGAAGCCGCGGCAATGCTCGTCAGGCTGGGAATAGAAGATACATCAGTGTCGCCTCAGATTTTATCGGGCGGACAGAGAAAAAGAGCATCACTTATCAGAACACTTTTGACGGATGCGGATGTTCTTGTACTGGATGAGCCGACCAACCATCTTGATTCGGAAATGACGGAATGGCTTGAGGAAAAACTGAAAAAATTCAGGGGAGCGTTCATATGCATTACTCATGACAGATATTTTCTGGATGAGGTCACAAATAAAATTTTCGAAATAGACAAGGGAAAGCTTTTCAGCTATCAGGCAAATTATTCGGAGTTTGTGGCTTTAAAGGCGGAACGTGAACAGATGGAGCTGGCAGGAGAGCGAAAGGCGAAAAGTCTTTTCAGAAGCGAGCTGGCATGGATGATGCGCGGCGCCCGGGCAAGAACGACGAAGCAGAAGGCGCATATCAGCAGATTTGAAGCTCTCAGAGACAGAGATATTCCGGAGATTACAGAGAACATAGAGATGTTTTCGGCCTTTTCACGTTTGGGCAAAAAGACGATTGAAGCGGATAAGCTTTGCAAATCATATGGTGAAAAAATTCTTTTGAAGGACTTTTCCTATATATTCCTTCAGAATGACAGAATCGGAATAATCGGACCGAACGGGTGCGGAAAATCAACCCTGATAAAAATGCTTACGGGAGAAGTGCAGCCTGACAGCGGAAAGGTTGAAATGGGCATAACCGTTAAGTACGGCTGCTTTTCACAGGAATGTGAGTTTATGAATCCGGAACAGAAGGTGATTGACTATATTCGTGATACGGCAGAATCAGTCAGTACCAGAGAAGGCGTTATTACTGCCTCGAAGATGTGTGAGAAGTTCCTTTTCAACGGTAACCGGCAGTATTCACAGATTGGCAGACTGAGTGGCGGAGAAAAGAGGCGGCTGTACCTGCTGAAGATACTGATGACAGCGCCCAATATCCTGATTCTGGATGAGCCTACGAATGATCTTGATATAATGACGCTTACCATTCTGGAGGATTATCTGAAATTCTTTGAAGGTATTGTAATAGCCGTTTCGCACGACAGATATTTTCTGGACAAGCTTGTAAACAGAATATTTGTGTTCCGTGGGAACGGTGTTGTCAGCCAGGTGGAAGGCAATTATACCGATTATCGTGAAAAAGAGCTTGAAAAGCAGGAGAACATAGAGGTAAAAACAGGTGACACCGGACGTGGATCATCTTCTGATGAGCCGAATCGTAAAGAAAACGATGCGGACAAGCGTGCTTCATGGAAGGCTCCGCAGAAGCTGAAATTTACTTACAGCGAACAGAAGGAATTTGATACGATAGAGCAGGATATTGAAAATATTGAAAATGAGCTTGCAGCGCTTGAAACAGCAATCAATGAAGCAAGTTCGGAGTATTCGAAGCTGAACGAACTGATGAAGGAAAAAGAGGCAAAAGAACAGCAGCTTAACGACAAAATGGACAGATGGATGTATTTAAATGAACTCAATGACAAAATACATGCTCAGTGAACGTTTCTATTCACAAGTAGCAAAATAGAGATTGTTTATTACACTTTTTTTATGTTGCGAAAATGTTATTTTTGCGATAGAATAAACGTGATGATGAAAAAGTGCAGATGAACGCGTGTATCAATAGACGTCAGTGCTTTTGAAGACGTGATTATAATATTCAGACACGGAGAGAATAAATGAGTAACAAGAAGAAAAAAAATCCCTGGAGTAAGGTCGGACCGATTTATCTGGTTGCAGCTCTTTGGGTTGCTTGGTCCCTTATATTCCCACTGAATTCGGGAGTACATTATGCCATGCTTTCACTTGCTTCCCTCGGAACCTTCTGGATCAGTAAGATGTTCTGGCCGAAGGAGACAAAGGAAGTCGTCGAAGAGGAAGAACAGAAAGCAGTGAGCGGCTCTGATGAGGAAAAGAAGGAGAACAGGGAAAAAGAGAAAAAAGAAGATAAAAAGGAAACAAAAATCAGAGATGATGTGAAGAAGAGACCGAGAACCGGAGATCAGGCCATTGATTCAATGCTTGATGAGGAAGAACGGGCCATATCCGAAATGAAACGTCTGGACGATGCTATCGAAGACGAAAAGGTATCTTCTCAGATTGTTCATCTTGAAGAAGTTACGACAAAAATCGTGAATTACGTAGTCGAGCATCCCGAAAAAAAGAAGCAGGTCAGAAGATTTTTCAATTATTATCTTCCTACCACACTAAAACTGTTGAATGCCTATGACAGAATGGATGAAGCAGGCATTTCGGGTATGAATATCGACGGCACAAAGGGCAAGGTCGAGGAAATGATGGACACGGCACTTGCAGCCTTTGACAAACAGCTGGATGCACTTTATGCCGATGAGGCACTTGATATTTCTTCCGACATAAAAGTAATGGAAGGAATGTTTGCCTCGGAAGGTTTAAAAGATGATGAAGTAACAAAATTACAGTTATAATCTGATTTGAAGGGAGAAGACAATGAACGACGAAACACTTACATTAACACTTGAACCCAATGCACCCGCAGCAGAGCCTCTTGCAGCACAGGCTCCCGCAGCACCTTCTGTATCTGCCGCAGAAAAGGCACCTGAAGCACCTTCGCTGACACTTGACCCCAATGAGACAGCAAAACAGGCCGAGGCTGAAAAGGATGCAAATGCAGTAGAAATATCTGAGGACATGCTTTCTGAGGAAGAGAAAAAGATTGTTGATGATTTTGCAGAAAAGATTGATATTTCTGACTCAAATCAGGTAATGACATACGGATCGGCTGCTCAGCAGCACATCGCTAATTTCTCTGAGACAGCACTCAACAGTGTAAAGACAAAGGATCTCGGTGAAATCGGTGAGACCCTTTCTTCACTGGTTGTTGAACTGAAGACCATGAACGAGCCTGAAAAGAAGGGTATAGCCGGATGGTTCCAGAAAAAGAAGAACGATATTGAATCCATGAAGGCCAGCTATGCAAAGGCTGAAGTTAATGTTGACAAGATTGTTGAACAGCTCGAGCAGCATCAGATTACTCTGATGAAGGATATTGCAACATTCGATCAGATGTATGAGCTGAACATGAAGTATTACAAGGAATTGACAATGTATATCATTGCTGGTAAGAAGCGGCTTAAGTATGTCAGAGAGAACGACCTCGCAAATCTGAAAAAGAAGGCTGAGCAGACAGGGGCTCAGGAGGATGCTCAGGCATACAACGATTTTGCAAATCTGTGCGACCGTTTTGAGAAAAAGATTCATGACCTTGAGCTTACCAGAATGATTTCTATTCAGATGGGTCCTCAGACTCGTCTCCTTCAGAACAATGATACACTTATGGTTGAGAAGATTCAGTCTTCAATCGTAAACACAATTCCTCTTTGGAAGTCACAGATGGTTCTGGCACTCGGTATCGAGCACGGCAGACAGGCTACAGCAGCACAGTCGGCTGTTACCAATATGACAAACGAGCTGCTTAAGAAGAACTCAGAGGCTCTGAAGATGGCTACAATCGAAACCGCCAAGGAAGCAGAACGTTCGGTTGTTGATATTGAGACACTTAAGACTACGAATGAGAACCTTATCTCTACTCTTGATGAGGTTATGAAGATTCAGTCTGACGGAAAACAGAAGAGAGCAGCCGCTGAGGTTGAACTTGGAAGAATTGAGGGTGAGCTTAAGCAGAAGCTCCTGGAACTTAAAGGTTGATAGGTAATGGGAAAAATTTCTGATTTTTTTAAGAAAACCGGTGTGGCAATAGGAACCCTTGTGGCTTCTATTGCCCTTGCGGTTAATGTGGGTCTTGCCAGGGCTCCGCTGATAGGTGCGGGGACCGAAGGAATCGGCGGACTTGGTGTTGTCGCCATGGCAGCAGGTGTTCTTACAGTCGGAGCGGGGGCCAGCATTGTAAAGCTTGCGGTAACGAAGCGTGACGAACAGAAGCTTCTGGGTACCGATAAATCGGGCAGGAATGTGTATGGTGACAAGTCAAACAAGAACATCTATACAAAGACCTTTGCGGGATGTGATAATCATCCACAGAATGCGGCATCGCAAAGAGGCGAGAGCTTCGGAAAAACGGCTGCCCAGATGGGTGAGAACATAGGTAAGGCTGCGGCTAATCTGGGAAAAGAAATCGGGCGTGGTGCCGAGAAAATGGGAATCAAAATGGATGAGCTGTTTTCGGATTCGAGAAAAAGAAACAATCAGAATCCATATTCGGCCGGAAATAACAGAAATACGAATAACAGACCTAACCCGAACGGTTACAGAACCGGATACAATAACGGATATAACGGTCAGAACGGCGGAATGAACGGAAATAACGGCTACAACGGAAATACTTATTCTGGCAGGAACGGCAACGGAGCGTATGGAAATAACGGTTACCGGAATAACGGAGCTTATCCGAACAACGGTGCTCAGAATTCGGCATACGGAAACAACGGCAGACAGAACGGAGCAAACGGATATCCGAACAATGGATATCAGAATGCCTCGAACGGAAACAACAGCTCGAATCATGATGCTTTCTCTGCATATGACCATACGGTGCAGAAGGACGGACGTGATGAAAGTGCATCATCCAATTATTTCAACAATGCACCGGGAAATTCCCAGTACAGAAGCGGTCCGCTTAAGAAGAATAAGTAGGTAAATTCTTCGAAAAATATATGTTGTCAGTTTTATGAAAAATGCTTGACAAATCAATATGCCCGTGATACAATGTCTTTCGGTCGTTGAAAGACGAAATGTGTGTGTAGCTCAGCTGGATAGAGCGTCTGGCTACGGACCAGAAGGTCGCGAGTTCGAATCTTGTCACACACAGTATTTGACTCTCAGGTCTGAGGAAGACTTGAGAGTTTTTTTTGAAATGGATTTCACAATGAATGGTTTGGGCAGACCGTGTCCGATAACCGCGGATGAGTTGTGGAGTTGGGCAGACCGAGGATAATAACTGCGAATGAGTTGCGATTTTGGGCAGACCGTGTCCGATAACTGCGGATGAGTTGCGGGGCTGGGCAGATTATGAACAGTAACGACCTGTGTTCTGTAGTTGTATTAATCATTGAACGGAGATAATTATGGCTGAATCTATAACAAACTTTTTTTCATCACTTCTTAACGGTGTTCCGAAGGAACTTATTGCATTTATTATATCAATGGTTCCGATAGTGGAACTGAGAGGCGGACTTATTTTTGCGGCAGCAGCCGGAATTCCGCTGTTTGAGGCTATAGTGATATGCATAATCGGAAATGCTATTCCGGTTCCCTTTATTCTGTGGCTGATAACGCCCATATTCAACAAGCTGAAGCAGACAAAGCTGTTCAGACCGCTTGTGGAAAAGCTTGAGAAAAAATCGATGGGGAAAAGTGATAAAATTAAAAAATATGAGTTTTGGGGGCTTGTTATTTTTGTAGGTATTCCGTTACCGGGTACAGGGGCATGGACAGGAGCGCTTGTGGCCTCCATGCTCAATATCAAGACGAAAAAAGCATTCCCGGCTATTCTGCTTGGACTTGTAATGGCGACAGTTATCATGTGTATTATTACATATGGTATTCCCTGGCTTGTGACAAATGTATTTTAAAGCTATTATTCACCGTTACTATTCACAGTCTGTCCGAAACACATTCATAAGCCCTGCCTGCTACGCAGCTGAAAGCTTATTTCATGTGTTTTGTCCAGCCTCCATAGTTGGGTGATAATACACGCAAGCCTTGAAGCAAGCTTCAGGCTTGTGTTCATTATCACCCAACTGTGAATAGTAACTATTCACCACATAGTCAAATGAAAATTACTACAAGCCCGGCTGTAAAGTAATTCTTATACAGGCTATGTGATGGAGGCTGACCCCACACACATTTTTTTTCTAATGCGGTTAAACAGATACTGACTGCTTAGCAGCCACTGATTTTGTGGCGCGCTTTATGAATGTTTTTTTGCCAGACGGAGAATAGTAACCCGTGAACGGCAACTTATAAAATAAATACTTGCCATTTTTCGGTAATGTGGTAAAATAGTCAACGTTGTGTAAAGAAGTTGCTCTCAACAGGAGTCAGCAGGATGTGGCATATACGGGTGAGACCGCGATTGAATGTCTGACAGGCAGGCTTTTGAATGAGTTACGGACAGACAACGCCGGCTGAAAAAGCTGTGTGAAGCATGTATCGATGGTGAGTGGCAAAGTTTTTTTGACACTTACGTCATCAATATATAAGGAGAGTAAAGTATGAAACGCGAGGACATCAGAAACATTGCAATAATAGCCCACGTAGATCATGGTAAAACAACACTTGTTGACGCACTGCTGCGTCAGAGCGGTATATTCCGTTCAAATCAGGTTGTTGAAGACAGAGTAATGGATTCAAACGACCTTGAGAAGGAGAGAGGAATTACAATTCTTTCAAAAAATACCGCAGTAAATTATAAGGGAATAAAGATTAATATCATAGATACTCCCGGCCATGCGGACTTTGGCGGCGAGGTTGAACGTGTTTTGAAAATGGTAAACGGAGTTATTCTCGTTGTTGATGCTTTTGAAGGCCCCATGCCTCAGACAAAGTTTGTATTGAAGAAGGCACTTGAGCTTAATCTTCCGGTTATCTGCTGTATTAATAAAATCGACAGACCTGAAGCAGATCCCAAGAGAGTTATCGATGAGGTACTTGAACTCTTTATTGAACTTGATGCAAGTGACGATCAGCTTGAATGTCCGTTTGTATTTGCGTCCGCAAAATCAGGCATAGCTATATGCGAACTGGGAGATACTCCTCAGAACATGGAGCCCCTGTTCGAGACAATTCTTGACTATATTCCAGCACCTGAGGGCGATCCCGAGGCAGGTACGCAGATGCTTGTCAGCTGCATAGATTACAATGAATATGTGGGACGTATCGGTGTAGGAAAGGTTGATAACGGTAAAATCAGAGTCGGACAGGATGTTGTAATGGTGAACTATCATGATTCGAGCAAGCAGAAGAAGGTTAAAATCAGCAAGCTGTATGAATATGACGGTCTGAAAAAAGTTGATATTCAGGAGGCAGGAATAGGCTCTATCGTTTGTGTATCAGGTATTGAGGATATTCATATCGGTGATACATTGTGCGATCCTACGAATGTGGCACCGATTCCTTTCCAAAAGATTTCAGAGCCTACACTTTCAATGAACTTTGTAGTAAATGATTCACCGCTTGCAGGCAAGGAAGGTAAGTGGGTTACATCGAGACACTTACGTGAGAGACTTTTCAGAGAGTTAAATACAGATGTCAGCCTTCGCGTAGAGGAGACAGATACCACCGAGGCATTTAAGGTTTCGGGACGTGGTGAGCTGCATCTTTCAATACTTATCGAAACTATGCGCCGTGAAGGATATGAGTTCGCTGTAAGTAAGGCGCAGGTTATTTTCAGAACCGGTGAGAACGGTGAAAAGCTCGAACCCATGGAACGTGCGATTGTTGATGTTCCCGAAGAGTTTGCCGGAACCGTTATTGAAAAACTCAGCGGAAGAAAAGGAGAGCTTCTCGGTATGTCTACCGCGTCGGGCGGATATACAAGGCTTGAGTTCTCTATTCCGGCACGTGGTCTGATAGGATATCGCGGTGAGTTCATGACCGACACAAAGGGAAACGGTATTCTGAATACACTTTTTGACGATTATGGTCCTTACAAGGGAGATATTGAGTTCCGTAAGCAGGGAAGACTGATTGCATTTGAAGGCGGAGAGACTGTTACATACGGTCTTTTCAATGCGCAGGAGCGTGGTACACTGTTTATCGGTGCAGGTGAGCAGGTATATGCCGGAATGGTAGTAGGACAGAGCGGAAAGGGCGAGGATATTGAGCTGAATGTATGTAAACGTAAGCAGATGACAAATACCCGTTCATCAAGCTCAGATGAAGCTCTGAGACTTACACCGCCCAAGATTTTAAGTCTTGAGCAGGCACTTGAGTTTATCGATGATGATGAGCTTCTGGAGGTTACTCCGAAGAATTTGAGAATCAGAAAGAAGATTCTTGATCCGCTTCTCAGAAAGAGAGCAGGAATGCGCCGCGGTTAATCAGGAAAGCATGTCGCAAGCGACATGCTTTCTTGATTAATAGTAAACTGTGTCTATTAGCTGAAAAACATTGAAAATGCGTTTATCAGACTGTGAATAGAAAACGTTATTCAACAGGCGTCAATACTTTGGACGCCGCAAACATTATAAGTAGTATTCAACCTCATAAGTAGTCTTTCCTGCAGTCATGGGAATGAGATTTCCCTCAACGGCAGTTCCGTCCACGTACAGTCCCTTCTTGGAAGTGTCCTTTGTAACATGGATGTTGTAGGTGGCACCACGATATATACGTGTTACACGATAATCATTCAAATGCTCCGGAACACAGGGTTTGATGCTGAGTCCGTCAAGAGTAGGCTGTACACCGAGGATGGCCTGTGTGATATCAACTACAACCCAGGCAGCGGTACCGGTCAGGAAAGAGTTCTTTGCTTCACCATAGTGAACTGCGGCACGTCCTGCAATCATCTGGCTGTAAACGTAAGGTTCTGTTCTGTGAATCTCGCTGACATCTTCAAGGAATGCAGGGCAGCTTCTGCGGTAGATATCAAATGCCTTGTCAGCATCACCTACTGTAGTAGCGGCAATTGAAACCCAGGGATTGTTGTGCGTGAAAATAGCACCGTTTTCCTTGTATCCGGGCGGATAAGATGAAATTTCACCAAGCTCGAGGTGATATGTGGTGTAGCAGGGAGCAAGAATTTCAACACCGTAATCATTTACAAGATACTTGTATACTGAATTGAGAGCTTTGTCGCCGTACTCTTTGCCACCGATTCCGGCCATGGTGCAGAAGCCCTGAGGCTCAATGAAAATCTTTCCTTCCTCACATTCGTCACTTCCGACCTTGTGACCGTAAGCATCATATGCACGAATGAACCATTCGCCGTCCCAACCGAATTCTTCGGTTGCTTTCTTTACCTTTTTAACCTCGGCACGGATAGAAGCGGCCTCTTCCTTTGAACCGTAGTGTTCACAGATATCAGCATACTCCTGACCGTATTTAACAAACATACCGGCAATGAAAACAGATTCGGCAACAGGTCCTTCAGAAGGTCCGAAGGTCTGGAAGCTTTCGCCGGGCTCGCTTGAGAAACAGTTGAGGTTCAGGCAGTCGTTCCAGTCGGCACGTCCGATGAGCGGAATACCGTGAGGACCCTTGTTATTGATGGTAAAGTTGATACTTCTGCGGAGATGCTCCATAAGAGGCTTCTCACTTCCTTCAACATTGTTGAAGGGTGTAGGATGGTCGAGAATGGTGGCATCGCCGGTCTCACGGAGATAAGCAGCGGTACATGCAACGAGCCAGAGAGGATCGTCGTTGAAGCCGCCTCCGATATCCGCATTGCCTCGCTTGGTAAGCGGCTGATACTGGTGGTAGGTGGAACCGTTTTCAAACTGAATTGACGCGATGTCGATAATTCTGTCACGTGCACGCTCGGGAATGAGGTGCATGAAACCGAGAAGATCCTGACATGAATCACGGAAGCCCATTCCACGTCCGATACCGGTCTCCCAGTAGCTGGCTGAACGGCTCATGTTGAAGGTGACCATAACCTGATACTGATGCCAGATATTAACCATGCGGTTAACCTTCTCGTCGGAGCTTTCAACATGGTAAATTGAAAGCAGCTTGTCCCAGTAATCATGGAGAGCCTTAAATGCGGCATCAAAAGCCTCATCCGAATTGTATTTTGCGATAAGGGCTTCTGCGGGCTTTTTATTTATGATGCCCTTTGATTCCCATTTCTGATCGTTGGGAA
This sequence comes from Lachnospiraceae bacterium, assembly GCA_045617345.1. Classification (GTDB taxonomy): domain Bacteria; phylum Bacillota; class Clostridia; order Lachnospirales; family Lachnospiraceae; genus RUG11977. Next base: position 36,274 of record JAZLIK010000109.1, on the reverse strand, counting down.
CTTCGATATATCCAAGCTGGAATACAAATGACCTGGATTCACCGGGAGCGAGAGTAACCTTGATTGAATGGCTTGCAATAGGATACCATCCGCTTGCAACCGTGTTACCGCTCTTGCCGTTTTCAACCGCAACGGGATTGTTCCAGGCGCGTCTTGCACCAAGGAAAACATCACGGTCGGTATCAAAACCGTCAACCTTTGTGTTTATCGTAAAGAACGAATAGTGGTTACGTCTTTCACGGAATTCGGTCTTGTGATAAATAGTGCTTCCGATAACCTCAAGTTCTCCGATACTCAGATTTCGCTGATAGTTCTGAGAGTCGTCAACGGCATTCCAGAGACACCATTCAATACCACTGAAAACAGTGAGTTCCTTCGTTTCAGCAGATGTGTTGGAAAGCTCAAGTCTGTGAAGCTCGCAGGCATCTCCGAGAGGAACAAAGAATGTAAGTCTGGCATTTACTCCGTTTTTGGAACTGTTGAATTTGGTATAGCCCATACCGTGACGGCATTCATAGCTGTCAAGGGCTGTCTCGGCCGGACGGTAGGCGGGACTCCATACTGTGCTTCCGTCTTTGATGTAATAAAGTCTTCCGCCGATATCGTTCGGAACGTCATTGTAACGATATCTTGTGATTCGACGAAGCTTTGCGTCACGATAGAAGCAGTATCCGCCTGCGGTGTTCGAAATAAGTCCGAAGAAACCGTCATTTCCAAGGTAGTTTATCCAGGGCAGGGGAGTCTCAGGTGTTGTAATACAGTATTCGCGATTACTGTCATCAAAAAAACCGTACTTCATTTCATAATTCCTTTCCAAATAATAAGTTTCATATGGTGGTATGGCCGGAAAAACGGCGAAAAACCACTACAAAAATTATATCTGCAAAAAGGCTAAAAAGCAATGGATTTTTTTGAAAACAGGCGGGGGGTTATTTTACTTGAAACTGATTAAAAAAACGGATATAATAACCATGGCAATGCTTATATAATGTTACTGTTCACAGTCTACATAGTTATCCGACTGTGGATAGAAACTAACAAATCACCTGATGCAATTGCAGGATGAAAGGAGACTATATGTTTTGTGAAGAATGTGGGCAGGAGCTGCCTGACGGAGCCGTTAAATGTAAAAAATGCGGACATCCTGTTCCCGAAGCAGCGTTAATGCTGGCGGAGAAAAAGACAGATTCAAAAAAGCCCGAAACAAATAAACGTGCCGAAAAGAAAAACGGGAACAAAAAATCAGACGACAAAAAGTCTGACGATAAGAAAAAAGAAACAAAAAAAGGTGCAGATAAAAAGGCGGAATCTGCAGATAAAGACAGAAAGCAGGAAATAAAGGAAGCCTCACAAGCCGGGAAGAAAAAGAAAGAATATGAGCAGACAGAGACATTACCGGTTGTGAGTACTGCGGTATCAGATGAGGATGCAAAAAGAGAAGCCTACGAGAAAGGCATAGAGGAGGATATATATTATCCTTCGGTGACCGAAAAAACAGATACATCGGCAAGTGACAAAGAGGATGCAAAGCTGCTCAAAAAGACACCGATGGGGCTGGTTATCCTTCTGGCGGTTATATCCGTAGCGGTTATCTGTTTTTGCGCAGTGCTGGTATCACCGTCCCTCAGAAACAAATTAAAAAAATCATTCCTTTCCGATGATGCATATTACAAAAGTGTTCAGCGGGAGAACTTCGAAACGGAAGCTGAACGTGTATTTGACTGGTACGATGATTTTCTGGATGATTTCGATCCTGTAGACTTTAAATACAGCTTTGACTCGGAATTTGATATTTCCGATGAGGCATCTGCATTCCTTGAAAAGCTGAAAGAGAAAAACGGGACAGATTTATCGTGGCTTGAAAATGGAGAAGTTGAATTTGATGTTAGTCTGAAGGACCGGATGGGAGCATTCAATGCTACGGCGGATATGAACGGGTATGAGCTGCTTGAAGCGGCTTCGGTGGCAGATTTAGCCAATGCGAAGTTTTACCTGGGACTGCCGATTTTATCCGACAAAAGTGCCGGAATTTCACTTGCTGACTATGTCAGCGGAGAGACTCTGAGTGAAAAAATACGTAAAATCGGTCATCTGAAATCCGCCATGCCTACCGAAAAAGAGTTAAAGGATTTCACGGAGGGACTTTTTGATATTGTATTTGAGGAGCTTCCGGAATCTAAGATGTTCGAAGAAAAGTCAATTCATGTATCGGGCGTGACAACGGACTGCACGAATGTGACTATGGATATGGACACCGATCAGACATTTAACCTGCTTACTGAGGCACTTTTGTACACCAGAAACAGTGACATTGTACGAAAGGTTGTAAACCGGTTTATCGATGAATGCGGTCTTGACGAATATGCCATGGTCACAATTCAGGATTATATTGATTCAGTGATTGAAAAAATGCAGAACTATCCTAAAAACGATATTTCTGTTCGAATTGAGGCTTCCATTATGCCAAATGGTGACATCTGCGCATTTACCGTTAAAATCAGGGATGATGAGTGTGAAAAAACATTCGGTTACAAATATGCATTAAATGACGGAAATTTTGGATTTGAAGGGATCGCAGTCGAAAAAACACTGGTTTCGGGACGAATGGAAGGTTTAAGTGCCAATGCAAAGGGAACCTATCATGGTAACGAATACACGGGAGCTTTTTCGGTTAATGACAGTTCCAACGGAGATGCCGAGCGTTGCAGAATAAATTTTGAAAAGATTAACCTGAAAAAGCTTCGTCGGGGCGAAATAGACGGAACGCTTATTTTGGATCTTTACAGATTTACTCAGCAGAGTACCTATAGGGATATGGTGCTTAAGGCTGAATGTGATGGCGCAGGTATTCTTTCAGGCGATATATCCATCGGATTATATGATGATGAAAAATCGGTTGCAAATGCTGAAATTGAATATAGTACGGGTACATCGGGAAGCATCAGGGTGCCTTCAAAGGTAACGGAAGCTTCGGGTGAGGATGCGCTTCGCGACTGGATCAGTTCGTTTGAATGGGATAAGCTTATTAAGTATGTCGAAAAAGCAAAGCTGCCGTCTTCGGAGCTGGATACAATAAACCGTCTGAAAAAAAGCGACGGAAGCAGCATAATAAATACGATTATGACAATACTGAAAGGATGCCTGCAAAAACTGCATTAAAGGCATTGCAGCCGGCTCAGAGTTGCAGACGGAAGTTGGAAAACATTGCAGCTGCCCCGGGGCCGGAGCGGCAGACAGTGGTTGGAAAACATTGCAGCTGTCCCGGGGCCGGAGCGGCAGACAGCTGATGAAAAATATGTCGGCGGACTGAAGGGCATACAGCTGAATCAGCTATATAAAACATCAGATATCCGAAAGATATCGAAGAGAAAGAATAGGAAGGTACAAGGTTTTGAAAAGAAGAGTTACAGCGTTATTGATTATGGTTCTTGTTTTGGTTTCGGGCTTGGGAGGAATTGAGATACATGCCGAAGACCGTGTGTATGATTTTAAAATGCAGTATATGCAGTTTACCGCATCGGACGATATGGTGGTTATCACAAAGAGCACTTCCGACAGCAGTGAAGACTGGGCAAAGCTTGGAATAAAAAACGTAGAGAATGCAAAAAAGGATTTTGAAAGCAGAAACGTGGTGGCTGCAATAGGCAGTATCAGTACAAAGCAGTTGGTTTATTTCCATTACAAACAGGATAATAACACGCTCGATGTGTTTGACACGATGAAGTGGGATGATGAAAAACTGAAGGAATATTCGCTTTCACAGGTTCAGCAGAATAATGTAGAAGCGGAATGTGACATTTTCAGACATGAACAGGGCAAATTTTTTAAACTGAACATGAGATATGAAGAAAATGAAGAATTGATGATAGGAACTTTTTTCAATGCTATTCTGGTTGAATTCAGTATGAACAATGAAGCCGGCGGTCACGGAATAAATGAAGAATTTCTGGAGGACGTCGTAAGCCGTGTCCATTTTACAAGAATCATGACCCGCGAGGAGTATGATGCTGAGGTCAAAAAAACATGGACGATTATTTTCTGTGTATTGGGCGGTATTGTTCTGCTGTTTGCAGGATTAATCATCGGAAACAGAATAAAGAAAAAGAAGGACAAGGAAAAGGCAACCAATATTTCGAACAAAATGTCAGAGTTCAGGGATGCGCGTAAATCGGGTGCAATTGAACCGGGAGAGCCTGTTCTTGAAGTTGAGACCGTATACGATTCGAAGCTGATAGCGGAGTTTGTCAGATATAACACCTGGCTCAAAAACATAGTAAGATATATTATTTCTGTGTGTTTATATGCACTCATTGTGTGGTATGCGGCGGGCCGCGGAAATACGGTACTTGCACTGTTTACAATAGCGGTAGGAGTAGTAGTGCTTTACATGATGTATTCTGCCGGTGAAAAGAAACGTGATGCGCTCTCACGTCAGTTTGTGGTGTCGGCAAAAAAGACAGCTGTATTTAAGTTCTATGAGGAGTTCATGACAATGTCGGGAATTGCTTCGCTGACTGAGTTTATTTACCCGCAGATTACCGAATACAAGCTTCATAACGGTTATCTCTATTTGTACATGTCCGATGAGTATGCACTTATGATAGACCTTGAGGGAATGGAAGAAATCAAAGTGGCAGGACTTCTGGGAATACTGAAGGAAAAAACGAAAGTCTGAATGTCTTTGCTTACAGGCTGATGAAAGTGTTTTGAACAGACTGTGAATAGGAACCGGGAATCGACAGATGACACGATGAAATGAAACTTGTCAGTAAATCCTATTAACAGTTGCGGCGTCCCCAAAATGAAGCGTATAAATGACACGGGAACAAAGAAACCGGGGAAAAACAAGGAAAGTTAAGAAAGCCAAAGAGAGCAAAGAAAGCAAAGAAAGCAAAGAAAACAAAGAAAGCAAAGAAAGCAAAGAAAACAACGGAAACAAAGAAACCGGGAAAAACACAGAAAGTTAAGGTAGCAAAAGAACGCAAAGTACAAAAGGTAAAAAAACAGCCTCACATAATGTGGGGCTGTTGCTTTTAATATAATAAATTGTTACATATCTTCATAGGCTATAGTCATATTTCTGCCGCTGTCCTTCGCAAAATAAAGGGCTTTATCTGCACAGATGACAGCATCATGATAATCTCCCTGTGAATAAATAGTGACACCTGCCGAAATAGTAATCGGCTGAACGAAATCTTCGCTTTTTTCAATACGGAGGCGAATACGTTCTGCGATTTCCTTGACGAGTACAAGTTCCTGATTCGGGACAAGCACGAGAAACTCTTCTCCGCCCCACCGGATGCAGTAATCGTCATCACGAATACATGTCAGAACCTTGTTGCTGAGCGATTCAAGAACTTTGTCGCCGGCATCGTGACCATAGCTGTCATTTATATTTTTAAAAAAGTCCAAATCAAAAAGAATGACTCCGCATTTATCAAAGATGAGTTCGTTCGAATCCGGTTTGCAGATGTCTTTAATCTTGGTTCTGTTGTAGACACCGGTCAGCTGGTCGTGAACGGAAAGAAATTCTAACTGTTTCTGAGTCTCCTGCTGCACTGCAAAAACCTTTTCAAAAACATATACAAACACCATGGTTCCGAGAACACACGGAAGTGCGAGCGTAAGCATCAGTTCAATCCTGTCATAATGGTTTATCGGGTAGGATGCTGCGATATTTATGATGAGGAAGGAGTGGAAAATAATATGCATTCGTATCGGGGCACATATACCTACTCCGATGAACATCAGGTGCATGATAATGAAACCTTCCTGAGCATGTGATTTGTCATCAAGAAAAGAGATGGCCCAAATCGTGCACCACATGCAGGCGTGCATCATAAGGTAAGACAGCGGAACCATTATTTTATAACTCTTTATCCGCTTGTATAAAAAAATGAAAACAGCAAGCGGAATAAGTATCAGAAAACGCGGCAGCAGAGTTTCGGTCGCAAAATGATTGTTAATCTGACAGTCGGTAAAAAAGAAAGCTGTTTCACCGACGCAACAAATGATAACGGCCCAAAGGTTAACTTTTTTGAAAAAATCATATTTGTCCTGATAGAACGTTGAACGGTCTTCCTTTGGAATTTTTAAAAATTGAAAACCCATGATATATCTCCAAAAAACGTGATAGCCGGAATCAGCGGCTGTCTGTAAGGCAGACAGAGATAAATCCATACTTCATCCGTACTGTGAACTATATAAAAACTGTTCACATCTATATTAAACTTCATTTCCGTCAGGAAATCAAGAAAAAATAAATCAATATGTAGTCAATTATTGCTGTTACTATTCGCCATACGGACAAAAAAATTCATAAAGCGCGCCACAAAATCAGTGACTTATCCGTTTTATGACGGAAACGGCTTTATTTGTGCGAATAGTAACGCGAATAGCAACCTGTACATGCAGTAAAGTGACGCGGTTTGACATAGACTGATGAAAATGGTATAACGTTACTGTTCACAGTCTGTCATAAATATATGTAAGCCGAGAGTTTATTTACAGGTTTGCGAATATTTATGACAGGCTGAGAAGTTCGGACAAAATACTTAATTTGTGACGAACGACACACGATGATATTTGCTTGGTTTTTGTGACGAACGACACGATGACATTTGCTCGGGGTTCGTGACGAACGACACACGATGACATTTGCTCGGTTTTTGTGACGAACGACACACTATGATGTTTGCTCGAGTCTGAATGAAAGCAGACTTTATGTTCGGGCTGCTCATTAACCGTATAAACAGGCCGCAGGTTGCGAAGCAGAGCGGTTTTGGGAGAAGAAAGACGGATATATTTTTAAAGTTGACAGACAAAAATATAATATTGTAAATCGCGTGAATAACGCAGAAGGGATGAGTCCGAAAACAGCGGATATAACAATGAACACAAAAGCAGTTAACAGATTAATAAAGGAAGGCAGTATTGCAACTGACGTTAATTTTGGACTTGAACTGAAGATAAAGGATTCAGTGTTTAAGCCGGGGATAGTCAGGGTGCATCTGCCGGTTCCGTTGAATGCAGAACAACTGAAGGAGGGTCAGATATGTGACTTTGATCCGGTATTCAGAATTGTATCGGTAGAAGATTATCCTCAGAGATCGGCTTTTTTTGATGAAAAGCTGGAAAAGAACAGAACATTTTATATAGAAATGGCATTTACAAATGAAATGAAGTATATCGCGCCCAATATGGAGCTGGCAGATAATGCAAAGCAGAAAGGATTTCCGAAGGAACAGCTTGAAGCTTATTCGGCAGGAGAACATTGCGGATGTGAGTCATATACCGTTCTGGCCCGTGATGCTGTCGGCATTATGGATTTATGTTCGGAAAGATATTTTGAATTTACGGAAGTGAGAAGGAAAGTATTAAATGAAATAATGGTTCAGGGAGGAACAGATTTCGACAGTGAAAAAAATGGTACAAAGCTGAAGCTGATATATGATTTTTGCACATCCGATGAATTTGAGAAAGTGTACAAAAACTGTAATGAATCCGTGAATGGTGAAGAAAAGACCGTTGCGGGCGGAAGCGCAGGCTATGTAAACGGGAATGGTGAATTTGACAGAAACATTGAGTTTATTGCGTTGTGCAGAATGGCTCATATTCCGGCAAGATGGCAGGGAGGTATGTATCCGGATTTCGAAAATGAAAAGAATGAGTTTTTGATTAAGCCCGGAAAATGTGAGTCATTAGAGAACGCTGAAGGCAGCGAAAATATATATCATGACTGGGCCTGTGTTTACCTGGCTCCGTATGGCTGGATATTTGCGGATTGTGTATGTGGAACCAAGTACAGAGATTACAGGGATTACTTCCTGGGAAACATTGACCCGTATCTGATTCCGACCGGTACAAAATTTGGCGGAAGTCTCTATCCGGCCAAGGACTACAAACGAGCCGACGAGCTGTACAATGTCAGGGGTGAGGTTGAGCTTGTGGCCGAGGACAGAGGACTGAAAGCGGATGAATTTGAAACAAAACTGATACTGATAAAGCAATAGACGTAGTGTCATTGCAAAGATTTGATGCTTGTAAGATGGTTCTTTATGGCATTTAGTGTCTCGTCACTGATGTCATGTTCTATTTTGCAGGCATCTTTTTCAGCTGTATCTTCGGCAACACCGATATAATACAGAAATTCCGTGATAACCTTGTGCCTTTCATATATTTTTTCTGCAGTCTGTCTGCCGAATTCGGTGAGAGAAATGAAGCCTGCCTTATCCACAAGAATGTAGCCTTCGTTTTTTAATATGCCGACGGCACGGCTTACACTGGGCTTTGAAAAGCCCATTTCTTCACTAATGTCAATTGATCTGACTTCAGCTTTGCGAGACGTGAGAATAAGAATTGTTTCGAGATACATCTCGCCTGATTCGAGCAGTCCCATGTAATCACCTCCCCGAGTGTCATTTTTAGAATATAAATCATTTTTGATGATGTAATCATACCATAGAATCGGTATCTGCGCAAGCGGAAGGGATGATTTACCGCCTGAAGAGTTACTGTTCACGGAATTTACAATAATATACATTTATTTTTTGAAAAAATAATTGTATGATAACTGTGAAGAGAGAAAATCATATCCTGACCTTTCATATGACGTATATTTCATGTGCTACAGAGGTATTGCAGTTTTCAAAGATGTGATTATTAAAGAATTTGATTTGGCGGAGGATGAATTATGTTCAGATTTGCAGTTATGGGGGCGGCACAGATAGCCGTGAAGTTTTGTGATGCGGTGACTTATGTTGATGATGCGGAAGTGACAGCGGTTTCGAGCAGGTCACTGGAAAGGGCTCAGGCTTTTGCAAAGGCAAACGGATTGGCGAGGGCATATGGCAGTTATGAAGAAATGCTTGTGCAGGAGAAGCCGGACTGCGTTTACGTGGCGACCACCATGGAGTCACACTACGATATGTGCATGCTGGCACTGAAGCACAATATTCCGATTCTGTGCGAAAAATCAATGACAGTGTCGGTAGCCCAGGCGGAGGAAATATTTGCTCTTGCGGCAGAGAAAAAGCTGTTTATTATGGAGGCTATGTGGAGCAGATTCCTGCCTGCGGTGCGCAAAGCGAAAGAGTGGCTTGACGCGGGTTTGATAGGAAAGCCTGTGTTTGGTGATATGTCAATCGGTTTTTATTCGGAGAGAAACGACAACAACAGATTCTGGAATCCGAAGCTCGGCGGGGGCGTATGCTATGATCTGACGGTTTATTCCTACGATCTGACTACGTATATGCTGGGAAATGACATTGAAGATATACAGATTCATGCGGTAAAAGCTCCGACAGGTGTTGACGCGCAGGATCATCTTTCACTTTTCTATAAAAACGGAGTCCTTGCGTCACTCTGGTCAACTCTTTTAAACAGACCGGATGAGCGACTCTGCATTCACGGAGAACATGGAAGAATTATCGTACCGAATTCACATTATGCGGATAAGGCATATTTATATGTTGAGGGACAGGAGACTGTTGAATTTATTGACAGTGAGACACACAACGGGTTTGAACATGAGGTGCGCGAAGCTATCCGATGCATAAAAGCCGGACTTCTCGAGAGCGAGACAGTTCCGCATTCGCTGACTATAGAAACGCAGAAGCTGTTTGAGAGAATTCAGAAAGAAATGAAGTGATTCATGATTACCATTCACAGTCGGTTGATAATTATGCAAGAATGAAGCCTGCATCAGGATTTGCGGGTATTATCAACTGACTATGAATGCGTTTTGGACATCCAGGGAGTAAAATAAAGATTCATGGGAATGAACTGTTTGAAGGCTGATTTCAAAGAGAGCAGGAGAAAAGATTAGTTGTAGGCTGACTTCAGAGAGAACGGAAGAAAAAAGTGATTCATGGGAATGGGCTGTTTTGTAGGCTGACCTCAGAGAGAACGGAAGAAAAGCTTAGAAAGATTGGGAAAACACAGAAAGCAGTGAAATGGTTCAGGGAAATTGCGAAAACAGATAAAATTAAGATAATTTGAAAAAAACGCAGAATGAAAATTCATTCTGCGTTTTCTTTGTAGCGAGAGGGGGATTCGAACCCTCGACACTGCGGGTATGAACCGCATGCTCTGGCCAACTGAGCTATCTCGCCATATTAAATTGTGTTACCGAATGGGACCTATAGGGCTCGAACCTATGACCCTCTGCTTGTAAGGCAGATGCTCTCCCAGCTGAGCTAAGATCCCGTGCGCTGTTACCTTTGCTATTATATGTGCAGAAAAACGATTTGTCAAGCACAATTTTAAAAAAATTAGAAAAATTTGGTTATTTGGCCAGATGGTGAATAGTGTCTATTGGGGGTTACTATTCACCGTCTGCCCCAAACGCATTCATAGTCGAATAAAACTATTTGGGACAAAATGCTTTACTGCAATTTGACACGGACGCTGAAATGAAGTATATTCAGAGAGAAATTGCAGCTATATAAGCATGGCATCAACCCAGTGATTTTTATCGGTTTATGTCTAATCTGACAGATTACTGTATGGGAAGAAACATGCTGATATTTTTTACTTTATAGAAATTGCGTCCTATAAAGTAAAAAACGCTCCGCGAGGATGCGCACGCTTTTGCAGCGGTATTTTGTCGCTAACGCGACGCAAAAGCGGCGCAGCATGTCACAAGCGACATGCTTTCTTGCAGAATGACACAATCTGAACATTTTATAGAATGACGCAGTCTGAAAAATTTCTCGGGAGCAATAAATGTGAAAAAAAGGATGTTTAAATTATTTGCTGTTTTACTGATTATATGCTTGGTGGCTATCGTTACGGCTGTAATGCTAAATGCGATTGTAAAATCAAACAGTGACGGGAAAATTACCACAATTGAGAATGCCGGTGAGATAAATGGTGCAGATTGTATCATGGTATTGGGTTGTCTGGTTAAGGAGGACGGTGTACCGAGTCATATGCTGGAGGACAGGCTTTCGGTGGGAATAGACGCATGGAAAGCCGGTGTGGCACCGAAAATTCTGATGACCGGTGATCACGGCTCGAAGGATTATGATGAAGTAAATGTAATGAAAGCGAAAGCTATGGCAGCAGGAGTACCTTCTGAGGACGTTTTCATGGATCATGCAGGTTTTTCAACATATGAGAGTATGTACCGTGCAAAAGAAGTCTTTGGAGTAAAGAAAATGGTCATTGTGTCACAGGGCTATCATCTTTACCGTGCGATTTATATTGCCGAGAAGCTTGGAATAGAAGCTTACGGCATTTCGGCCGATCTTCGTGGGTATTCCGGTCAGCGGAAACGTGATATACGTGAGTTCCTGGCCAGATACAAGGATGTTTTCTACTGTATGATTAAGCCGGAGCCTAAATATCTGGGTGAGTTTATTGATATTGCGGGTGACGGTAATCTTACAAATGACCAATAAGTACATTCATGTGTTTTGACCGGACTGTGAATTGCAACTGTGACGAAAATAATACTGTCTGGGTTTCAAAGTTCTGTGGAACGATGTTCACCGGGACGATGCTCACAGAGACGATTATCAGGTGATAAACAAAATAAAAATTTATCTTGCATATTGACAAAAACTGTGTTATAGTTTACAAGGTTGTGCGGTCTATGGGTGTTTTATGCCCGAACCGGGTCACAATACTATATTAATACACACCGCACTGTGCACGGTGCAGTCAGACGACTGTCGCATGAAGTCAGCGGTGGAAGCTAACCAAATGGAGGAAAAGAAAATGAGCGTTATTTCAATGAAGCAGTTACTTGAAGCAGGTGTTCACTTTGGTCATCAGACCAGACGTTGGAACCCTAAGATGGCAGAGTACATCTATACCGAGAGAAACGGTATCTACATTATTGACCTTCAGAAGTCAGTAGGTAAGGTTGACGATGCATACTATGCAATCAAGGATATCGTAGCCAACGGAGGAAAGGTTCTTTTCGTAGGAACAAAGAAGCAGGCTCAGGATGCCATCAAGTCAGAGGCAGAGCGTTGCGGCATGTACTACATTAACGAGAGATGGCTCGGCGGTATGCTCACAAACTTCAAGACAATCAAGACAAGAATTGCAAGACTTAAGGCAATCGAGAAGATGGCTGAGGACGGAACATTCGACGTACTTCCCAAGAAGGAAGTTATCAATATTAAGAAAGAATGGGAGAAGCTTGAGAAGAACCTTTCAGGTATCAAGGAGATGGGCGGAATCCCTGACTGTATTTTCGTTGTAGATCCCAAGAAGGAGAGAATCTGCGTACAGGAAGCTCATGCACTTGGAATTCCCCTTGTTGGTATCGCTGATACAAACTGTGATCCTGAGGAACTTGATTATGTTATCCCCGGAAATGATGATGCTATCCGTGCTGTAAAGCTTATCGTTGCAAAGATGGCTGATGCGGTTATCGAGGCAAATCAGGGTGCTGACGCTGTTTCTGCTGATGAGGCAGAGGCTGAGGCTGTTGAAGAGACAACAGAGGCTTAATACAAGCTTTAGTTACTTACTACTGTAATACGTTTACGAAACATATTTTTTAATACAGACAGACCGCGTATAAACAGTCTGTCTGTGTCATTTAATCAGATACCGGAATTGTCCGGACAAACAGAATAGAATATCAGGAGGATATAACAATGGCAGAGATTACAGCAGCTATGGTTAAGCAGTTAAGAGAAATGACCGGAGCAGGCATGATGGATTGTAAGAAGGCACTTTCAGAGACAAACGGGGACTTTGATGCAGCTATCGAGTTCTTAAGAAAGAAGGGACTTGCAGCAGCTGAGAAGAAGGCAAGCCGTATTGCAGCAGAAGGTGTTTGTGATACATATGTTACAGATGACAAGAAGGTTGGAGCTGTTGTTGAAGTAAACGCAGAGACAGACTTCGTTGCAAAGAATGAGAAGTTCAGAAGCTTCGTTGCTGATGTTGTAAAGCAGGCTGCTTCAACAAGCGCAGCAGATATTGATGCATTCCTTGCTGAGCCTTGGGCACTTGATACTTCAAAGACCGTGAAGGAAGAGCTCAGCTCTCAGATTGCTGTTATCGGTGAGAACATGAACATCAGACGTTTTGTTAAGTTTGAGGCTCAGAACGGTTTCATTACTTCATACATTCACATGGGCGGCAAGTACGCTATCCTTGTTGAGATGGAGGCTCCTTTAAACGAGAAGACAGAAGAGTGCGCAAAGAATATTGCTATGCAGATTGCAGCACTTAATCCCAAGTATGTTGACCAGAGCGAAGTTCCGGCTGATTTCCTTGAGCATGAGAAGATGATTCTCAAGGAGCAGGCTATGAACGATCCCGCTAATGCTAACAAGCCTGAAAACATCATTGACAAGATGCTTATCGGACGTCTTCAGAAGGAAATGAAGGAGATTTGTCTTGTTGATCAGATTTATGTTAAGGATCAGGATATCAACGTTGCAAAGTATATTGCTTCAGTTGCAAAGGAAGCAGGCTGCGATATCAAGGTTAAGCGTTTCGCACGTTACGAGACCGGTGAAGGTCTTGAGAAGAAGAACGAAGATTTTGCTGCTGAAGTTGCAAAGCAGATGGGTCAGTAATTCCTTATATCGTTCAATAGATAAATCAGTTGAATAATTGTGCCGCCGTATTCTTGTGACTTGAGTCATAAGTTGGGCGGCACTTTTTCTTGTCTTTGTTGTGTTACTACGTACTGCAGAATGCGAGGGAGAGGTAAAAACATATGGCATTAAGGATTGTCAGAAATGATATTACTAAAATGGATGTTGATGCAATCATCAACACGGCAAACAGATATCCGTGTGTGTCGGACGGATGTGACAGGGCTGTATATACGGCTGCGGGTTATGAAAGACTGATTGCTGAACGCAGGAAAATCGGCACCGTAGATGAAGGCAATGTTTTTATAACTCCGGGATTTGGACTGCCGGCAAGGCATATTATTCATGCAGTCAGTCCTGTTTATCATGACGGTAAATCGGGAGAAAAGGACAAGCTTCGGAGCTGTTACAGAAAAAGCCTGAAGCTGGCAGAAGGCCATGGATTCAGCTCTGTGGCATTTCCACTGATTTCAACCGGTTCATTCGGTTATCCCAAGGAAGAGGGAATGAGGATAGCGGTTGATGAGATTAATTCATTCCTGACGACCTGCGATATGGAGGTTTATCTTGTTATATTTGATGATGAATCCACGAGAATAAGCACTGATTTTCATTTGGAAATAGAGGCGTACATTGACAGTCACTATGTCGCTGAAGCTGAATATGCGGAATATTGTGATTTACGTGAAATCAGAGAGCGGGATGAACGGAGAAATGACAGTGCGCAGACCCACGCTGCATCCTTCGCCAAGGCAGAATTCAGTGGAACATTGCCCCCCGGTGCATCCTTTGCCAAGTCGGAAATCAGTGGAACATTGCCCCCCGGTGCATCCTTCGCCAAGTCGGAAATCAGTGGAATACAGAAGATAGGTGTTTCCTTTGCTATGAAGGAAAGAGGTCGTGAGGAAAAGAAAAACGATACTTCGGATTCAGCCCCCAAAAGCGACAGATCTCATGCAAGTGGCAGCACAGCAGATTCGCCTCAATCGTTTGGCAGCAAAATCAGAGAGAAAATATTCGGACAGAAGAAAGTAACGAATCAAAACAGTTATACGGCTGAATCAAGTCCAAATTTGGCAAAAACGGAACGTGAAAAATCTGAACGAATCAATCCGGAATGTATTAATTCGGAGCGTATAAAAACGGAAGGAGTAAAATCCGAACGTAAAAATTCGGAGCGTATGGTTTCGGAATGTGCAAACTCTGAACGCATCAACCCGAAATGTGACAGGTCGGAGCTTATAAGTTGCGAAAGAATAAATACTGAATGTGCTAATCCTGAACTGCGTGAAACGGAAGAAGTTGCCGATGAAATGCCGCAGCTTGAAGCATTTGACGAAAACGGTGATTACAACGCAGAGGCACTTCGAGAAAGAATGGAGCATATTGCGGATAGTTTTCAGCAGTATCTTTTTTATTTGATTTCTGCAAAGGGTATGAAAAACGAGGACGTCTGGAAAAAAAGTATTGTAGACAGAAAGCTTTTTTCAAAAATTAAAAATGATGAAAACTATCATCCAAAAAAGATTACCGCATTATGTCTGTGTGTGGGACTGGGTTTGAATCTGGATGAAACAAAGGATCTGCTGGCACGTGCAGGGTATGCGCTTTCCCCGTGTGACAAGTCCGATATTATTTTTTCTTTTTTTATTGAAAACAAAGTTTATGACATGATTGAGCTTAGCATTGCACTGGAGAACCACGGACTCCCCTGCATTATTGAATGATCTATGCTGGTGCAGGTTAGCATTTACTTTTCACAGCCTGACAAAACGCATTCATATGCTCTGACTGCTTCGCAGCTTTTCAGCATATTCATGTGCTTTGTCAAGCCGCCACAGTCTGATAAGCAATTTATTACATTGTCGCTTTTACGGCGACAGGTTATAATTTTGAATATGATATAGTATCCTCATCAGATGAACACAAGGTTCGCTGAAACGAAAAATCATTATACATGGCAGCGTTGGAGAATCGGTTAATGATTCGTCAGCAGATGTCATGAACGGTTACTTTCGCAGTTACCCGACTGTGAATAGTAACCGTGAACAAATTCACAGGAGGATACTGATATGAAAAAGAATTTAACAGAAATCGTATTTATTTTGGACAAGAGTGGTTCGATGAGCGGACTGGAGAATGACACTATCGGCGGCTTCAATTCTATGCTTGTGCGTCAGAAAAAGGAAAAAGGAGAGGCTATTATTTCAACAGTCCTTTTCGACAATGATATTGAGTTCCTGCATGACAGAGTTGACATTGACGATGTAGAGAAGCTTACCGACAGGGATTATTATGTCGGAGGCAGTACTGCACTTCTTGATGCCATCGGAACATCGGTACACCACATTGAGAAGCTCCAGAGAAAGCTGGATGAGGACGAAAGACCTGAGAAGACGCTTTTTATTATCACGACAGATGGCATGGAAAATGCCAGCAGAGAATATTCGTATTCGGAGATAAAGAAGCTTGTATCTCAGAAGCAGAAGAAGGACGATTGGGAATTTCTCTTCCTCGGAGCCAATATGGATGCTATCAGTGCTGCGGAAAATATCGGAATCAGGGCAGACAGATCGGTCAGATATAAATGCGATTCAAAAGGAACGGCCGTAAATTTTGAAGCTCTTGGCAAGGCGGTTTCAAAATATCGTGCATGCAACATGGCATGCCGCGAGGAGGCGCTTGCCGATTGGGATGCTGAAATAAAACAGGACTATAAAAAAAGAGGGTAAACTATGTTAACTGCTTTTAAACAGAAATCAAGAACCATTACAAAATCAGAGAGAAAAGGAAACGCTCTTTATCTTTATTCGGAACACGGTACTCACAGAATTACACCTGTAACGGAGGAAATCCTTCATGTTGAATATACGACTGAAGAGGATTTTAGGGATAAGCTTTCGCCCGGAATTGTGAATAATAACAGCTTGGCAGAGTGGACATTTTCGGTCAACGGCGACTGTGTTGAATTGAAGACATTAAAGCTTGTAATGAGAATAGATAAAGAAACCGGTTCGTATTCATTTATTAACAGTTTGGGAGATGTTCTGTTTAAGGAGCGCGAATATGAAAGTAAGAATCTCGAAAGATATGAGAAGAAAAAGCTTTCAGATGAAAAGCAGGAAATAGACAAGGTTCAGACTGCAGACGGGGCCAAGGATGTGGTACGGAACGCGAGGCTTGTTTCGGATGGTTTTGCGTATCATACCCGTCTGTATGTTGAATTCGGTGATGAGGCCTTATATGGCCTCGGACAGCATGAAGAAGGCTACGCTTCACTCAGAGGGAAGACGGTTTATCTGCATCAGGGCAACAGAAAGATAGCGGTTCCGATGCTCGTTTCGACAAAAAACTACGGTATTTTGTCGAATACCTACAGTCCGGCAATTTTTAACGATTCGGACGATGAGCCTTATATTTATTGTGAATCGGACAGTAGAATTGATTATTATTTTATTGCTTCGGGCAGTATGGACGGAGTAATTGCGGGTTACAGGACGCTGACGGGAAAAGCCGTTATGTTGCCGCGTTGGTCTTTCGGTTTTGTTCAGTCACAGGAAAGATATGAAACAGAGGATGAAATACTGGACGTTGCAGAAAAGACCAGAAAACTGGGCTTTGGTCTTGACTGTATGGTTCTTGACTGGCTGTCATGGGGTGATAACCAGTGGGGTCAGAAGACTCTTGATAAAACAAGATTTGGCAATTATCGCCGGATGACAGACAGGCTTCATTCGGAGAATATTCATTTTATGATTTCGGTGTGGCCGAATTCGGGTGACGGAACCGCAAATAATACGGAATTTAAGGAAAAGGGTCTGCTGCTTCCGGGCTGTGGCGTATATAATGCACTTGATGCGGAAGCCAGACGGATATACTGGAAGCAGCTCTGCGAAGATCTGGTTCCGGGAGGGACAGACGCATGGTGGTGCGACAGCAGTGAACCGTTTACTCCGGAGTGGAGCCATATGGAAAGGGTTGAACCCGCAAAGCTGTACAATGAATATGTCAGCGAGGTGGGAATGCATCTTTCTGCGGAAATGCTTAACTCGTTTTCATTATTTCATGCGCAGGGAATTTACGAGGGGCAGAGAGGATTTTACAGCAACAGAAGTGATATGGACGATTATCCCGAAATACGTGCCAAGCGTGTCTGCAACCTCACAAGAAGCGCTTATATCGGACAACAGAGATACGGAGTTATCTGCTGGTCCGGAGATATAGGCGCATCATGGAAAACGCTTAAAAAGCAGATTCCTGCAGGTCTGAATTTTTCGGCATCGGGTCTGCCATACTGGTCAATTGATATAGGAGCGTTTTTCGTAAAGAGAGGAAACTTCTGGTACTGGGACGGTGCGTATGATGAAACGTCCGAAGATATGGGCTACCGTGAACTGTTTACGAGATGGTACCAGTGGGGAGCATTTTTGCCGGTTTTCAGAGTACACGGAACAGACTGCAGACGTGAAATGTGGAATTTTGGTGAGGATGGAGATATTTTCTATGAGGCACTGAAGAAGGCAAACAGACTTCGTTATTCACTGCTTCCATACATTTATTCTCAGGCGGGAATGGTATGGCTGGAGAATAAATCCATGATACGTTTCCTGACATTTGATTTCCCGAATGACAAAAATGTATGGGATATTAATGATCAGTACATGTTCGGTGAAAGTCTTATGGTCTGCCCGGTGACTGAGCCCATGTATTATGAAAAAAACAGCAGAAGGCTTGAAAACATCTCTAAATCGAGAAAGGTTTATTTACCTGCCGGCTGTGATTGGTTTGATTATTATACCGGTAAAAAGTATGCGGGGGGTATTACTGTTGAAGCAGATGCTGAAATAGACAGAATTCCTCTGTTTGTAAAGGAAGGGGCTGTTATACCGGTGTGCTTGCCCGGAGATTCTGCCGCAGAAAGCGGACAGGAAATCCTATACAAAGTTTTTGCCGAAAAGGATGCATCTGCCGTGCTTTATGATGATGACGGTGACGGATACGCTTATGAGAACGGCGACTATAAGGTTACTGAAATCAGATGGAATGCTGCTACAGGTGTTCTTGAGGAGACCTGCGCCGGAAAGACATGCGCGGTTCCTAAGGACAGATATACGGTAGCGGTTGAGAAAATGTCAGATGAAGTAATTTGACGGTTTTGCAGAACGGTAGCGATAAAAAATGTCAGATGAAGTAATTTGACGGTTTCAGAGAACAATAGTCAAAAAATGGACAGATATTGGATTTGAGTGGTTTGTGAATGGCAGCAAAACTAAATGCTTCAGCGGAGGGTTAGATGGATATCAGAGTTGAGGTTGTCGATTCGTACAGGAATATTTCTGATGAATATTGGGAAAGACTCGGGCGTTTCTATTCGGAGAACGTGTGGAAGATGACAGATGATGCTGCCGAGCGTGTACGAACCTGCTTTACGGCATTTGAATATGAATACGCTGTGAAATGGTTTGAAATATCGGCATTTTATCATGATGAAATAGTTGGATTTATGAGGATGCTCAGAAATCCTGACGATGATTCGGAATGGTATATATGCGATGTACATGCGGCAAATAAATACAGACACAGAGGAATAGCTTCAGCTATGTACAAAGAGGCTTTTCAACTTGTGAAAAGCTACGAATCGGTAGAATACATTATGGCTTCCGTAAGCGCTTCAAATACGAAATCGATTGGCCTGCATCAAAAATTTGGCTTTGTTGACACCGGAAAGTATCCGCATTTTTGTAATTTTTCTTTTGATGACGATGAGACTATGCTGAAATGCAGAATACTGACCGAATATCCGGCTTTTAACGGTGATGTACACAGAAGAATACTGTACAGACTGATGAGGCAATACTTTGCGAAGGAAGGGCTGACGACAGAGCGACCGGCGGACAGAGTGAAAAAAATGTTTAAAAAAATGGAGAACCACCCTGACTGTAAATTTGGAATCATCTGGTGCGGAAATAATCCGGTGGGATTCAGATTTACCGACAGAGACGAGAAGCTGGAATTTATTAATGAGTGAATTACCTCAGCAATAGAAATAACGAGGATTCCCGCATGTCTTCCCGAATAAAGTACAACCTTTACAGTTATAGGCGTCGAAAACAAAACGGGATAGAACAGTACTCTGTGTTTCACAGTTATAGGTGCCGTAAACAGAACGGGATAGAAGAGTACTCTGTGTTTCACAGTTATAGGCGCCGTAAACAGAACGGGATAGAACAATATTCTGTGCTGCGCAGTTATAAGCACCGTAAACGCAGCAGAATAAATTAGTATTCTGTGTTGCACGGTCTTGAACCGTTATACTGATTTTGAATATGAAAAATGGTTCGTCCGGACTTATGTCTGAACGAACCATTTTTTTGTTTAGTTCTGAAACGGTTACTCAATATGGAATTTATCCTTTATGAAATCAGAAGGCTCATAACCGTCAAGCTCCTGATCGGCTTTTTTAATAAGGCTTTCATAGCTTATATTTTCGATATAGCCGATGAAGTTTTGACCGGAATTTGTGATATAGCTGTTGTTTGCGGCATTGTAGCCCACGCAGTCATAAATAATCTTTTTACATTCAAGATTCTTATCAAGAATACAGTTGTAACCGTTGGCTGCGGTGAGAAGATATTCATCTGTTCCTTTCAGGTAGACTGCATTTGACAGGGTTGATTTACTGCAGTAGAGCGTTTTTATTAAGCTGAGCGTAGCAGCATCGTAAACATCAATATCATTGTTCATTTTATTGAAGAGAAGATATTTTCCATCACTTGTCATGATGCACTTGTAGATATAGTTTAAATCAATGTCGGTTGAGGCAACGGGCTTTGATGCATCGGAGAAGCTGTATGCCATGACAGTGTTGTTACCGATCAGGAATAATCTGTCGGCAACATCATCGGAAAGAATTGTGTTTATACTCTTCTCGGTTGTAACGGTGAAGAGAAATTCTGCGTTCGTTGATGAGTAAACTTTGTGTTCACGTTTGGAATCCCCTGTTGAGATGTTGCTGCAGATGATATATTTACCATTGTTTGATACAATGTTTGCAGACAGTGGAAGATCCGTATAGGGTTCAACAGAATTAAGCAATTCACCTGATGAACTGTATAGACAGTAACTCGGTGAATAAGTGAAGAATTTATCCGGCGTGTCGAATAATATGCCGGCGGACCCATTTCGATCTTCGACCGTGCAGAGAATTTCTTCATTCTTCAAATCATAAAAAGTATGCTTGTATCCGGATTCGGAAGAGCATGTTATAAGAGCATATCTATGGTCGTATGAAAAAACATATCGGAAGTATGCATAATCGACGTAATCGGAAGCATCGACAATCTCTTTAGGGGAGCGCAAATTGTTATCTGTCAGACTAAAGCCGGCAATATAGCTTTCGTTATTGTAGCAGAAGTAGAATCTGCCGGCATTATAGACACAGTCATTTAGATGTTCGGCAGGGATGTATTTGTAGTAGTTGTAGGTTTCGTCATACAGCTGATTTGTTTCGGAAACGAATCTCATAATGCTGCCCGTATCTGTAATCATCAGACGTGTGAACGAACCCTTTGACGGAATAATATACCCTCTGCATAATTCATCGTCATATATAATCGGCATAATCGATTCACCGGTTTCGGCATTTATGACTTCCATCTGACTTACACCATCAATAATAAGCTCTTCGGTTTGGCCTGATTTACCATACGAAATATTTTTAAGATAAGAATTGACAAATTCTTTTTCCCACTTCTTTTCACCGGTTATGACGTCAATTGAATGGACTACCGTATTATATGATTTGCCTATATCCGTGGAATTGGTTGTTGTGAAGTATAAGGCATTATCAGTGATATATGAATCACCTAAGCTCTGAAAACTGAGTTCCTCATAAAAACCGCTTTTCTCAGGTAAATTGATAACAGTGAGTAAATAGTTTTCATAATTATAGCTGATTTCAAAAGCAGGTCTGGACAGAATATAAAGCTGAGTATCGGATTCACTTATTTCCATTTTTCTTGAAACACGGTCATAACGGCTTGTTGCACCATCATTAACTGCCATACGGTCGATTCTTTTGTAATCATCTTCAGTAGAGTAGACATCAACATATGAACAGCAGTCGGTACAATCATATTCATAAACATAGATTTTGGCCAAATCATGGGAAATAACGTAGTCGTTGACCTCTAAATCTGTGCCGCCGATAAGTACATCTTTGCCTTTGGAAACAGTAAAGGCATGGATACCGTCATTCGCGTGATAAATGCAGGTAGTATCTGAAATCCAGTCAATATTATCCGGGTCATAGCCATCAGATAACCGGAAACGTGAAATCTCTTTTCCTGTGGTTGTATTAAAAACATAGAAATATGACGATGAATCTATGGCTGCAAGGAGACTGCCGTTTGGTGCAACCGATATTATCCTGGGTGTAGACAGAAGCTCATATTTAAAATCGGGTGTCATCGTACAATCACGGTTATAGATTCCCAGAACATCAGTCAGTGCTTTTTCGGCTGCAACGCTGTATGGTTTATCGGATGAATCGGTGGTATCAGGCATGGCATTTCTAAGCGCATAGATAGCATCCTTCTTTTGACCGTTGGTAAGGAGCTGAATTGAAACGTCTGCCATAGTCTCGGCATAAAGCAGCTGCTCGGCACGATACTGTTTGCTGATTTCATCGCTCTGCCGTGAAATTTCTTCGCTTTGTGCGGTTATTTCGGCATTCTTTTTGATAATCTCTTCGTTTTGACTTAAAATCTCAGCGTATTGAGAAGATATTTTCTGGCTGTTGGCTTCAATTTCAATATTTTTAGCCTCGATTTCGGCATACTGGTCCTCGATAGTATTCTTCTGTGAGTTGATACGGAGGGCAAGTCCCATGCAGACCATTGCAAAAACAAAGAACACTGCGGCAATTATCGAGGCTACGGTAATGATTTTTTTTGTGCGCTGTTCCTTGTGGCGCTGCTTCAAATCATCATAGTTGAGGTTGAAAATAGGTGCAGCGAGCCTGATGATGGCATTGTCTATCTGTTTTTTTATTGATTTACGGTCGGTTCCTCTGGTATCGGCAGCAAGCGGTTCAACTTCAACCTTTTCCTCTTTTTCGTTGCCAAATTCATCAATGGTGACTTTATTTACGAATCTGAGCTGCTCGGGAAATGACTGTTCGGGTTCACCTTCGGCAAGAACAGCAAGTACATGATCTCTGCCGTGCAGCTGGATGAACGTCTCTATTTCCTTGGCGCACCACTGTGATTCGGGCAGGCGCGGAGTACATATTACAATCAGAAATTCGGAGTTTCGCAGAGCCTCTTCAATAGGATCGCTCAGATTGCTGGCAAGCGGAAGCTCATCCTGATCGCGGAAAACACGCTCAATTTTTGTTTTGCCGTTAGTTTTGCCGTACAGTGATTTGGGAAGCTTGAAGTTTTCAAGCTTGCGATGGATGGTCATGGCATTGAATTTGTCAAGCTCACAGTGACGATAGCTGATAAATGCGTCATATTTTACATTTTCAAGACTCATAGTTTTTCTCCTTTAAAAATGATATGATACAGGCGTCAAATGAACGTTATTTTTCGTCAAGCTTGCTTGTAAGAAAAACAATGGACTTTATGACGCCGTAAACATGATATAAATGAAGCTCTCACAACTATTTATGTTCAGCTTCCTTGTATGTTTTAATAAAAATATCCTTCTGAATAATATATATATCGTGACAGTCATCAACTCTGCAAGCCAGGTAATCTCCGGGACGTCCGAGATAGTAGTGCTCATGATCCCAGGCAGTATAGATTTTAACTATCCTGTCAAGCGGTTTGGCTAAAATGCGGGAACCACCGAGTGCGTAGCAGCTTTTTGCATACTTAATAAGCTCAATCACTTCCCCGGTACGCTCACAGTGAACGGTAGGGAGGTATTCGGTGTCGAGAGCATAAGGCTCATCACTGTATCTGTAGCTTTTTTCAAACTTTGTTTTCTTTATGGGCCAGACTTCACCTTTGACTCCGATGTTGATATAAAAATCGTCTGTGACGGTCTGCTCCATGTCACCTTCAAGAGTTCTGATGACAATACGGTCCCCTTTTTCCAAAAAATCAAGCGGATTGGTGTAGCCTGATTTCAGCTCAAGCTTGACATAATTTTTCATATCTGAGGTATCAAGGTTATACGTCTCGGCATAGATTATTTCACTGTTATCAAAGTAGTAGTTGATTCTGTCAGTGAAGTAAAGGTTAATCGGTAAGTCGGGATATTCCGATTCATATTTGGACTTGCTGATAAATCCGCCGGCCTTATCTGTGTGCCCACCGCCCGAGCCTATAACATCGGTAAGAAATACAGCAAATTCATTGGCTCTGACGTCCTTGATACAGCTTCTGACCGAAAGCTTATAACCACCGGGCACCTCATTATAGACAACACAGATATTGAATTTGTCAACCTGAAGAGCCAGGTCACTGACAAAGCCGAGAATGTTGGGGTCACACGGTGCCGCTTCTATAAGCCCGCAGTCGTGTTTGTCCAGGTAACTGTAATTGACAAGAGCATTACCTGCGATGACCATTTCGGGAAGCGATATGTTTGAATTGCAGAAAAGAGTAATAAGCGTTTTATCAATGGAAAGCGCATCCTGCATGTCACGGTCAAGCGGGTGATGGAGCTCGGCAAAATTACCGGTATCGGTCATGAGTCCATAGTAGAGTGCTGTGCTTAATGCACGGTCCTCGGAAAAGTCAAAACCTTCGTCCTTCATAAGCTTCCAGACCAGTGTGGAGCAGCTTCCGAGTGAGGGGCGTATCTCGGAGAGCGATGAAACCGGATTGCCCTGATGATGGTCAATAACCGCTATATTCCTGCTTTCTGCGGTGCTGACGTTTCCCTGACCGTACTGGCAGTCTGCTGTAAGCAGAAGCTCATCATCCCGACAGGAATAATCAGGACAGTATTCAACCGGAATTGAAAGTTCACGGAGCATCAGAAGAAGATTTGATTTTGTAATTTTATTGCGACCACTGTAAATAAATCGTGTTTCGCAGCCTCTTGACAAAAAGTATTTTGACAAACCCCAGCCGGAGGCAATAGCATCGGGATCGGGGTTGTCATGGCACTGAATTGTAATTCTACTGTATTTCTCGAGATCTGAAAGCTTCATAATAAATGATGGCTGCGCGGTCACGCACGACCGAACAGGTTTCTCCTTTTGACCTTTTTATGAAAGTATACCATTTTTTTCAATATGTAATATGGTTACATAAACAAATTATAGCAAAATAAAAACCGAAAATCTACGGAATATCGGCAGATTTTCGGCTTTTATTTGATGTTTTTGTTACTCTTTTTTTTCTTCAAAAATTTTTGCTGTGATTAATTGTGTCTGGTCTTTTTTATAGAAATGTTTCGTACACAGACGGTTTACACAGTAGGATAGGACGATTGAAACAACGGCTATCAGTATAGTCAGCGGTAAATTAAAAAAATCGTACAGTACAGAATCATCTATTAATAATATCTTCGTAATGAGCAGGGTATTGAGCGCTATATAAATCGTCATCATGATAATTCCCCGGAGAATGTATACACTGTTTATAATAATATACATCGGAATCGGTATCTGAATGATGTACCAGATTGAAATCGCCATATTGTATCTGTTGAGCGGAATCTGAATAACCAGACTGCTTATCAGACATATTGCAAACGTTAAAAGCATGCATGCGTAAGAAAGAATTTCAACGAATAACGGTATGCTTTTGGTGAAAAAATCCGATATTTTTGGGGAGGATGATATGAACAGAGACGCTCTGATTTTGAGTAAATAGGCTTCAAAAAAAAACGGAATGAGAATGATGTACATTGGTCCGAGTAATATTTGCTTTGAGGAATCAGATGAAACATCAGGTATAAAAAATATTGAAAAAGCTACAACTACATAAAAAATGGATAATATGATGAGTTCTTTGGTTTTGTTTAGATACTTAATCAATTTTATGCACAACTTTATGTCATTCATGTGTTTTCCTCCGCGTCGCGGTAACATCTGCGTTTCAGTTTGCGCAACTGAAGAACAAAATAGCAGATATTCAGCGTATAGACAAATAATAGGACTATGCATAATATAATAACAGCTGTTTTTGAAATGTCAAATGTCTCGTGCGGCTGGAAGTTAAATAACAGGTAACATGCTATGAAAATAAGAATAAAAATAAAAAGATAAGTGATTACCTCGGTAAACAGCATTGTACGTAAACCGATAATAATCAGGCAGGAAATAATATCAAGGATTGTTATCACAGCTACATAGTGAATATGTATAAAGACATCCGACACTGACCAGTCGGTAACGAAAATCGCGTTTAAAAGAACGGGATAAACCGCTGTAAAACAGAAGTAAACAGTACGTATCAGGGTGTTGAAAATTATATTTTTACTTAAATAATAAAAACCGTTGGGGGCACCCTGTATTGTTTCATAAAGGATAAAGTGTCTGTCAAACAGATGAGGAAAAGAACTGAAATAAGCAAGAATGTCAGTTATTAACAATGCAAACAGTGCAAAAAAAGAAAAAACAATGATATAATGATGGTCGGTGAAAGCAAGAGCGGCAACAGATAAAACGACAGGTATTGCTATACAGACTGCGATATACATATTCCTGGAAAAACGTGACAGAAACAGGTCATACTTCCGAAGAGAGATATTCATGGTGAACCTCCGGTTTATAATGATACATGTGTGTTCTTTTTCATGATGGCAACACTGATCTGAAAAAGAGAAGGCGTCTCGGTGACTATATCGAGTCCAGCAAGCATATCAAGATTTTCTGCGGCGCAGATGCCTTCAAACCCATAGCTGCTTTTACTGATGGATAAAAGGTACTGTGAGACCTTGTCTGCATCACAGGCCTCACCTTTAACAAGAATATATTTTTCTTTTAAATCATCTACAAATCCTCTTTCGACAATTCTGCCGTGTTCGAGAATGATGGCATAGTCGGTGACATTTTCCATGTCGGAAATGTTATGAGTCGAGAAGAATACAGTACGACCGTCTTTGGAGGCTATGTAATCACGTATCAGACCGCAAAGGACATCCCTCATCAACGGATCAAGTGCGGAAGCAGGCTCGTCCAAAATCAGAAATTCGGTATCTCTTGCGAGGACTCCGGCCAGCATGAGTTTAATCTTATTTCCTTCTGATAATTCGGATACCTTTTTGGAATAATTTGTGACGTTGTCTGTAATTGCGAGTGCTTTACACAGTTCGAAAAATTTATCACTGTTATAATTGTCAAAAAATGTCTTGTTCAGTTCATCAATTTTGTTTATGGTCCAGAACGGCATGTAGTAATTGGAAACCGAGGTAAATCCTATTTGGCTGTAAACCTCAGGCGCGAGTGAAAAGCCGGTATTATCATAGTTGTCAAAGTACCTGATTTGTCCCTTGTAATCGAGTCTGACGCCTGATAGAATATTAAGCAGGGTGGTTTTGCCGGCACCGTTCTCACCGATGAGTGCAGTGGAAAAACCACGTGGAATATTAAGCTCGTCTATATTAAGTTCGAAATTTTTCAGCTTTTTGTATATGTTTTTAGCTTCGAGGATATTTGTGTATTCAAGCATGATAATGTCCTTTATGTTATGAACGGGAAAATGATATATTAGCAGTTTTAACGTGCCGTTTCAAAGTGCAACAGGCAGTATCAGGGAATCAGCTGTCTTTCATTGACAGTAGTGCACTTAAAGTATCAATAAGTTCTGTGTCGCTTATTCCTGCAATTTCTGCTGCTTTGATGGCTTCAAGCAGTGATTCTTCGACTTTGCGCAGATGCTGTTCACGGAGCATGTCACTGTTCTGGGCGTTTACATAGAAGCCCTTGCCCTGCACGCCGGTCACAAGACCTTCGGCTGCGAGCTGGTCATATGCTTTCATGGTTGTGATAACACTTATTCGCAAATCACGAGCCAGTTCACGTATGGAAGGAAGAAAGTCTCCCTGTTTATACTTTCCGGTCAGAATATCTGTTTTAAAATTGTCTGCAATCTGCTGATATATAGGTATTCCAGAGGTTTGGGATATCTTCAGGTGAATCACCTCCTTAAAGTCAACTGTTCATAACATATATATACACCATTAACACAATGGTGTCAACTGATAATCGTGATGTTTTCTACGAATAATTGAGTCTGAGTTAATATTCACATCTGATTTTGTGACGCGTTTTATGAATGTTTTGGGTCGGACGGTTAACAGTTACGTGTCTGATTAAAAAAGAAAAAAATGTTACATACGGATGTTAGCGGATTTAGAGTATGTAAGCGAAAAAATAAAACCGATGATTTTCTTAAAGATTTCTTAATGATATTTGTATTATATTTCAGATAAACGATGATGCCGATGACTGATAATGCAAAGTGAGACAGCACGCATGCTGTTTTTACTTTATAGGAAATTGCGTCCTATAAAGTAAAAAACGCTCCGCGAGGATGCGCACGCTTTTGCAGCGGTATTTTGTCGCTAACGCGACGCAAAAGCGGCGCAGCATGTCGCAAGCGACATGCTTTCTTACAGGAAGGCTGCATAAGGTCAGAGGAAAAAACGTTAGAGAACAAAGACATATATGTATATTACGATTAAAGCAGCATGGAAAGGAATGAAAATGAAAAATACAATTTTATCTGCAAAAAATGTATCAAAAAGTTTCGCACACAACGGAACTCAGGTTCATGTACTGAGCAATGTGAATCTTGAAATTTATAAAGGTGATTTTACGGTGATAATGGGGGCCTCAGGCTCAGGAAAATCAACACTTCTGTATGCTTTGAGCGGAATGGACAGGGCAACCGCGGGCGAGGTTATTTATAACGGAAAGGATATTTCAGGAATGAGTGAAAAAGAGCTTGCACTTCTGCGCCACAGAGACCTTGGTTTTGTCTTTCAGGCAATGCATCTTGTAGGAAATCTGTCCTTAAAAGAGAATATCTGCGTGGCCGGTTATCTGAATAAATCCGTAAAGAGCTCCGATGTTGACAGCAGGGCTGATATGCTTATTGAAAAAATGAGTCTGACGAAAGTAAAAGACAACATGCCCGGTCAGGTCTCCGGAGGAGAGGCACAGCGATGTGCCATAGCCAGAGCTGTTATTAACAAACCGGCTATTTTATTTGCGGATGAACCTACCGGTGCGTTGAACCGTAAGAATACAAAAGAGGTATTGAACCTTTTTACGGAGCTTAATATGGAAGGTCAGAGCATTGTCATGGTAACACATGATATTAAGGCATCTGTTAGGGCCGACAGAATTATTTATATTTCCGATGGCAACATTATAAGCGAGATTTCATTGCCGAAATACAGCGGGAACGAAGAAAAAAACAGGGAAATTCAGGTTAACTCCTGGCTCTCGTCTTTAGAATGGTAGGAGGGTATTGCGATGGAATTACTGACTCTGTTTCGAAGAGATATTAAGAAAAAGCACGGAACCATTATATGCATGTCTGTCCTTACTATGCTTATTATAGCCCTTTGCAGCATCACTTTTTCAATAAAGAAGAATTTTATAACCGGAATGCTGGAAGCACGTGAAAACTGTAAAGGATGCGACTATTTGGGATTTTGTTACGAAGATAAGGACACTGAAGAGTTACTTCAAAAGCTGTCGACGGATAAAAATACAAAAGAAGTTAGAAAATTTCATTTGATTGAATCAATATCAAAACCGGCTGTTAATAATATTTATTACGGAAATGGGACCTACTTTGCGAGTTTATCCGAATACATGGAAGATATCAGAGTATTTGATGAGAGCGGAACCGGTTTCTTGAATGAAGCTCCGAAGCTTGAAAAAAATGAAATATATATTCCGATTGGGTTAAAGAGCTTTTATAAATGCGAAATCGGTGATACATTATGCGTTAATTTCGGAGCGGAAGAATATGTTGATGAAAACGGTAATAAAGCAATAAAAAACGCAACAGAAAGTGAATATAAAATAAAGGGATTCGTCCAAATGCCGGAAACCGGGTCGGGAGTAATCGGCTGGAAAATTTTAGTCCTGAACGGCGTGGAATTTGATGAGTTGTACAGAATAAGTCAACAGGGAACCAAAGTAGTAAGGGATAACGGTGCAAGCTCCGACCCGATGTACAATTTCTGCTACAATATGTACAAAATATATAAATCAGACGACTGTACACTTGATTCGAAGCACTATGTTCGTTACCTGAATGAAAATATGGGCTTTTCAAATATAATTAACAGCGGCATATCCATTGATGAATCAGAGGAGTATTCCGGTCTGTATGTCAATATATTCTTTGGGGTAAGTCTTGGCTTTTCGATAGTTCTTCTATTTATAGTTTTGATAGTCATGATAAGCAATATCTCATCTGATATTGAGAATGATTATTCTGAACTGGGTGTAATGAAAGCGATAGGATTTTCAAACAAAACACTTAGAATAAGAATCGGAAGTATCTATATTTTTGCCGAACTGGCAGGAGCTGCATTTGGATTGATTCTGGCTGTTGTAATGTCGAAAATTCTTGCGTTTTCAATGATTTCGAATACAGGTGTTTTATCTGTGGAGTATTTTGAATGGATAAAGAGCCTTTTACTGCTTCCGGTAATCATTGCTATATCGGTCATTGCTATTATGATAAAATGCCGTACTCTTCTAAAAATTTCTCCGGTAAAGGCGGTAAGAGGCAACAAAAATGATGTATATTATGACAACAGGGGAAATGTCAGAATTACGAAAAAAGGGTTTAACAGCAGGCTTGCTTTCAGAACAATTTCGTCAGAACCTGTTCGTTTTATAGGGATAACAGTTATTACCGCAATTCTCTGTTTTGCCATGATTCTTGCAATGGGCACCATCAATATGATGAAGGATGAAAATGTTATGGTTTCCCTTGGAATTGATTACTGCGATATATATTTCAATTCTTATAACGGATGCATACTGACGGAAGAAAAAGAAAATGAGATTCTCAATCATGTCAGAGAGTACAGCGAAATCAGTCATTTCTATGATTTTAAAAATATTGATGACGTTTGTATTAACGGTGACATGATTTATACGCAGGCATATATGCATCCTGAAGAAATCACCGGAATCCTGAAGGGACGCGCACCGTTGTATAAAAATGAATTTATCTGTACGGAAAAGGTTTGCAGTGAATATGATCTTTCTATAGGTGATGAGGTTGAGCTAAGCATACACGGAGTTAAATCGACATTTGTATTAAGTGGAATAAATCAAAGCATGCAGGATGTAGGCTTCTGTCTAAAATTGAATATCGGCGGAATCGCGGAAATGATACCTGATACCGAAATAAAGCATCTTTCAATAGATATTGCAGACAGTTCTAAGAATCAGGTGATTGTTGACAGACTGAACGAATTGTACAGTGATGATTTCGGAAGGGCTACAGTATCGACAGACAATCAGGAGGTGAAAAATCTTTTTGGAACGGCTACCCTGTTGGTAAGAATTGTAATATTCCTCTTTTCTGTTATCTTCTTTTTTGTTACAATAAAGATGCTTGTAAATAAAGCATTTTTAAAAGAACGCAGGGATTTGGGAATATATAAGTCTGTAGGCTTTACTTCAAATCATTTGAGAATGCTTTTTGCGATAAGGTTTACCATGGTATCGGTAATTGGCGCAGTGGCAGGAGTTGTTTTTGGTATTCTTTTCTCAGGCAAAATGATGGGGTTGATTCTTTACATGACGGGAATTACTTATCTGCCGCTTAACATGGGGCTTATCGAGGTAATTGCGGTAATAGCGGTATGTTTTGTAACGATTTTTGTTTCTGCATATCTTACTTCATCCAGGATAAAGACTGTTGAAGTAAGGGAACTCATTGTGGAATAATATTACCGTTCATTTGTGAGACTGCCGGAAAGACAAATAAAGTGAAACGAATGATTTAATATGACAGTGAGAAAATAGCAGTTCTTTGAAAGGGGGCATATATGGCAAAGAAAAAAATACTTATAGTTGATGATGATGAGGATCTTTCTTTTATCATTTCAGAAATGTTGGAAGAGCACGGCTATGAAACGCAAACGGCCGTGAATGTAAATGAAGCTTATGAGAAACTGACAGCAAATAGCTGTCAGCTTATTCTGCTTGATATTAATCTTCCTGACGGAAGCGGATATGAAATATGCCGGGAACTCAGGAAAAACTCAAGGATACCGGTTATTTTCGCAAGTGCGAGAAGCATGGAGGATGACAGAATTTGCGGATTTGAGGCCGGAGGTGATGATTATCTTCCAAAACCATACTCAATGAAAGAACTGTTGTTGAGAGTTAATGCTGTTATCAGAAGATGCTATGGGCAGACGGATAAAAATGAAATCTTCAAATTTGGTAATATAACCGTAAACATGTCTCAGAGGAGTGTACTGAAGGAAGGAGAAGAAATAAACCTGTCATTGAGAGAATTTGACCTGCTGGAGTACCTTATAAGGAACAGGAACAAAGCCCTTTCAAAGGAAGAGCTTTTGGGAAATGTATGGGGAGTATTTTCGGAAATAGAACCTTCAACCATATCGGTTCATATGCGTTGGCTGAGAGAAAAACTTGAAAAGGACCCTTCAAATCCTGAATATTTAAAGACTGTGAGGGGGATAGGATATTCTTTATCAGTACAGGAATAAGGAAAGGTTTTGCCCATGAAAAAACTTACAACTACCTTTATTGTGTTTATTATGCTGATTATCGGAATCGGTATTTTTGAATATGAATATATTAAAAGTAACCGTACCGAAGAATTTGAGAAATATTATGTAGACCTGAATGAAATTTCGCAGCTGTATCAAAACGGACATAATGAAGTGGCAACGGAAAAATTCGTCCTATTGAAGCAGACGATGTCTGAAGCAAATGAAGAAGACGGTAAAGTAATTACGTATATGATATTAAGTTTGCTTCTTTTTTTGGTAATTATCTTCCTCTATACGTATTTAAGAATAATCCGCCCTTTTGACAGAATGAAGAATTTTGCGGGTCAGATATCCGCCGGAAATTTTGATGAGGAACTAAAGTACACCAGAGGAGATTTTTTCGGGGATTTTACATGGGCTTTTGACAATATGCGAAGAGAGATTATCAAAGCAAGAAAAGGTGAGAAGGAAGCCATTGAGAACAATAAGACGGTTATAGCTTCGCTTTCGCATGACATAAAAACACCTGTTGCTTCATTAAGAGCTTATTCGGAAGGTCTTGAAGCAAATATGGATACGACGCCGGAAAAGAGGAAAAAATATCTTGAGGTCATCATGCGCAAATGCGATGACATTTCACGTCTTACAAACGATCTTACAATTCATTCGCTGACGGGACTTGACAGGCTGATGGTTCAGTGCCGGCCGACAGACTTGAATGAAACGGTAAAAAAGACAATAAGTGATTTGGCTCCTGACAGAGACAAAATAAATCTTATGCTTCCGGACAGAAGCATTATTATATATGCAGATAGCAACAGAATTGCACAGATAATTGAAAATCTTTTGAACAACTCGGAAAAATACGCTGGTACGGATATTGATGTCTCTGTGTCGGTAAATGAGAATTCGTGTGACGAAGCGATACTGGAAATAAGGGATTATGGTACAGGAATTCCAAATGAGGATATGCCGTTCATTTTTGACAAATTCTTCAGAGGACATAACAAATGTGATAAACCCGGTTCAGGTCTGGGACTTTTCATAGTGAAATATCTGGTAGAAAAGCAGGGTGGACGAATTGAAACAGTAAATGTAAATCCAGGATTCAGCGTGAAAATATTTTTTGATACAGTGAAAAAAGAATAATTTTTCAGGATAATTTTTCAGGCAGGACGTCGCAATTGACGTAGAGCATAACGAATGCTATAATGAGGCCGGTGTTCAAAAGCTGTGAAGATTGTATTTTTACAGCATCAGAGCGAACCTTCAAGGGCACAAAATAAGAGAAAGGAGTACGTTCTGCACTTGTAAAATATTTTTAGATGATTGATTATACACAGCTGGATTTTCGGATTCTTACGAATTGTAAACGCTGACAGGTATTAGTGTATGAACGGAGACAGTTATGAAAAAAATTGGATTTATCGGAATGGGAAATATGGCAAAGGCGATAGCCGGGGGCTTTGTGGAAAAGAAAGCGGCAGAAAAAGAGAATCTGTTTGCTTATGCTCCGAATCAGACAAAGCTTGCGGCAAATGCAGCGGAAATAGGATTTACGCCCGTGACCTCTGTTGAGAAACTGGCAGACATCTGTGATACACTTATTGTAGGCTGCAAACCTTATCAGATAGACGATGTTTTGAGCAGAATTTCGGGAAAACTTGCAGGAAAGTTGCTGATTTCTTTGGCAGTAGGCTGGGTATTTGATACTTTTGCACAAAAGCTGGACGAGACAAAGATACAGTGCATCATGCCCAATACACCCGCACTTGTGGGAGAAGGAGTATTTCTTTTTGAAGAGAAAACAAATTTCTCTCCTGAAGATCGGTCATTATTGCGGGAAATGTTCGGAAAACTTGGTGTGGTTGTGGATATGCCTACATCACTTATGGGGATAGGCGGTGCGGTATCAGGTTGCGGTCCTGCATTTGTGGATATGTTTATGGAGGCATATGCCGATGCAGCAGTTAAATACGGAGTGCCAAGAAATACAGCATATAAGCTTATTGCGCAGACTGTTCTCGGAAGTGCAAAGCTCCAGATGGAAACCGGCAGACATCCGGGAGTTCTCAAGGATGAAGTATGCTCGCCGAGCGGAACTACAATCTGCGGAGTTGCGTCCCTTGAGGAGAACGGATTCAGAAATGCCTGTATCAAATCGATAGACGCAATTATGCAAAAAAAGAGCGGAAAGTAATTCCAAAACCAAAACAAGGACAGAACGGGCAGGCGGAAAGTAATCCCAAAACCAAAACAAGGACAGAATGGGCAGCAGGATGAATATTTGATTTATTACCGAATGATAACACCTGTACGAAATTCATCGCGTAAAGCCAATCTGCCGTATTTGGAAAGCACTGTCTGTTCGTACAGATTTGCGGCATAAATGTCTTCTGTCAGCATTTTTGAGGTGAAATCCGCATCCGCCAGCTTCGTTATGATGGGAACGGAGGCGTTTTTTTTGACAGAAGCCAGAAGCTCAGACGCGTCCTTCCTGAAACCGAGCAGTCGGAGGTATTCGGGGGGGCAGATATGAAGGCACGGTGAAACAGTTTCTTCGTTTTTTATGGCATTATCTTCGCCGACACCCGAGGAACCTGAAAGCAATATTGAAAACAGTGCACGACTGACGGCAGTATATGTGAAAGCTTTTGATTTGATTTTTGCACAGAGCTCTGAAATAAGAAAGGGCTCTGTGCTTTTATTTATTATGGAGTTAATTAAGTCAGGATTGATTCCCTGAATTTTTCTTAGGTCGTCAGACGATGATGAAGATATTTCGGTGAACAGAGCCTGACTGAAATCATCCTCGGTTATCGGGAGACAGCGGTCATAATTTTCCATCAGTAGTTTAGTAACTATATCGGGAAGCTGTCCGGCAAGTGTCTCTGCGGCGGCAGACGTCGGTGAATCTGTCAGGAGTTTACGTATTGCGGTTGCTGATGCAAATTCTTCTGTGTCAAAACTGTCAGAACGATAGCCTTCACCGACTCGTTTAAAGGTGATGGGAAGCGGTGCATCAACACCAATCCTTTTAAGTGCCAGGCAGTATTCAAGTCCGAGTATGTTGTTAGAATCGGACATAAGTGATGCACATTCGCTGTTAACTTCGGATACAGCTTTAAAGCGGGCTGCGGGGTAGGATATTCCGGTTTTTAGCAGGGCACTGATGCGTTTATGAAAATCGGGACTGTTTTCTGCAGCAGAAAGGTATTCGGCAGATTCCCGAAAAAGAGCTGTGTCTCCTGATTCACTGCCAAAGCACAGATAATCGACAATTCCTGTGGAGGCAAGAAGAGAACAGCCACCCTCGGCAAAGTATTGGGCACTGCCGGAAGAGTAACGGACGGGAAGCTCGAATACGGCATCTGCACCGGCAGCCAGAGCCATTTCTGTTCGCAGGTATTTGTCACAGACAGCAGGACCTCCGCGCTGAACAAAATCACCGCTCATTATTACAAGGATATAGTCGGCACCTGAGAGTTCACGTGCTTTTTGAATGGCATATCGATGCCCATTATGGAACGGGTTAAATTCTGCAATGATACCTGCTGTTCGCATGGCAGCCTCCTGTGGTTAGTAATAACGAATAGCGTGTTGATAGGGCATGTCGGCAAAAATACTGACCGAACAACTGCACTTATCGTACTGCATCATAATAAATGTGTCAATATGCCACATAATGGTTATGAGATGGAGGTTGGACAAAACACATGATATAAAGCCGTTTCCTTTAGGAAACGAATGAGCCACTGATTTTGTGACACGCTTTATGAATGTTTTTGGCCAGACGGTGAATAGCAACGCATGAAGAGAAAACTAAATTATATAATTTAATACGAATATAAGAATATAACTTGAATTCCGAATGATATTTTCGTATAATCATTTTGGATTGAGGGTATCGTAAGCGGATAGCGGATGTTTTCCTCCCTGGCACAGCTTCACAAATAAGCTGCAAAGGGGGTGATGTTCATGAGTATTGCTGAGTTAATTGCGCTCCTTATGCTCCT
>JAZLIK010000108.1:0-3555 GCA_045617345.1 Lachnospiraceae bacterium | reverse complement strand
AAACAAACTAATTGCGATTATCTTAAAACTGAATATTGGTGGTTCTATAGGGTAGTCTTCCTATAGGTAAAATATTCAAAGCGTAAAGCGTATAACGCAAAGTAGTTGTGTAACCCTTATGGGTAGCAGTAAGGGTGTCATGGACGCACCCGTGACCTACGCGGTGCAAGCCGCGCGCACCTGATGCTCGGTAATTCAATTACCGATGTAGTTCACGCTTCAGAAGAAGCTCAATTATCCGTCAAAAACAAACGGACAGTCTAATCAGATAGTCACGCTATACCGTTTTCCCGGCAAAACGCTGAAATGTTCTGATTTCGCTGTCCGTAATTCTTTATATGTGGTTTTCTACCTGTAATTCTTTATGCATGGTTTTCAGCAACCGGAAACGCACCTGCATAGCAGGTGATTTATGTGTATTGTTAAAATAAAAAATCCCACCGTCTAAAAGGCAGTGGGATTTTTTGCTTTTATAAATAATAGTCGAACACACTCATCGGCCAGATTTACCGAAAAAATCTGACATTAGTAAATATATCCCTTAGCCTTAAGAAGCTCAGCCATCAGAACTGCTCCGCCTGCTGCGCCACGAAGTGTGTTGTGTGAAAGACCTACGAACTTGTAATCGTAAACCTTATCCTCACGAAGTCTGCCCATGCAAACTGCCATACCCTTCTCTGTATCACGGTCAAGAGCTGTCTGAGGACGATTGTCCTCCTCGAAGTAGTGAATGAACTGCTTAGGTGCGCTGGGAAGCTCAAGCTCCTGAGGAACGCTCTTGAATGCTGCCCACTTTTCAAGGATCTGCTCCTTGGTAGGCTTCTTCTTGAAGCTTACGAATACTGCTGCCATATGACCGTTTGTAACGGGAACACGGATACACTGTGTTGTAATCACAGGCCCTTCAGCCTTTACAATCTGACCGTTCTCAATGTGACCCCAGATTCTCAAAGGCTCCTGCTCCGACTTCTCTTCCTCACCACCGATGTAAGGAATAACGTTGTCAATCATCTCAGGCCAATCCTTGAAATTCTTGCCTGCGCCCGAAATAGCCTGATATGTTGTAGCAACAACAACCTCTGGCTCGAATTCACGGAGAGCATGAAGAGCGGGTGTATAGCTCTGAATTGAGCAGTTGGGTTTGCATGCGATAAAGCCCTTCTTTGTTCCGAGTCTCTGCTGCTGATACTTGATGACCTCAATATGCTCGGGATTAAGCTCCGGAACTACCATGGGAACATCGGGAGTCCAGCGGTGAGCGCTGTTATTTGAAACTACGGGAACCTCTGCCTTTGCATAAGCTTCCTCAATTGCTTTGATTTCATCCTTTGTCATATCTACGGCGCTGAAGCAGAAATCAACCTTTGAAGCTACCTCTTCAACCTTGCTGACATCCATAACAATCATGTTCTTTACTGCTTCAGGCATGGGAGTATCCATCTTCCATCTGTCGCCTACTGCTTCTGCATATGTCTTTCCTGCACTTCTGGGGCTGGCTGCAACTGCTGCCACCTCAAACCAGGGATGATTCTCAAGTAACTGGATAAATCTCTGTCCTACCATACCCGTTGCACCGAGTATACCTGCCTTTAACTTTGCCATAAAATACTCCCTTCCGACCTCATTTCGGTCTGCTCTTGTCTGAGCAAAAAGATTATTTAAACATTTATGTTTTTGTTTTTCTGTGACAAACAAATGTCCGTCTCATAAAATCTTTGTTCATATTACTACATAAACTTCAAAAAATCAACCCTTTTTTCCACATTTTTCTATTTTTGACAGATTCGATATTTTCGCTCCCATAATCTCCCGTAATTTGGATGTTTTTTATAAGAGTATCCGGTCTGCTCTGTTCGTCAATCCCTTCAGGTACGAACTATTGACACTTTTCAATATGCAAAGCTTTACTGTGTCGTCATTCGCTGCATGCCCACAGCCTGTTTACCGGTTCAAATTTATCGCAATGTAAAGCTTACTGTATCATTCGCTGCATGCCCGCAGCCTGTTTACCGGTTCAAATTTATCGTAATGTAAAGCTTACTGTGTCATTCGCTGCTTGCCCACAGCCGGTTTACCGATTCAGTTTTGTCTCAGGGTAAAGCCGGCTGTATTAATCGTTCCGCATATTCCTGCAGTAACGCAAGCACGTCGGAGTACCTGTCACAGAGATTAACTTCATTACGAAGCTTTGCGGAATAGGGGAAGCCTTCCGTATACCATGCCACATGTTTTCTCATCTCCCGAACCGCAGACAGTTCGTCTTTTACCTCCATCAGCATCTCAAAATGCCGCTGAATCATCTTAAACACATCCTCAAATCCGGGTTTTCCGTTCATTAGCCCCTGAGTTTTTCCGATCGCACCGTCTGTAGCTTTCCCGTCATAGCCGGTATTCTTCATTAATTCGGTTCTTCCGGTCGCACTCGAAGTAACGGTCGGATGTACCGCATTCAGCCGCTCCTTCACGGCTTTAAATATCCAGGGATTGCCCTGCGCCCCCCTCGCGATCATCACCGCATCGCATCCGGTGTATTCAATCATTCTGACGGCATCTTCGGGGCAGAAAATATCACCGTTTCCGATAACCGGTACAGAAACTGCTCTTTTCACCTGTCTGATGATGTCCCAGTCCGCTTTTCCGCTGTAATACTGTTCCCTTGTCCTTCCGTGCACAGCAATAGCAGCCGCACCGCTGTCTTCCATCATTTTCGCAAATTCAACGGCATTTATCGTATCGGCTGTGAAGCCTTTTCGAATTTTAACGGTAACCGGCTTTTTCACATAACGACAAATCTCTTTTACAATCTTTGATGCCAGCTCAGGTGTCTTCATCAGCGCTGAACCCTCGCCGTTATTGACTACTTTGGGAACCGGGCAGCCCATATTTATATCGAATATATCAAAATTCATATGCTCGATTTTAATTGCAGCCTCTGCCATAATCGACGGCTCACTTCCAAAAAGCTGGAGGGCAACGGGACGTTCTTCCTCCGCTACCTCCAGCAATTCTTTTGTATTTGTGCTGTTATAATGTATTCCTTTTGCGCTGACCATCTCGGAATATATCAGATCGGCTCCCTGTTCCTTGCAGATTTTCCTGAAGGTCATATCTGTCACCCCTGCCATTGGACCAAGAGCAACTCTTCCGCATTCTATATTTCCTATTTTCATTAATTTTTATGGTGCGGAGACTCGTGACTTCAGTCATGAGAGGAGCGCCAATCTCCTTTCTGTTAAGTAGTAACCGGCAGGTTCTGCCAGCCTTATTTTCTTGCAGCTTATGCTGCCCTTGTTGACCTTTTCTCCGTCTAGTGTACGGATGTCAAAAAAACCGCTTGACCTCCGGCCAAACACGAAGTATTCCCGGTCAAGGTATTTAACCTTGTCAAAGAGCCTGTAGCCTTTAACAAGGTACTCAGCCTGATTCCGTTTTCGGATGCCTCCCTTAAGAATTCCGAACTTGTGTATCTGCCTGTTATGGCAGCGCACTTTTCGGATTTTGTAGAAAATGCCATCCGATTTGGCTTTCGGGTTTCCACCTATGCATCTTGCATCA
>JAZLIK010000107.1:0-12175 GCA_045617345.1 Lachnospiraceae bacterium | reverse complement strand
ACCGCTGCCGCTGTTTCCGCTTTCGGTGGTACTGCTTCCGCTGTTTCCGCTTTCGGTGACACCGCTGCCGGTGTTTCCGCTTTCGGTGGTACTGCTTCCGCTGTTTCCGCTGTCGGTGGTACCGCTGCCGCTGTTTCCGCTTTCCGTGGTACTGCTTCCGCTGTTTCCGCTTTCGGTGGTACCGCTGCCGCTGTTTCCGCTGTCGGTGGTACTGCTTCCGCTGTTTCCGCTTTCTGTATTACCGCTTTCCGTGTTTCCGCCGTCCGGTGTAGCAGGAGTAACAATTACAGGGCTGCCAGAATTCTGCTCTTCGGCCTTCTTGGCTGCTTCCTCAGCTGCCTTCTTCGCTGCTTCCTCGGCTGCCTTCTTGGCTGCTTCCTCAGCTGCCTTCTTCGCGGCTTCCTCAGCTGTAGCTTTCTTTTCAGCCTCGTCTATCGCTGCCTTCGTATCCGCACTTACATATCCGCACACACCGCAGGTAAATCTTGCATCACCCTCTGTGCCGTATGCATGAGCTTCCTCAGCAGTTTTTTCTGCTCCGCAGCAATCGTATACCTGCTTATGAGTTTCTGCTGTCTTTACCCAGGCAGCTGTCTTTTCATGCTTATTCGCATCAAACTCACCTGTAATATCTTCAATTACATTAAGTGTTGCATCAAGCATTTCATTACATGCGGAACTTCCGCATTCCCAATATTCAGTCTGTCCCTTTGTAACACAGTTTCCCTGAATGGCCTCATGATAGGTTCCCCAACTGTGTTTGTGCTCTGGAACAACTACTGAAGCATTGGAGCTCTCGAAATAATAATCATCTCCTTTATATCTGACGAAAACTTCTCCTGCCTTAAGTCCTGTTATCTCAGTTCCGGTTACATCATTCCAGCTTTTTCCGTCATCTACGGAGTATTCCATCTCTGATGTCACACCTGTAATTTTACCGTCTGAACCGTTTACAGAGCCTGTCGCAACAGCCTTTAAGCCTGTGGGCTGATTCTTTGTCTTTTTATCGATAGTGAATTCAAGCTCTGCCGTAAAGCTTTCACCGGCGTATTCCAATGTGGCCTTTGCTGTATAGGTGCCCGGCTTTTCGGGAGCCGCATCAAGAAGATTACCCTCAGAATAGAAAACTATCTGAGGTGCATCCGTGCCAAATAGCGATTTAAACTTCTCCCTCTCGCCTTCTTTATAATCAACTGTATCATAATCACAAAGTGTTAGCGTAAGTGACTTTCCCATGACATGACGTTCACAACCATCATTCATACAATATATAACGCCAATCACATTATCGTTTGCGAAACAGTTATACCTGATATCATAGCTGACGTATGCAACTGCTTCACCGACCGATGCCTTAACATAACAGGTACCTGCCTCCACAGGCTTTGTCTCCGAATATTCGCCATCCTGTTCAGCTGCATAACCGATACATATATCGGGACAGCCTGCAGCTATCCACTCTTCACTATAGCTTACCGTTGCACCTTTTGAATCGGCATCAAGCTTTTTGTCTTCCACTTTAAGTGTCGCAGTAAGCTTTTTATCGCAATACAGGCATTCGGCTGCAAATTCTCCATCCGTAAAGCTGTATGCTGCAGCCTTATCCTTGTGACCCTGCTCTTTGTGAGCTATCTCTGTATTGGAGTAGATTGGAGTAACAGCCTCACAACTTGCGTATCCGCGATAAACAGTTTCACTGTCCGGATCCCCGTTTGTCTTGGGATATTCATCCAACTTGCTAAAATTTTGATACCAGGTACGGGTGCTTCCTCCCGAATTGAGCAGGTATGCTACCTCACCGCTTGCAAATGCCTCTCGGGTTACTTCGGTTCCTCTTGTCAGTTCACTGCCGTTAGATGAATGAGCTGCGATCACTTTAAGTGAATAGCTGTTGGTTACTGTTACGCCATCATTACTTGTTCCTCCCGGTGTAATGGGAGTCTCATCACAGTTTATGCAATTTAAAATCGAGGTTTTTGAAGAGCCGTAACAATATCCGATAATACCACTCGGAACATAGTATTCGATGCAACTACCGCTACGTGTAACTTCACCTGTGTTTATACAATTCGTAATTGAAAGGTCAGTTGCGGGATGGGGATTATGCCAAATCTCCTGATATTTTCCGCCGACAATTCCGCCGACAAATTCGCTTTCTTTTGATGATGACAGAGTAACTGAAGCGGTGTTAATACAGTTGTCTATTGTGACAGTCGCACCGTTCTGATCGATAACACTTGCCACGAGTGCTCCTGTAAATGTATTCAATGACGCGCCGGTAATAGTGCTCTTTACAGTACCGGCTGTTTTAACATCCTTAATCTCTGCTCCTGCACTTACACTTCCAAAGAGTCCTGTAAGCATTTGGTCGGTAGTGTCGTAGTTAAGTGTCACAGTGTGATTTCTGCCATCGAAGCTTCCTCTGAAGAAATTGCTGTTTTCAAAATCTACCTCATAATAATTATCGCATTTCATCACAAAATTACCAATCATTGTACCGCTGTAGGTAATGTCTGATGTAAGATAGCCGTTGACATCAGCGATGCCGTATGTTGTTACAAGTTTTGCAAACTGATCAAGTTCTTCAGGAGTTCCAATCTTAAACCAAAGCTTGTTGTTGACTGTCTCGGACTCAAGTGTAACAGATATTAATTCAACCGGCTCGGTAACAATCTCGTCAGATGATATCAGTCGCTTCACTCCATCACTGACATAGTATCCCGAAAGACCTACTGAAGAAAGACGGTCTCCATATTTTACTGACTT
The DNA here is from genome assembly GCA_045617345.1 of Lachnospiraceae bacterium. Taxonomy (GTDB): domain Bacteria; phylum Bacillota; class Clostridia; order Lachnospirales; family Lachnospiraceae; genus RUG11977. The sequence continues at coordinate 9,409 of JAZLIK010000107.1, read as the reverse complement.
TGCATCACCACCATCAACAGTAATATTCACATCCGCTTTTTCAGTCTTTGTGACATAAACGGTGGTATCACCTGTAATTACAGTATCAGCATTAACTGCTGTTCCATCTTTCAAACTATATGAGTAAAGGTAGTTGCCATCCTCTTTAAGAAGAGTTACTTTATCATTCGCTTTAGCCCAGTAACTGCCCATAACATCTGATTGGTTATCCTTATCTACGAAGGTCACGCTGTATGCAGAGACTGAAGAAGAATCTATCCAACCACGGGCAGTACTTGTATAGCAACTGACGTTATCGCCGGATTTGATGTACATTTCGAAATAATTCGGGAGAACCATGTTTGACAGTTCGCCCTTCGAATCAACAAAGAGACCTGTAACTGCTCTGCGGGTTTCTGTTTTTGGAGAATAACTATCATAATACTCACCATCATTCCAACCTCTTTCATTCTCCAAAGCCATAATCTGTACTACTTCGCCACCTGCAGGCAAAGATTGAATCGGGTAATTCCAGGCATAAAGCTCACACCCATACTCATCATGGATCGGCTTGCCCTCTAAGAAGGATATATCTGCTTCGGATACCTGATAGTACGTCATGCACATATCACTAAATTTTATATTACCCTCAATTGCAGGCATTTTATATCCATCAAAATATGTATTTACGTCACAATATTCTGTCCCGGGGGATGCCACGGAAGGCAGCGTATTAATAAGTGCAACATTGGCGTTCTTAAAATGTACTTCACCGCCGCCCGATATCATTGCGTAACGCAGCATCCAGTTACCCTCTTTTGATCGCTGAAGTGTCAGAGTGGCGGAGTCCTCAGAATCAACAAAGTTAGCTACGCCTGCCACCTTGAACATATCATGTAATGCAGTTATGGTAGTATCACTCGAAATGTGGATGTTGGCAGTTCCATTGATTTCGAATACATTTGCGGAGTTATCTATATAATCAAATCCCGAACCCGTTAAAGACTCTTCCAACTCATAACCGTTGTAGATTGAGAGCCCATCGAGGTAGAGGTCAACAACCGCTTCTTTTGCAACTGTAATTGTAGTATCAACATAGGCTCCGTTAATATAATTAGATCCGGTCAGTATGTAGCTGCCACTCTCTGCAATATTCACTTTAATGACACCATTTTGTATTAACTCCGGATTGCAGATATTAATAGTAGAAGCGTTCGCTTCAGCAGTGAGCATTACAGCTCTGCCATAGAATCCTGATATATCTGCGCGAACACCGGCTACCGGACCTGATACGAGAAGGCCGGCAGAGAGTACTGTGATTGCTGCTGCGGTGGCAATTCTCTTTTTTCTATTTCTCTCGATACTTCTTCTTAATTTTCTCATTTCTTGTAATCCTTTCATATAAAAAAGGTACTATGACTCTGTATGTGGTTGATTTATCAATTAGCCATTCCGGTCATATTGTTACTAAGTTTCTCATAGTAATGGTACCTGTCAGCGAGCGGACACTCACTGTTCCAGGGCTTGAAGCTGCTCACGTAATGGATGAGCCTAGGTTTACTTCTTTTGACGTCCTCGAACATCAGTCCATATATCTCGGGGCGCTTCATGCAGAACGACTCGATTGCCGTGAGATAATTCCACTCTACGTCAAGTGGTTTCAATTCCTCTCCGAAAAGAATATTGATTACATCCTGGTCGTTATAAAAGTAATGGTGCTTCGAGAGAATACCAACAACTTCGTCAAAGCTGTACAATTCTCTGCACCTTTGCAGATCAAGCAGCAGTACTCCCGCATTGACATAGTTCTCAGGGTACTTCATCCGAAGTGCGCCTGTACGGTAATTGTCGATATTAAATGGTTTATTAAAATCAAGGAATACAGCTTTTTTGCTGTAACTCAACTGCCTAAATGATGCCTCCGGAACAGCCGCCAGTGCCTTGCCCTGCATATCTTCAAAAAAGAGTTCCGAAATATCTCCTTCAACTATTACGTCGCAATCCAGGTAAAGAATTCTGTCGTAGTCTGCGAATTTGTCAGAAAAGAGAAGAAGGCGGTATAGAGTTGCTACAGTGAGGTACGACCCTACGTCATACTTAATCGCCTCCGTTTCTTCAGTGATGTCAACGAAACGAATGCTGACTCCTGCATCATTACTTATCAGGGATAACAGACTATCCTGATTTTCTGTTGAGAGTTGTGAGTGAAGAATAAGAATATCATAGAAAAAACTGCGTTTCCTATTGGTCAGCAGAGAGAATAAAGCCACTTTAAGACATGTTGCATAATTATTGTCTGTTGCGAAGCAAATGCTGACGTTTTGTATTCTTCCGAGAGGCTTCATAGGAAATCTCCTTTTGACATTCTTCAAAACTTTTTATCACACAGCTTTAATTATATTACATTTTTTTAAAAACTGTCAATTATCTCTTGTTCTGTAACTTTACTTCTATCTCCTTCATAAGAAGTTCTACTGTCTCCTTTACAAAATCCACCTCTAACGATTCGCTTAACACATACGATAAAATCTGCTTCGTAAATGCATCAAGTATTACCGAAAGATATGCAAACACACCGTTGTAAGGAATATATGTAATATCTGTCAGCAGAACCATTCTGGGACCGTAACATTCAAACTCCCTCATAAGTAGATTGTCTGCATAATTACTGGTCTTGATGATAATGAAAAAACTCGCAGAATGGAGATTCACAAGCTTGCTGCAATAAATGCATTTTATGAGAATGCAGATTGTTATAGGTTTCAAAGCTTTTCACGCGATGGGATGAAATCACCAACAGAGATGCTAAACACAACAATTCGGTTTTTTAGGTATACCGCTAAACTGTCAGAGGCGTGTTTAACAATGTAAACAATTCCTTCTTCTTTGGAAGGCAATTGCATACAGTCCATGTATTACGACGTTTGTGTGCTTTTATCATTTTTGCTTCAAGCAGACACGTCTGAACGGACTTGTCTTCGATGTTTTTTACTGCATTTTCCATTTCACGATGGATAAGTGCACTTACAAGCATTATGAATGCCAACCAATGCATTTCTTTTCGCATTGCAAGACCTCCGTTTGTTTGATTGATGGCTCAATCATATCAAACGGAGGTCCGGTATTTAAGTGTTCATGGTTTTAAGCTTACTTTCAAACTGAGTTATTTTTACCTCAAAACAGACTTACCAAATAATACCGGCTGCGGATATTTTGCGTCCGCAGCCGGTATATAATCACATTCTCAATAAATCATATTTAGTTTTTTGGGGATTTCTAATACATAAAACAGCTTTATTTAATGCTTTCGATTCTTCCGGCAGTAATCAGAACTTTATTTATTGTTTTCGATTCTTCCGGCAGTAAACAGATCTGTTTTATGTCTTCAATTTTTCTATCACTAATCAGCTCTATTTTATGTTTTTGATTCCCCTTGCATTAAACAGCTTTGTATAATTCTTCAGTTTCTTTGCCGGAACATTCACAACCGCCTTGCCGGAGATTCCCTTGAAGGCTGCTTTGTAAATTGTCTTAAGCTTTTTTGAATTAACAGTGATACTCTTCAGCTTCTTACACTTGTAAAATGCATACTTTCCTATCGACTCTACATTCTTTCCAAGCGTTACTTTTTCGAGCTTTGTGCACTTTGAAAATGCCGAAGCGGATATCTTTGTAACCGAATCACCCACAGTTACCGATTTAATCTTTGTGTTGCCCTTAAATGCACTGCTTCCGACCGTAGTTACAGCATAGCTGATTCCGTCAATCTTTACATTTGCAACAATCTTTATTTCTTCTTTAGACTTAATGGGAGCCACATACTCAAGTTCTCCGACCTTTCCTGATTCATCACCGGACTTAAGTACTCTGTAGGTCGCATTGTACTTCTTGGCATTAACCATGTCACCGGTCTTCGGAGCATTCCGGGTTACCGGTGCCTGAGTAGGTACTGCAGGTGTAGGTGTGCTGCCTGAAATATCGCCTCCCGGGAAATAACCACCCGATATTCCACCGCCGCCATTTCCGCCGGGTATGGGGCTCGTAGGTACAGGGTTCGTAGGTACAGGGCTCGTAGGTACGGGGCTTGTAGGTACGGGGCTTGTAGGTACGGGACTTGTAGGTGCAGGACTTGTAGGTACAGGACTCGTAGGTACGGGGCTCGTAGGTACGGGGCTGGTAGGTGCGGGGCTCGTAGGTGCGGGACTGGTAGGTGTAGGAGGAACATATCCGGGGATATCTGCCGTACATCTGTCACACTTGCCGTTATTATCCGAATCTACATGACCAAGAGCACTTCCGTTGATTACTGAACCTGCTGCAGTGCTCTGCTTTGTAAAAAGAATATTGGTAAACGTAACCTCGTAATGACCTGACTCTGCCGCAGTGCAGGTTGCATCGGTATCCTTTACATAAGCTCCTGCCTTTGTTTCTGTTACTATATCAGTACATCCTATATGTGTACATGCTGCCTTTGCTGTGCAGCTGTCTCCGCTCCAGGTATATGAAGGTGTTCCGTATGCATGACCAAGAGCGCTTCCCTTTGTTACCGAATTTGCCGCTGTACTCTGCTTTGCAAAAAGAGCATTGTCAAATGTAACCTCATAATGACCTGTCTCTGCCGCAGTGCAGGTTGCATCGGTATCCTTTACATAAGTTCCTGCCTTTGTCTCTGTTACAGCATCTGTGCATCCTGCGTATGTGCAGGCTGCCTTTGCGGTGCAGCTGTCACTGCTCCAGATATATGAAGGTGTTCCGTAAGCATGTCCGAGAGCGGTTCCATTTATTACCGAATTTGCTGCAGTACTCTGCTTTGCAAAAACAGCATTTGTAAATTCAGCCTCATAATGACCTGTCTCTGCTACGGTACAGGTGGCATCGGTATCCTTTACATAAGTTCCTGTCACGGTTTCGCTTACGGCATGCTTTTCGCCTGTTGAACCGTTACACTTTACACAGTTCACAGTTGCCGTACAGCTGTCACCGGACCAGGTATATGTCTTTTCCGCACCTGTAAAATCAGGCTCAGCAGCTCCAAATACGGCTTCAATCTTAATGTTGCCGGCAGGCATTGCAAAAGTTGTTTTTGAAGCTGAAGAATCGGCAACTGTTACGCCTTCGGTCTTCCACTCCTTAAATGTCTTACATCCCTCGGGAGCATCTGCGGACAATGTGAAATTCAGACCGGCATAACTGTCTTTTCTCGGGCTGTCTTCAGCATCACCGACATAAGCCTTACCGCCGCTTACATTAATGTCATATCTCTTGGGTGACCCCACTTCAAATGTAATGTAATAATCTGCTTTACTGGCAGTGGTGACATTGTCGTAAGGCTCTATTTTTATCAGTTCTTTTTGTACACCGTCAACCAGTAAGCGATGATCGCTTGGAGTGCCTTCATATTTTTTCAGGTCATCAAAAGATGCTCCATCCGCTAAGCAGCATCCGATTTTTACAAAATAAGTATATTCATCGCTGACTGTATCGGAAGTGATAATCTCAGTGATTTCAGATTCACCCGCCTTACGTCTATAAGTTGCTTGTTTCCCTGCATAATATGAAAAATCTTTGGCCACATTCAGGTCCAGTTTTTTCCATTCTCCAATTTCCGCAGCAAGATCCGTCTCGGTATACTCTCCGTTGTCAAGCAAATGAGTCAGTTCACCCATTGTGAACTCTATATCCTTGATAGGCAAGGTTACTTTCGGTAAAGTATGTGTAAGAGTCAGCGTGTGTCCATCATCTGATATAATAGTATCTTTTCCGCATTCGTAACCATTTACTTTGAAACTCTTAATGTTTTTGTTTTCATCTCCGGCAAATTTGCAAACAAAATCCCCGGATGTTTTTTTATTAATCGTAAATACCGCAGTAAGTGAATACTCTCCATCGGTAAATGTAGTATCAGTTACGGTTTCACTGCTACCGTCCTTTGTCCACTTCAAGTCGGTAAGCTTATATCGTTTATTATCTTCAGTGTTATATATGGCTTCCATGTCCGCTAAGTTCGGAATATGCTTGCCATATCTGACTTCGAGGTCATTAATCGACAGCTCATCAACATCAGAAAAAAGAATATCGGGCTTTCCGATTGAAATACGCCAGTGTGTCAAATCGCCAGAAGTACCAACATATGATTCAGCCTTAGTTCCGCTCCCTGATTGTATATTCTTTATGGCAAATTCATCAGTAACCTTTGAATTATAAACGGAATCACCTCCGGAACCACCTACTTTTACGGTTTTAATCACAAAATCCAGATAATAATCTGTCGCAGAATTAAGATATTTATCTGTGGCATTCGCCTTTACAAAATTCCCACTTGAATCCTTCTTATACAAACCCATTGGAGTCAGATAGTAAAACTTTGCTGATGTCTCATCAAGCGATATGAAATATCTAATATTACCAGAATTATTATTGTTTTGGCTCAGTTCATCTGCTTCGTTTTCAACATATCCATTCGTAAAATACTTAAAGCCATCCAAATCGAATGTTAACGTAATCTCTGTGGGTCCTGCCGGCTCTGCTGCCTTTACTCCCATCGGGAACATACCGATAATCATCGCAAGACAAAGAACAATGCCTAAAAGCTTCTTTTTCATGAATCCTCCTGTTTTTTCCGCCGAACCTGTCGTCCGGTTGTATTCTCTGTTAGTCCCGGAGTCCGAAAAAACCACTGTTTGCAGTCTTCACGGAACACACTTCCTTTTTTCACGAATAGCATTGTATCAGATTTATTATTAAAAAACACTATCCGTTTGGGTAGTTTTTCTTTTTTATTTTATTCGAGTTACAATTCACCGCATAGCCAAATGACAATTACTGCAAGCATGCTTGTAAAGTAACATCATATCGGCTATGTGATGGAGGCCGGACAAAACACATGAGCGATTTATTATGATTTACAAAGCAAAACGGGCGTGTAAAAAACGAAAAATCATTTTTTACACGCCCAAATAAATCATTCAACTCCTATGCTATACAATTCCTGCTGCCTTTAAAATGACTATGGTCAGAATCGCAGCAAACAGCAAAACAACACCACCGAATATCCTCGTAACCGTTTTCTTTCCTGCTCCGTCTTCCATATCACGGACAACTCCGAGCAAAAACGAAGCTCTTCCAAGCAGCAGCACAATTCCAATTGCAAAAAACACCGCTATTATCACAAATGCCGTTATCAACTGTATTGTTCCCATAGGCACCTCCTCCATAAATGCTCCATGACGCTGATACAAAATGATATCAGCTCCGGAAGTTTATATTTCTATCAGGCTTACTTGCAGGAAAACATTTGTCTTTACGACGTCCCAAACATCATACGTCCCGTCAGTACAATTATACAACTTAAATGTACTTTGGCCAGCCTCCTGTTATTCTCTGCATTTCAGTGCATCGCTCATCGGTATCTTCCTGAGGCCGCGCATATGAATCGCGTTTATCAGGAAATATACCGCAATTCCCACTGCAACAATTTCGTCAGTCTGCCAAAAACAAAATATACCTGTATCTAATTTGCACAATCCGCAATATAAGTACCGTTTATTGCTATCCGATGATACATTCGGCAGTACCTGTGATGTTGTAATCACCTGATATATTCCCAGGTGACTCCGTCCTCACCGTAGATTACCTCAACCGTAATAATCTCCCCGTCCGCAGTCTTTATGTCTATCGGAACCGTCATAAAGAAGTCCATATTTACCGTCATTTTGTTCCCGTCGATTGAAACCCCGGTTCCCTCATATTCCGTCAGGACCTCAAGCGGTGCCTCACCCTCCAGCTCTATCTCCACTGTCTGCTGAACGGACTTATCGTCAATACTTCTGAAAATGAAGCACGCCGCAGTCATAACCGCAATAATGGCAAATGCGGCAATACGCAGCTTACCGTCTTTTATCAGCAGCCAAACAAAAAATACAAGCTCAGCGATAATAAACAGAGCAGTCACTGTCATATACGGGAAACGTTTTACTATCGAAACCGCCAGATCGGGAAGCTCATAGCACAGAATCGCATTTGCAACACTGAGAATCAGTACACTCACGAGATTTCCTTTTTTTGTATGCCATGCAAGCATACCACCGGGCAAAGTGCACAGCGTATATATTCCCCATCTCGGATAATACTCAAAAAGCTGCCAGTGTAGAGGAGAAAAAGGCACCTGAACCAGATAAATCAGAGGCTGGCTGATCAGGAAAAATACAAAAGTCTTCAGTCCCGCTTCCAAAGGTCTGCGACAGTTCAGTATAATTAACATTGCCATGAATATCCAGAATTCAAAGGTAATTCCCGGACTTTGCAGCGATGTACCCTTCAGAATTTCAGGAATCATCAGAACTCCGGGTACAATTCCGAACACAACCGCAAGAATCAGAGTTTTCTTCCAGCTCATTTCCGTCTGCGTGAATAAATGTGTAAGCTTCTTCATTACAATATTTCTCCGTTTCGTTTATTGAAATAAGCAAGCAAGCGCATCGCTTATTAACCGTTAAAAGTTTTTACCTTTCGTGCCTGCACAAATGAGCAGATTAATTATTTCGCCAAGCACGCACAACGCCTGTCAGTGATATTCACTATCCGCTTCGCTGCCTGCCGCATATAAATGCGGCAAAAATATTTCTACAGCAGAGCCTTGTATATCTCCTGCTTTGATACTCCTCTGTCTCTGGCAACCGCTTTCATGGCTTCTTTTTTATCCATCCCTTTGGCAAGGTAGATTTCCATATGTTCGGGAATACTCATCGCAAGCCATGACTGTCTGTCCTCCTCTGCCATCTCCTTAAAGGTCTTCCCCTCTATAACCATGACACATTCGCCCTTCGGCTCATTTTCACGGTAATAGTCCACGGCTGCTGCCAGAGTAGTCAGAAAACACGTCTCATGCTTCTTTGTCAGTTCCCTGCATACCGTAATTCTGCGGTCTCCAAGTGTTTCAAGCAGCTCCTCGAGAGTCTTCAGTAAATGATGCGGTGCCTCGTAAATAATCATGGTTCTCGTCTCATTTACCAGACTGTCCAGAATCTGCTTTCTTTCTTTTTTGTCAACGGGCAGAAACGCCTCAAAACAGAAGCGTCTGGTCGGCAGTCCCGATATCGTCAGTGCAGTCACGGCAGCACACGCCCCCGGAAGCGACGTCACGGTGATTCCCGCTTCATGAGCCATTCTGACAAGCTCCTCTCCCGGATCTGAAATGGCCGGAGTTCCGGCATCCGTTATCAATGCTATATTCTGACCTTCAAGCAGCTTCTGCACAAGAACATGACCTTTTTCTATTTTGTTGAATTCCTGATAGCTCGTCATCGGTGTTGATATCTCAAAATGATTCAGAAGCTTTATACTGTTTCTGGTGTCCTCCGCCGCAATCAGGTCTGCCTCCCGTAATGTCCGCAGAACCCTCATGGTGATATCTTCAAGATTTCCTATCGGT
>JAZLIK010000106.1:0-5547 GCA_045617345.1 Lachnospiraceae bacterium | reverse complement strand
TCTTCCGGAACGAGCCCGGGATATTCTTCTGCCAATTCCTTTACTACTGTTTTATCAATATAATCCAAGGCTTCTTCAGGAGTATTTTTTCTGGAACTGATATCCGCCATATCTATTCTTATGACATCATATTTGTTTAAGTTTCTGTCCCAGTTTGCGGTCTGTGCTATTTTTTTGTCCTCAAACAAGGTCCTTGAATCACAGCCTTTTTCATAATAAGCTGCAAGCATATTTGCCGCTATAGATTTTCCGAATCGTCTGGGACGGCTGATACATGCATAGCGCTGTTCGGTTCCAATCAGCGAATTGAAAACCTCTATCATGCCTGACTTGTCTATATATATTTCCGAATTCAAAACCCCTTTGAATTCCCGATTTCCCCGATTTAAAAATAAACCCATAAAACCTCCATAAGCAAAAATCACATATCCCATTTCCAAAAGCAAAAAGTACATGTCCTCTTTATAAAAGTAAACGGTACATATCCTCTTTATAAAAACAAACGTTTCATATCCTCTTTATGTTTCATAGACATTATAAAGTAGATATGTACCCTTTTCAAGTGTTTTTGGCGAGTACATTTATTGTTGACGTCACTATTCACGTCTGACCCAAAATACTCATAAAGGCACCACCCGTTTAAGGGTGATGCCTCATGCTCCAATTGTTCATTCAAATGTAAGTAAAACCAAACATCATATTTGCCAACTAACAGCCGACTTTCGAATAAGCTCTCAAACGACCAAAATTTTACAGATCGCCCATTCCGCCGTACATGTTGATCATAGGTGAGTACATTGCAAGTACCATCCATCCGACAATACCACCAAGTACAACTATGATAACAGGCTGCATCAGCGAAGCCATATTTGCGGTAGCCGCATCAGCTTCTTCCTCAAAGTATTCAGCTACCTTATCAAGCATGTTCTCGACATTACCGGTTTCCTCACCGATGGCAATCATGTTGGGAACAAGTACAGGATACACACCTGCTTTTCTGATGGGAACTGAAAGGTTTACACCCTGTTCAACCTCAATCTTGGCTTTCTGAAGTGCACGTTTGTAAAGGATGTTCTTCATAGCCTTTGCTACAACTTCAAGTGACTGAGAGATACCCATACCTGAGCTTACAAGTGTGCTCATGGTTCTTGCAAATGAAGCTGAGTTTGTCTTGATATTTACCTTACCGATGATAGGAATCTTGATGGCCAGTGTGCCCCAGAACGTCTTTCCGGCTTCGGTTTTCAACGAGAATTTGATTCCGATAACAGTAGCCACTACAATAATTATCAACAACCACCAGTAATTAATCAGGAAGTCCGAAAGTGCCAGACACGCTTTTGTCGGTGCAGGAAGTTCCGATCCCATGTCTGCAAACATTTCTGCAAATGTAGGTACAATGCTCGTTGACATGAATATCAGTACGCCGAAGGCTATTACGAGAACGGCGATAGGGTAAATCATGGCAGATCTCATGGTCGATGCAAGCTTTGCACTCTTCTCGAACTGAGTTCCCATTCGGGCTATACATACTTCCAAACTACCTGAAACCTCACCGGCTTCTACCAGGTTGACGAACATTTCAGGGAATACCTTCGGATTCTTACCCATAGCAGATGCAAGTGTTTCACCCTGCTGAACCGACTCACTCGTCTTTCTGAGCGCTTTTACAAGTGTTTTGTTTGTAGTCTGATCAGCAAGCATGTCCAAAGCCTGTACTACAGTAACACCTGCGTTCAGCATACTCGTAAACTGACGGCAGAATACCGAAAGGTCTCGGTTTGTAACTTTTTTCTCTCCGCCGATGTTGATATCCTTTGTAAATATGCTCTGTGCTTTTACCGATATAGGCGTCAGTCCATCACTTCTGAGGGCTGTTCTGGCTGCATCCACAGTCTTTGCCTGAACTACACCTTTTAACTGTTCACCGTTCTTATTGACGGCTACATACTGAAACTCTCCCATTATTGTCTCCTTCTATATATTCTGTTTATTATCAAACCGGTCTTTTTCAATTTCAGTCCGAATAAATCACATAAGTGTTTTGAGCGTCCGGAGTTATTGACGCATAAACATAGTATATGTTTTATCATATCAGCAACCAAATGTCAATCTCATCGATCGATAGTTCTGTATTTCATCTGCTTTTCTAACGCTTCTAATGCTTCATCAGTTGCGATTGAAAGTCTTTACCCCAGCCGTCTTCATACGCTTCTAATTCTTCATCAGTTGCGGTTGAATGCCTTTTATTCCGGCCGTTATCCATGCATCCGTCAGAATGTCAATCTCTTTACCAGAGTGCTGGGATCCTGTGCGTAGCTGAGTGCCATCTCACGGTCAATAAAGTGACCTTCGTAAAGCTCGCGGATTGAATCGTCCAGAGTAATCATACCCTGCTGTCTGCTGGTCTGGATAATACCTGCAATCTGAGCCGTCTTCTGTTCACGAATCATGTTTCTGATAGCAGGAGTAGCAAGCATGACTTCGAATGCAGCCTTTCGACCATTTCCTCCGATAGTAGGAATCAGCGCCTGTGAAATAACTGCCTCAAGTACCATTGCCAGCTGGCTTCGAATCTGTGTCTGCTGATAAGGAGGGAATACATCGACGATACGGTCGATGGTGCTGGCTGCTCCGATTGTATGCAGTGTGGAGAATACAAGATGTCCTGTCTCAGCTGCCGTAATGGCCGTTGCAATTGTATCCAGGTCACGCATCTCACCTACAAGAATAACGTCAGGGTCCTCACGCAGTGCAGACTTAAGTGCCGGAGCAAATCCGAGTGTATCAAGTCCTACCTCACGCTGGTTTACAATAGCACGCTTATGAGGATGCAGGTACTCGATAGGATCCTCAAGTGTGATAACGTGGTATGGACTTCTCTGATTGATCAGGTCAATCAGTGAAGCAAGTGTGGTTGATTTTCCTGAACCGGTAGGTCCTGTAACAAGTACAAGTCCTCTTCTCTTGTATGTAAGTTCAACTACCGAATTGGGAATTCCAAGCGCCGACGGAGCAGGAATAGAATTTCCTACCAGTCGCAGTGTAGCAGCAAGAGTTCCTCTCTGATGGAACACATTCGCTCTGTAACGTCCTTCTCCAAGAATAGCATATGAGAAATCCAGCTCTCCTTCTTTCTCAAACTTCGGTCTGAGCATGTCAGGAATAATCGAATACGCAAGCTCTTTCATATCCTTCGGAGTGAGATCGTCACATCCTTCAATTTCAACCAGGTCACCATATACTCTTACCTTAGGCGGTACGCCTACGGTAAGGTGTAAGTCTGATGCGTGCATCTGGTTTGCAATTATCAGCATTTCGTTGATATTTAACATAGCATCCTTCTTTCCGGTCAGTCACCCTAACCCCATACTTTTTATCTTCACCCTTATTCTTTACATCGCACTCCGTTGCTTTTCATATATATCAACAGCATTCAGCTGTTAATTACGTCCTTACTATCCATATATTAACTACATTCAACTGTTACTTCAGTACCGTCCATATACATCAACCGTAATCAGCTGTTAATCACTCCGTTTGCCGCCCATGTCCGTTCAAACACACAGATGCCTGCCGGACAGTCAAATGTCGTGTTACAGTCATCAGCTTGTCGCACTAATTTACAAATCTGTAGTAGCCCGTTTTAACCGGTTGCATATCGAGCTGAACTTTTCCCACCGTACAGGTTTACTTTACTTCGGTGTCCTCAACATCCTCGCCCGCATATACGATACGTGTCAGCTCGGACATTGTTGTAATTCCTTTGCGTACAAGTCTTGAACAGCTGATCTGCAGGGTTGACATACCTTCCTCAAGTCCTGCCTTCTGAATTTCTTCACTGGTACCCTTCGCTGCGATAACATTCTTGATTCGGTTTGAAATCGGAAGCATCTCATATACACCGATTCGACCCTTAAAGCCCTTGCCCGCGCATTTAGGACAAAGACGTGTCTTTTCGGCATCGAGGTATCCGCCCTTGTCATATACAAGAACCTCGTCATCCTTGTCAGCTCCAAGAATAGCCTTTTCTCTGGCTGTAGCGACACGTTGCATTTTGCAGTCAGGGCACAGACGACGTACAAGTCGCTGTGCAATAACGCCAACAACAGAATCGGCAATCAGGTAATATTCAAGTCCCATGTCCGCAAGACGGGTAATAGATGCAGCCGCACTGTTTGTATGCAGTGTTGATACAACCAAGTGACCTGTGATAGACGCGGTAACCGCTATGCTCGCAGTTTCCTCGTCTCGAATTTCTCCGATCATAATGATATCCGGGTCCTGACGCAGAATAGAACGAAGGGCTGCTGCGAATGTAAGTCCCGCTTTATTGTTTACCTGTACCTGATTAATACCTTCAATGTTTGCTTCGACAGGGTCTTCAACCGTGATGATATTTACATCTTCCTTGTTCAGCTCCGAAAGAGCGGTGTACAGCGTAGTTGATTTACCTGATCCGGTAGGTCCCGTTACCAGAATGATTCCGTTCGGGTTACCGAATATCTTATCGAATGTTCCAAGCTCTGCATCGTCAAAGCCCAGATTTCTTTTATCTCGTGTCAATGCCTTCTTCTCGGTAAGTCGCATAACGGTTTTTTCGCCGTATACGGTAGGAAGCATAGATACACGGATATCGTACTCAACTTTATCTACAATATGAGTAATACGACCATCCTGCGGCTTTCTCTTTTCCGAAATATCCATTCCGCCGATAATTTTCAGACGTGTACTGATAGCCGACAACAGTGAAGCCTTGTAAGTTCCTTTAATATGCATAACACCGTCTACACGGTATCTGACACGAATATATGTTTCAAACGGCTCAATATGTATATCTGATGCTCTCTCTCGAACTCCCTGCTCTATAATACGGTTAACAAGCTTTACCAGAGGTGAATTTTCAACCGAAGCGTTCTTTTCATCTCCCTGTTCTTCGGACAGCTGCTCTTCCTCTTCACGTTCCTTTGCAAACTGCTCGGCAACGGCCTGGTTCTCGATATCTCCGTAATAACGGTCGATGGTTCGTGAAATATCCGTAGGCGTCGCAATACAGGGCGTAAGCTGCATTCCGGTAACAATTGTCAAGTCGTCGATAGCCGCAATATCAAGCGGATCTGCCATGGCTATCTTTAAGTATCTCGTATCGTATTCGTCAAGTTCGAACGGAAATGCCTGATATTTCTTGAGTACATTTACATCGGGTACAAGCTTTCTGATTTGCTCCGGTATTGTTTTTTCCGAGAGAATAACATACTCCATGCTGCACTGCTTCGACAATGCATCCGCTATCTTATCCTCTGTCGCATATCCCATCTCGATAAGTGATTCACCGAGTTTTTTATGCGTCTCCTGCTGCTTCTCCAACACCTCTACAAGCTGATCTTCAGTAATAATGTTATAATTGACCAGAACATCACCAAGTCTGACCTTTTTCTGTTTAAATGCCATTTCTTTGTCCCCGATTTTTAATGTCTGTTTATTTTGTAATTTTTTATTACTTTATATATTTCATTATCTTATATATTATATTACTCTGTATATTTT
>JAZLIK010000105.1:0-4049 GCA_045617345.1 Lachnospiraceae bacterium | reverse complement strand
TGTTGATTCACTGAACCTGACAATTGCGGCAGGAGTGGGAATGTTTGTGTTTGGAAACGATAATATTCACTGCATAAACAAATGACAAATACATCAAGTCCGCTTGTAAACATATGAATTTATATTTGCCGGACGGTGAATAGTAACAAACCGTTGAAAATTATTATGTAATCTATTGACATAAATTCCCGATTCTTTATAATAAATATTGAGTAGAGCAGTTCAAAATCACGTTGTTGTTCGTTACTATTCGCTGTCTGTTCAGATTCCATTCATATGTGAATAGTAACTGTTGTTCAAACGATGACAGAAAAATAACCAAAAAACATATTATGATTACGGTGTCATAAAGTCCACATTTATTAATAGTTAACCGAACGAAAAATGTACTTTTGATTCTTATATCATATCATATGGGTAAAGCGAGGAATTTGTCTATGAAGTGTCCTTTTTGCGGAAAAGAAGATACGAGAGTTATCGATTCACGTCCTGCGGATGACGGTGCATCCATCAGGAGAAGGCGTCAGTGTGACTGCTGTGAAAAGAGGTTTACCACCTATGAGAAGGTGGAGACGATACCGCTTGTAGTAATTAAAAAGGATAACACAAGAGTTCCCTATGACAGAGCCAAGCTTGAAGGCGGAATACTGCGTTCCTGCCATAAAAGACCTGTATCGGTCGATCAGATTACAAAAATGGTTGACGAAATTGAGTCTGTTATATTTAACAGTGAGTCGCGTGAGGTTTCGACTTCAGTCATCGGAGAACTTATTATGGAGAAGCTTCAGAAGCTTGATCAGGTTGCGTATGTCAGATTCGCATCCGTTTACAGGGAATTCAAGGATGTAGATACCTTTATGTCCGAGCTTCAAAAAATAATAAAGCAGCACTGATATTGAATTTCCCGTTCCTGTGAGAGGGAAAGGATTTAATGTACAGCTGTGTAAACAGCGCTTCGGTATATGGCATCGAAGCACAGATTATCAGCGTTGAAGCTGATGTCAGTGACGGTCTGCCTGTTTTTAACATGGTCGGTTATCTGGCTGCGGAGGTCAAGGAAGCCAGAGACAGGGTTAAGACTGCACTAAAAAATTCTAATTTTACATTACGACCAAAACATATCACGGTAAATCTGTCACCGGCCGATATCAGAAAAGCCGGTACCGCATTCGATCTGCCTGTGGCGATAGCCTGTCTGGCTGCATCGGAAATGATTCCAGATGAAAAACTGAATAATGTACTTATAGTGGGAGAGCTTGGGCTTGACGGAAAGGTCAATGCCATAAACGGGGTTCTTCCTGTTTGCATTGCCGCTAAAAAAGCCGGTATTGCAGATGTACTTGTGCCTGAGGAGAATGCAATGGAGGGTGCTGTTGTAGAAGGGATACGTGTGCTTGGCATTTCACACATTCTCGATGCCATTGAGTATTTCCTTGGTGTCAGAAAAATTGAGCCTGTCGTATGTGATACTTCAGTACTGTTTGAAACTCAGAATCTGAGCCTGCCGGATGATTTCTCTGATATATCCGGCCAGGGTGCGGCGAAAAGAGCTGCTGAAATAGCGGTGTCCGGTCAACATAACATTCTGATATCGGGACCGCCCGGCTCGGGAAAAACGATGATTGCAAAAAGACTTCCGGGTATTATGCCGGACATGACGTTTGAAGAATGTCTTGAAATATCGAGAATATACAGTGTTGCGGGACTTTTGAACCGTGACAGATTTCTGATTACCAGAAGACCCTTCAGAGCTCCTCATCATACGGCGACAACCACTTCACTGATAGGCGGAGGCCGTAATGCAAAACCGGGAGAGCTTTCACTGAGTCAGTCCGGAGTGCTTTTTCTTGATGAAATGCCTGAATTTTCCAGAGAATCTATCGAAGCCCTGAGACAGCCGCTTGAGGACAGGGTTGTCACTGTTTCCCGACTTAATGCCACATATACCTATCCTGCGGGATTTATGCTCGCTGCGGCCATGAATCCGTGCCCGTGCGGGTATTATCCCGACAGAAAAAAGTGCAACTGTTCAACAAATCAGATAAAGCAGTATCAGCGTAAAATCAGTCAGCCGATTCTTGACAGAATCGATATATGCGTGAGTGTAAGCGAAGTTGATTACAATGAACTGAACCTTCATGAGCATCGTGAATCAAGCGTTGATATCAGAAAACGCGTGATGCGTACCATGCAGATTCAGCAGAACAGATATAAGGACTGCGATATCAACTTTAATTCGGAGCTTACGGGAAAGATGGTGAATGAATTCTGTGAGCTTGGTACCGAAGAGAAAAAGCTGATGGAAAACGCATATAACAGATTTGCACTGAGCGCGCGAGGATATCACAGAATTCTAAAGGTGGCAAGAACAATAGCTGACATGGATGAAAGCGAAAATATAGGTGTCAGACATCTGACGGAAGCATTGTGTTACAGAGGCTTTGTCAATTAGTCAGGAGCTGCAGGCAGGTGGAGCGGTTCCGGAATAATGAAGCAAATCAGTTAAATCTAAAGAAAGGAGAACCATTTATTGTTACTGTCCACAGTCGGTCGTGAATGAATTAATTTTGGATAATAATGCTCACAGTTCATGAACCGGGCTTCGGACCTGCGTTTAATATCCCCCGAATGTGAACAGTTACTGAATTAACAATATTGGTGGCAGAAATAAATGATTGAGAAAAAATACTGGCTTTATCTGGCGCATGTTAATGCACTGGAAAGTCGAAGAAGAAGCATGCTTCTTGAAATCTTCGGAAGTCCTGAGGAAATCTACAGGGCTGACAGAAGTGAACTTGAGAAGGTGATGCTTCTTGAGGAAACACATATAAATCAGCTGGTGAATTCAAGAAGCATAGATTTTGAAGCTGAACTTGACAGAATGGAAAAAATGAATATAAAATTTGTCTCTGTGGATGATGATATTTTTCCGGAAAAACTGAGAGAGATACCTGACTGTCCGCATTATTTGTTTTACAAGGGAAAACTTCCGAAGGAAAACACGCCTTCTGTAGCAATAATCGGAAGCAGAAAATGCAGCACATACGGTATGGAAATGGGAATGTTTTTTGCCGAAAAGCTTTCGGAATGCGGAGTACAGATTATCAGCGGAATGGCTGCGGGAGTGGACGGATATGCTCACAGGGGTGCTGTCAGGGCAGGCGGAGATACGTTTGGCATACTTGGCAGCGGTGTTGACATATGCTTTCCGAAGGAGAACAGGGACATATATGATTTTATGTGTGAAAACGGAGGAGTAGTATCGGAGTATTATCCGGGCAGGAGTCCGATACCGCTTAATTTTCCGCAGCGCAACAGGCTGATTTCGGGCTTCAGCGATTGTATTCTTGTGGCAGAAGCACGTAAAAAAAGCGGAACGAGCATTACCGTCGGACAGGCGCTTGAACAGGGCAGGGAGGTCTTTGCTGTCCCGGGAAGGCTTGAGGATCCGGTAAGTGACGGATGCAATGAACTGATCAGAAACGGTGCCAAAATTGCCACATCACCGAACGATATTCTGATGGAATTACGGTCTCAATATGAAGCTTTGTTGAAAGAAATAAAGATAAAAAATAAAAAATTAATAAAAAATCTTGATTGTGACGAAAAAATAGTGTATGCTTGTTTGCGTTTGTTACCGAAGCATTTTGGTGAACTTCAAAATGAAACCGGTTTCTCGGCAGAGGAGCTTTCGATAATTCTTGTGAATCTTCAGTTGAAGAATTATGCTGCCGAAGCCGGAAAGAACAGTTATATTAAAACTGCGGGAAGATGAACGGTTACCGATATGTCAGCATAAATAACAGATGAATTTGTATGAAACCTGCAGCCATAAAAAGCAGTTAAGTTTATGTGTGACCGGTAGTCAGCAAAAATAGCAGTTAAGTTTATGTGTGACCGGTAGTCATCAAAAATAACAGGTAAATTTGTGTGAGACCTGCAGTCATAAAAAGCAGTTAAGTTTATGTGTGACTGGTAGTCAGTAAAAATAGCAGTTAAGTTTATGTGTGGCCGGTAGTCATCAAAAATAACAGATAAATTTGTGTGAG
>JAZLIK010000104.1:0-12048 GCA_045617345.1 Lachnospiraceae bacterium | reverse complement strand
TATTCGTCTCTCCGAATCAACTGCATTTTGTCAATGATGTTCGCAAGCGGTATGAAGCTTATTCTGCACAAATGCATAAAAAGCTCTTGTGGTTTCGCTATTCTTATCATAATCATAGCTGCACTGTTCAAATACATCCGTAATTTTCTGATAAGCTCTGCGCTCGCTGGCACGGATCTCACGAATACGCTCCAGCAATTCATCAAAGTAATCTTTTCCAAAAGGTTTTCCGTTCTTGAGCATATCATCATTGAGCACAAAGCCCTTTGTGATATATTCTTTCAGTGTTTTGGTAGCCCATTGACGGAACTTAGTCGCTTTCTTTGAATTTACACGGTAGCCCACGGCAATAATAGCATCCAAGCTGTAGTATTCAGGCGTACGCTTAACTTTTCTGTTACCTTCTAATTGAACTATTTCCATTTTGGGAACAGATGCATCTTTTTCTAGTTCTCCCTCATCAAATATATTCTGCAAATGCTTAGAAATGGCAGGAACATTTACATCAAATAATTCTGCCATTGCTTTCTGTGTCAACCAAAATGTTTCATCCTTAAAAAATACGCTGACACAGACATTTGTATCATCTATCTGATAGAGGACGATATCATGTTTATTATTCATGTGCCACCTCCCCTGTTAACCCCCGGTATAGGGGATATATAAAACTTCTGACTAATTATTCTGTAGAACCGCCGTTCTCCATCGTGTACAAAATCGCAAAATGCAATAGGGGGTTATGATCGGAAAGTTACCATAATATCTATTCCGCTCACATCCTCAGACGTCCCCTGATTCCTACACCTTTCAGCCTCTGTTTTTATCAAATAATCCACAGTCTGATTGCCATAATCATCTATTGAAAGATAGAGCTTAATAAGATCCATCAGTTCATCCTCTGTTGACCATTTTCCTAATTTTTCCGCTAAAGTAACCTGCGTATATCCGTTTTTCTTGCGTAATTCTTTTAATCGTGTTCCAAACATGTCATTTCTCTCATAATCACATAAAACACCAAGAATATATTAGCACAAAAAGCGAGAAAAGAAAATGCTTTCTACGGAGGCCCTGCTCCATCGCCAGGGAGTCATAGTCAATCAAAGTAAATATAAGACAAATATAGAGTCAATCAGAGTCAATCAGAGTCAATCACCGGAAATCCGAGTCAATCAGAGTTCCGGTGTTTTTTTGTTCAATTTTTACAAAAGCAGCAATTGATTATGGTGATGGATAAAGCAACGATGAGCGTTCAGGAGCTTTCCCCACAGATGGGTATCTCATTTCCAAAAGCCTATACTGATATACAGGAACCGGATGCAGAAATCATCAGGGAGTTTGTAGAAAAGATTATCGTATACAAGGCAGAACGTGTGGATGGTCATAGAGTACAGAAAATCAAAATCATCCGGAATTGTATCGGTGAATTTCAAACACCGACATCACATCAACAAGAAAGCATGTCGCTTGCGACATGCTGCGCCGCTTTTGCGTCGCATTAGCGACAAAATACCGCTGCAAAAGCGCGCGCATCCTTGCGGAGCGTTTTTTACTTTATAGGACGTAATTTCCTATAAAGTAAAAAACGGCATAGTCCAGTAATCGTAATCACTAAACTATGCCGATTTTCTTAAAGATATAAAATCCCTAATTTGTACCGCCTAACGGCAGTGGTTTTTTGGTCTTTTATAACTGTGAATAGTATCCGTATTGTTTTTTCCCTTTACAAATATCAATAAATAACCGGACAAGGCTCCGGAAGAACAATGTTTCCGGTATAAGGAGCCTTAATACTGATAATCGGAGTCAGAATCACCGCATCCACTTCCGACTTTTCAAAAGCCAAATCCGTATCATACATCTCGCAATCTATAAGCTTCAGATTTTTACAGTAACAGAACGGCTGTGTTCCGTATATTTTGCAGTGATCCAGTATCAGATGATTTGAATACCATGCCAGGTACTCACCTCTGATAACACTGTCCTTCACGTATACATTCTCTGCGTGCCAAAATGCATCCTTTGTATCAAAATTGCAATTAACAAAGCTGCTGTTGTGAATGTACTGAAAGGAATACTTTCCCCTCAGTGTCACATTGTTAAATTCGAGATTGGCCGATCTCATCATAAAATATTCACTTTGAACATCCGTATCTGCCATTCTCATATTGTTTACTGACCATCCGAACTCAGGTGAAATCACATCGCATTTCTCTATATCAATGTCACTGCATTCTCTGAGCGCCTTGATTCCATGCATCTTCAGATTTGAAATTTTCACATGACTGTCATACCATAAAGCTGCACGACACTTATCCGTCATTTCACCGCCCTCGATAACAAGATTCCTGTTATGCCAAAACGGATATCTCAGGTTATAAAAACAGTCCTTTGCCAAAACATTCTTTGATTCCTTAAAAGCACTCTCACCGTCAGCCGGACCGTCAAATCTGCATCGTACCGCCGTCAAACCGTCAGATCCGTACAACGCACGCTCCTCATCATAACATTTATTTTCAATCACAATTCCCATATATTCCTCATTCTTCTTGCAGATTCGCAGACAGCCTTCCATCCTCCGAACCTGTCTTTTTTTCTCCGGTGTTACCATTTACAGTCCGTCCGGTCCCATTCACAGCACTTCCTGTTCACAGTCCGTATTCATTGGTTATCCGGCTGCATGCAGACCTCATTTTCTGCTCTGCTCAGTCATTAATCTGAGCTGTATAAAGCTTATAGTAATCACCCTTCTTGGCAAGAAGCTCCTCATGTGTACCACACTCGGTAATACCGCCGTCGTCAATGTACATAATCTTATCACAATTCTTAATAGTTGACAATCTGTGTGCTATGATAAACGACGTTCTGCCGGCCAGCATTGCATTCAGACCCTGCTGAAGCGCCTTCTCTGTCTGAACATCGATACTTGAGGTTGCCTCATCCAAAACCAGAATTGCAGGATTTGACAAAAGCGTTCTGGCAAAGGAAATCAGCTGCTTCTGTCCCTGTGAAAGCAAAGAACCTCTTTCCTTTACTTCAGTATTATAGCCCTCCGGCATTTTACTGATAAACTGGTCCGCACACACGGTTTTGCTGGATTTGACAATCTCACTGTCAGTGGCGTCAAGCTTGCCGTACATAATATTGTCCTTTATGGTACCTGAGAAAATAAAGCTGTCCTGAAGCATGATACCCATCTGTGAACGTAACGATGCCAGCTTCACCTTTGAAACATCCCTTCCGTCAATCAGCACTCTGCCGCTGCCAACGTTATAAAATCTCGAAATCAGGTTGACAATAGTACTTTTTCCGGCTCCGGTAGGCCCGACCAAAGCAACACTTTCGCCCGGTTTAACCTCAAAGGAAACATTATGCAGAACCTCTTTACCTTCCTCGTATGAAAAGCTTACATTTTCAAATTTAACCGAACCCTTAATAGGCGGCATCTCTTCAGCATCCGGTGCATCGTCAACCACAACGGGTTCGTCCATTGTTTCAAAAATACGTTCAAGATATGCAATGTTGTTTATGAAGCCGTTGAAAATATTACCCAGATTCATAATCGGCTGCCAGAAGCGCGAAGCATAGCTTGCAATGGCAACAATTGTGCCGACTGTTTCGTGTCCGTCATTAAAAATCACAAGTCCGAAAATGAATATTGCGGCACGGACCAGAACCGAAATGGTATCTATACCCGGCCATACCAGGTTGCTGTACTCAACCGCCTTGAACCAGCTTTTCCTGCAACGGTTCGAGAGCGTATTGAAAATCTCGGCGTTCTCATCCTCACGTGTAAACATCTGGGTAATACGTGCCCCGACAATATTCTCCTGAAGGTAAGCGTTCAGGTTTGAATTCTTGTTTGAAACCTCCTGCCATGCCCTTCTCTGCTTATTCTTTATCCAAAGCATAAAAACAGCCAGAACAGGCACGCCGCACATAACAATCGCAGCCAGCTTCACATCGACGATAAACATGAATACAACTATAAAAATCAGATTGATAATCTCCAGAACAACATTAATCAGGCCGTTTGAGAGAATATCCGATACCGAGTTAACATAGTTGACAACCCTGATAAGGATTTTGCCGTGAGGACGGTCATCATAATACTGGAAAGGAAGCTTCTGCAGATGCCCGAAAATATCCTTTCGAATATCATAAATCATGTTCTGACCTACACCGATCATAATTCTTGAACGTATCGTCGTAAACAGAATAGCTACAGCATATGAAATTATCAGCAAAATCACCAGATTTATCAGAAGTCCGGTATTCTTGTCCGGAATCGCAATATCAAGTGCATTCTGAATAATCATCGGAGAAAACAGACCTGCAATTCCGCCTATTGCACTCAGTATGAGAGCAAAAATCATTTTCTTCAGATATTTCTTTACATAAACCGAAGCACGCAGCAAATGATGGAAATCAAACGGCTTCTCAAGAACTTCATCCTCTTTATAGGTATTTCTTCTCACTTTAGCCATTTTCTCACATCTCCTCTCCGGTCTGAAGCTTCACAAGCTCGTAATAATAGCCGCCCTTGGCTATCAGCTCTTCATGCGTTCCCGATTCAGAAATCTCGCCGTCGCGAATTACCAGTATCTTGTCCGCAGTCTTGGTGGTTGATATACGCTGTGCGATAATAATCTTGGTACAGTTAAAATCAAGATTTCTGAGAGAATGCTGGATTTGTTTTTCCGTCTCCATATCCACAGCAGAAGTAGTGTCATCCAGAATCAGGATGGCAGGCTTGATAGCCAAAGCACGCGCAAGCGATATTCTCTGCTTCTGTCCGCCCGAAAGCCCCACTCCCCTTTCGCCGACAATTGTTTCATATCCGTCCGGCATGGCCGAAATAAAATCATCAGCTGCCGAATACCTTGCGTATCTGATTACATCCTCCTGAGAAAGCTCACTGTCTCCGTATGCGATATTTCCGTCGATTGTATCCGAATACAGCAAAACATCCTGAGTTGCCAGTCCAATATTACGTCTGAGCTGCTCAAGTCTGTATCTGTTAACATTGATACCGTCTATCAGCACCTCGCCTCCCGAGGGCTCATAAAATCTCGGAATCAGCTGAATCAGACTCGTCTTTCCGCAGCCGGTCTCACCCATAATAGCCACCGTTTCACCGGGATTAACTTCAAAAGATATATTTTTCAGAACGGGTTCGTTCTCATCACCGTATGTAAAGCTGACATTCTTAAATTCAACCTTTCCCTTTATACGACCGTTAATATCGATGGCATCCGGTGCATTCACAATCTGAGGCTCGGAATAATAAACCTCCATGACCTTGGCCGATGCTGCGGAGAAACGCTGGAATTCATTCATAATATTCCCCAGCTGTCTCATGGGATTTGATATCGCCCATGTCAGACCTGAGAAAGCAACATAATCACCCATGGTAATTTCGTCGTTTATCAGGAACATCCCGCCTACAAGAAGCAGTATAACAGGAAGAAGGTTCGCACAGGTTTCTACATAGGGAAAATATCTCATCCATGTAAGGGATGTCTTCTGATTTGTCCTGCAGTAATCACTGTTTCTGTTGTCAAAACGCTCAATCTCATAGCTCTCACGCGCAAACGCCTTTACCACACGGTTTCCCGAGATATTTTCCTGTGCGGCGGTATTCAGATCCGACAGCTTCTCGCGCAGCTGCTCATGCATCGGTTTTACAGTCTTTTTAAATGCATATACAATAAAGAATATAATCGGAGCAATTGCCAACAGACAAAGCGCCAGTTTCCAGTTCATGATAAAGAAGTAAACAGAGGTCGCGCCCACAAGTGAAACCGCCTCTATAATAGAACGGATAACCCAGGCAATCATATGTCTGACCGCATCAAGATCGCCCGTCACACGTGTCATCAGGTCACCGGTTCTGTATACGTTGTAGAAGTTCATGTCCTGACGTTCTATCTTGTTGAACAGGAAATTTCGCACACGGTAAAGAACCGTCTGTGATACCTGTTCGAACGCCATACAGTCAAGGTACACGACAATAACACGGAATATTGTCACACCGACCATGCACCCCACCATTATAAAGAAACCTGAACGGTCACTCTCCAGATTTGCGGCCGCATTTTCGCCCGTCATATAGGTATCAACTATCGCCGACGAAAAATACGGAACTGTCAGCTGCAGCGCATTATATACCACCGCGCCGAACAATGCCAGAATAAACAGTGCCCGCTGTCCTTTCATATTATCCCAGAGCCACTGCAGTTTTGTCCTCGGGAACCTTTTTTTCTCCATAAAACCTCTGCCTGCTTTCTTTTCACGTTGTCCGGTCCCGACAGTATTCCCGCGATAAACAGCCTGCATTTATTAGTGGCTGCCCGTCACCGTCTGAAATCAGTCATACCGGATTCTGCTTATTTTAGTGTAAGGAACTATTCCCGTTTTATCCAAAAACCGGTTCTAAGCCATGTCTGCTACGCAGTGCCGCTGCTTCACAGTAGAAAGCAATAGTAACCTCACATCACATAATTGAAATGATAAACTCGGGCCTAATGTCCCGCAAGACATAATTCTGTCAAAAAAATGTACTTTCTTGTTTCAGAGTTACTATTCACCGCGCAACGGCTTCCAAACATGTTGCATTTATCATTCAACACATGTATAATGGTATCATTATCCGATTATGAGATTGGACAAAACCCATCAATATTTCAGTTTGCAGCTCTGCTGCTCTGCAAACAAAACACACAAGGAGGTATTCATATGAAACGAATATCAACATTTAAAAAGACAGCAGTACTTGCCATGTCGCTGTGTCTGGCCTTTACAGCCGTAAATTCAGCGGATTTGCATGCAGAGGAAAAAATACTGCCCACACTTGACAGCAGTGAATTATCAACCGTTGTTGTCGGATCTGACGAAATTATTCCCGTACCGACCGTGACAGAAATATCACCCATTCTCATTGCACCTGCCGGTACTTCAACAGGCAGCGCCGTAGACAAATATTACAGCTCAGAAACCGTAAAGTTTAAGACAAGAAAAAATTTATTCACACTTAAAAATAAGGTGTCAGTTGATGTAAATATCAATTATCCGCAGATTGCCACAGATGATGAAGCGCTTCAGAAAAAGATTAGAAAAGTCGTCTACAAACAGGCTTATCTGAATGTTGTCAACAGTCTGAAGGACGAATATTCCGCACTTGCTGATACATACGGTAAAAAAGCAGATGCCCCCATTTTCTATTTAAAGGGTGAATGCTACGGTCAGAACCAGTGCGGCAACATACTGAGCATTGAAATGAAATACGATGTTTCGTCAAACGACGAGACACGTCCTTACTCATTTACTAAAATTATCAACATTAACCTCACAAACGGCAAGCTTCTGAAGCTTAATAACGTATTCAAATACAACAACAGCTTTAAAAAGGCTGTTACCAATTCCGTAAAGTCTCAGATGATAGACGAAGGCGGCTTCTATAAATGGAGTAAAATTTCAGATCTTGTAAAGTCCAACATCATTACGGGCAAGATTTTCTTTGAAGATGACGGAATCCGCTATGTATTCGACGATGACACCGTAGCCGACAGCGGTTTTCTCGGAAATGTATCCTTCAGAATCAGCTTCGCCGAGCTTGACAGCTTCATTAAAGAAAACGCCTATTCTCTGATTCATCCTACCGGTCTCTATACACTTTCACTTCCTTCAAATCCCTCAACGGGATATTCCTGGGAATACATTCCAGCAAATGACGGTATGGTTTCAAACGTATTTGCCAAGTATGTACCGAACCCCGTTCCCGAAGGAATCGTAGGCAGCGGCGGAAATCAGACCTTCGGTTTCGTTGCAACCGGACGTTTCCACGGTGAGTCAACTCTCAGATTCGTGTATAAAAGACCCTGGACCGAGTCGGAATTCGACCAGACAGAGCTTATCCACATAGTTGTTACCGAGGATGGTTTCATCACAGAGGTTAATTCCGATAACTGATTGGAACGTGTTGACCGTTCACTGTAAACACAATCCGGTATATCCTTTTATGCTCTATATGTGCAAAAGATGCTGAGAAACATAACCGGGGATGCTTACCGCAAAATGCGGAAAGCATCCCCGGTTTTTTGTTCGTGATACCTTTTACACTCAATTCGAATTACTATTCACCGTCCGGTCAAAACTCATTCATAAGCCCTGCCTGCTACGCAGTCAGCCGCCGTTTCACGGCTTATGGCTTATTTGTGCGAATAGCGAGTAGTCTGAACGGAAGCCTGCTTACGTCCAGACTCAAGCAAACGCCATCGAGTAATGTATGTCACGAGATGTATGATTTGTCCAGCCTCCACCACATAGCCGGTATGACAATTACTTTACAAGCAAGCTTGCAGTAATTGTCATACCGGCTATGTGGTAAATTGTAACCAGTTCACAAATTGTTCACAAAAATTATTAGCACTCACTATTGACGAGTGCTAATAATTGTGATATAACATAATTGTCGAAGGGAACAAAAGAAATCCCAAAGACATGTAACCCATTAATTGTAAAGCTATATACTACAATATTTCGCAGCATATAGTCCGGTGCATAAGGAGGAATGAAAATTATGTTTATGCCTAGTATTTTTGGAGAAAACTTATTTGATGCGATTTTTGATGGATTTGCAAGTCCCGAACGCGTATCGGGTCGTCCCGGAAAATTTGCCGGAAGAAACGCAATGATGATGAAAACCGACGTGAAGGAATCTGACACCGCTTTCGATATCGATGTCGAGCTTCCCGGATACAAAAAGGAAGACGTCAAGGCTGAATTAAAGAATGGTTATCTGACCATTACAGCAGATAAATGTGAGAAAACCGAATCTGAAGAGAACGGTAAATACATCCGTAAGGAAAGATTCTGCGGTTCATGCAGCCGAAGCTTCTATGTCGGCGAGGATGTGACTCAGAACGATATCAAGGCCAAATTCGAGGATGGTATCCTCAAGCTCATGGTTCCGAAGATTGAGAAAAAGCCGGAGCCGGAAGAGAATCATTTTATAGCCATTGAAGGCTAATGCTTAACCCCCCTCTGTCGGTTGCCACTCAGCGTGCGAAAGGTGCACGCCGGTGCCGGCCCTGAATTGCAGGCGACACTGTATAACCGCAGAGGTTACCATATACTACATCTTTACTCCCCAAAAAACCAACAGCCACCCAAAACGGGTGGCTGTTGCGTTTTTAAATTTCAAAGTCTGTCAAAACGCATTCATAAGCCCTGCTTACTGCACAGTAGGTAAAAACGCGTTCATAAATCCTGTCTGCTGCACAGCAGGTCAAAAACCGTTCATACCCCCTGTCTGCTGCACAGCCGTCCGCTGCTTCGCAGCTTTCATTACTTTCTGTTACATAACACACAAAGCTCTGAAATACTCATCTCGCCCATGTCCTGATTCTCCTCGTCGGCATCACGCTGTCTGACCGACACTGAGCCGTTCGCCTGTTCCTTTTCGCCAACAATTACTATGTAAGGCACTTTCTCAAGTCTGGCCTCACGAATCTTTAAACCAAGCTTCTCACCGCGTCCGTCAACCTCGGCACGGACATTTGAGTCAAGAAGCTCATCAGCGACCTTCTTTGCATAATCGGCATATTTATCGGAAACAGGAAGAATTTTTACCTGAACCGGTGCCAGCCATACAGGGAATTTGCCGGCATAATGCTCTATCAGAATGCCCATGAATCTTTCCATTGAACCAAATACTACGCGGTGGAGCATTATCGGTCTGTGCTTTGCTCCATCAGCTCCGATATATTCTATGTTGAATCTTCTCGGTAGCTGGAAATCAAGCTGAATCGTACCGCATTGCCACGTTCTGCCAATTGAATCCTTTACATGGAAATCCAGCTTCGGTCCGTAAAATGCGCCGTCACCTTCATTAACAACGTAGGACTTGCCCATACCTTCTGCCGCCTCCACAAGCGCTTTCGTAGCAAGCTCCCATTCTTCATCGCTTCCGATAGAATTTTCAGGTCTCGTTGACAGTTCGATTTCATAAGAAAAACCAAACTTCCGATAGACATCGTCAATAAGTCTCATAACTCCCTGTATTTCGTCCATAACCTGGTCTTCTCTCATAAAAATATGCGCGTCATCCTGCGTACAGCATCTGACTCTCATCAATCCGTGAAGCTCTCCGGACTTCTCGCATCTGTGAACAATTCCAAGTTCACCCATTCTGATGGGAAGCTCACGGTAGGAATGTGCCTCAGACTTATAAACAAGCATACCGCCGGGACAGTTCATCGGCTTTATCGCATAATCAACATCTTCCTTTGAGGACGTATACATTTTATCCATGTAATGATCCCAGTGTCCCGACTGCTCCCAGAGCTTTCTTTCAAGCATTATCGGCGTTGAAATCTCAACATAACCGTTACGTCTGTGAATGTCTCTCCAGAAATCAATCAGCAGATTCTTTAAAATGAGTCCCTTGGGCAGGAAAAACGGAAATCCGGGTCCTTCTTCAACCAGCATGAAAAGACCGAGCTCCTTTCCGAGTTTTCTGTGATCTCTCGCCTTTGCCTCTTCAACCATATGCAGGTAATCCGCAAGCTCCGATGCTTTCGGGAACGATATACCGTATATTCTCGTAAGCATTTTGTTTTTTTCATCACCGCGCCAGTATGCACCTGCAACCGACAGAAGCTTCACAGCCTTTATTTTGCTGACATTTTCAATGTGCGGACCGGCACAAAACTCTTCATAATCTCCCTGTTTGTAGAAGCTGATAACTTCGGACTCCTCAAGCTCGCCAATCATTTCAACCTTGTAGCTTTCACCGCCTTCTTCCATAAATTTAAGAGCTTCTTCCTTCGATTTCTCATACACCTGCAGCTTCAGAGACTCATTTACGATTTTCTTCATCTCTTCTTCAATCTCTGCAAGCCTGTCATCCGAGAACGAAAAACTGAACTCAAAATCATAATAAAAACCATTCTCAATCGCCGGACCGATGGCGCATTTCGTATCGGGCCACAGCCTCTTCACCGCCTGTGCCAGTACATGAGCGCTCGTGTGCCAGAACGCCTTTTTGCCTTCCTGTGTTTCAAACTCAACCTCTGCTACCTCGCCGTTTCTTCGTAAAATCTTCATAATGATTCCTCCTTTTTCTTAAAATGTGTGTCGTAACCATGCAGTTACTTTTTCCTGTACACTACTGTTTCCTGTATGTTACTGTCTGCGGTCCCATAACAGGAAAACATG
Source organism: Lachnospiraceae bacterium (assembly GCA_045617345.1). Taxonomy (GTDB): domain Bacteria; phylum Bacillota; class Clostridia; order Lachnospirales; family Lachnospiraceae; genus RUG11977. Next base: position 831 of record JAZLIK010000104.1, on the reverse strand, counting down.
TCGCTTGCGACATGCTGCGCCGCTTTTGCGTCGCGTCAGCTACAAATTACCGCTGCCAAAGCGTGCGCATCCTTGCGGAGCGTTTTTCCTTTATAGGACGCAGTTTCCTATAAAGTAAAAACACATTACCGCAGAACGAATTTCGGTCGGTATTCATTATCCGTTCCCACGAACAGTAACACGGTAACAACATAAGAAGGACTTTATGACGAAAGATGCTGCGGATTACAAAAAAAGCACCCATAAGACCATCGTTCGATAATCTTAAGGGTGCGTCAGCACGGTTCCACCTTAACTTTTTACTTCAGATTCCAACAAATCCTATCCCTTAACGCGGGCTAACGGCAACGCTTACTGTTGTTCGGCATTGCGGCTACGGAATGGTTTTCGTAAGACTAATTCATAAACGACTCTCACCAAACGCCGTTCTCTCTGGATGCTTTCGTCAGACTACTCTTTTCCGTCATCGCTTTTCTTATGTTATTGTTTGCATGTTAGCACATCGAATTCAATTTGTCAAATAAATTTTTTTATTACTTCCCGGGGGTCATAATCAGGCGCGCACAGCTTCGCTACTTCGAAAATAGTCCTTATATCTTCTTCCTTACATTCCAGTTCATCTGATATCTGCGCTATGGATTTATTTTTCTTTATTTTTTTACACACAAGTTCAATAAAGCTAAAGAATTCTCCCTCTTTTCTTCCCTCGTCTCTTCCCTGTTCCAAGGCATCATGCATTCCAATTTCAAGTCTGCGTTCAAACGTATAATCGAGCATCGTCACCTTAATCACCTCATCCCTGTGTTCATGAAAAAAATCCCTTAAAATGCC
>JAZLIK010000103.1:0-8087 GCA_045617345.1 Lachnospiraceae bacterium | reverse complement strand
GCTTAGTACAATTTCAGCGGCGGGAAATATGTCAACCTCGGTTATATTCTCCACCGAACGCTGAGAAGTGGCGTCAAACCATCGTATGGAATCTATTTCATCGCCCCACAGCTCTATTCTCACCGGATTTTCCTCGGTAATAGGAAATATATCGATAATTCCTCCTCGCACCGCGAACTGACCGGGATTTTCCGCCAGTCCCTCACGCGTATATCCGTTTGACACAAGTTCCTTCGCCAGATTTTCCTGATTTACCGACGAGTTCATATCTATATGGATAATCCTGCTCTTAATCCTCTCCGGAGAGCTGAATTTGTCCATACCTGCGGATATCTCGGTCACTACCGTCACAGGTTCATCCGACAAAATCTTCTTTATGACCTTCAGACGTTCTGCCGATATCGCATTCCCCCTCACATCTGCACTGAAAAATATGATATCTTTGGCCGGATAGAGCATCACATTTTTATCATACATGGAATAATCGGATACTATCTCCCGTGCCTTCATTTCATTTTCAACAATTATCAGTTTCTTTTCCACATTTGCCGATACTGCCGCAATCAGATTCGATTTTTGTGCATCTATGCAGCCGGTGACACGAACAGGAAGTTTTCCCCCCGTAATGTCACCCTTTAAATCCTGTATATTCGAATATTCCGTTAACGGCTGTAAAAAAGCATTCATCCAAGTTCCTCTTTCCCTATATTACAACATTTCCGATACTGTCGCCCGTTCTGTGCAGCAATCATTCACAGACTGTCCGAAGTCTTTCATTATCGCAGACATCCAGCGGCTGTAAAAATCTTTCTTTATCGCAGACATCCGATGGCTGTTAAATGTCTTTCTTTATCGCAGACATTCAATTGCTGTTAAATGTCGTTCTTTATCACAGACAACCAATGGCTGTTAAAAATCTTTCTTTATCGCAGACATCCAATGGCTGTCCGTCGCCTTTACAGGGCTTTTTTCATGTATTTTGTCCGGCTCCGTAGTCGAATAAAAACTACGCATTAAACATATTCATGGCTTTGTTTATATCGTACTGCACCCATACCGCAGCTGCCTCTGCAGCACGTTTTATGGCTTCTCTCATAATTTTCTCATCTTCTGCGGAGAATCTGCCCAGAACGTGGTCCGCCAGATCCCAGCCTTCGGGCTTCCCGCCTACTCCTATCCTGATTCGCGGGAAATTCTCCCCGCCAAGATGAGCAATAATACTCTTTAGCCCGTTGTGTCCTCCTGCGCTTCCCTTCGGACGCAGTCTGAGTCTTCCTGTATCAAGATTTATATCATCGCATATGATAATAATATCTTCAGTATCAACCTTGTAAAAATCCGCAACCTCCCGCAGACACTCTCCGCTGTTGTTCATATACGTCTGCGGCTGTACCAGCAGTACCTTCTGGCCTTCTATGACTCCGGCACCGCACAGTCCCTTGAATTTCTTCTGATCAAGCCTGATTCCGTATTTGTCACATAATGCGGTAATTGTATCGAATCCTACATTATGTCTTGTCGCTGTGTATTCTCTTCCCGGGTTTCCCATTCCTGCTATAATTTTCATTAATTTTTATGGCGCGGAGACTCGTGACTTCAGTCATGAGAGGAGCGCCAATCTCCTTTCTGTTAAGTAGTAACCGGCAGGTTCTGCCCGCCTTATTTTCTTGCAGCTTATGCTGCCCTTGTTGACCTTTTCTCCGTCAAGTGTAGACATATGCTTTTCTCGCTGCTCATTCGCAGTCCGACTTATACTTTTCTCGCTGCTCATTCGCTGTCCGACGTATACCTTTGCCTGCCCGAATCTCAACTCAGGTATATTTCCTTGTATATGTCCTCAAGATTTTCTTCTTCGCTGACACTAACCTTCTTTACAAATCGACCGTTCTTCATAAAGAAACACACATCAGCCACTTTCGTCAGAAAATCAAGTTCATGACTTGAAACCACCACAATGGCACCACGTTTTTTTGCGGTCATCATATCCTCCTTGATATGAATGATTCCCGTAGTATCAACGCCATTCGTCGGTTCATCCAGAAGCACCAGGTCCGGATTACCCATAAATGTCATGATTATTCCTGTTTTCTTTTTCATTCCCGTTGACATCGTATGATAATACTTATTCCTGCTGTCCGATAATTCATATCTCTCAAGATACTCTTGAATTTCATCCCGGCCCATGTCATCATATTTTTGCATATAAACAAACTCAAGTAAATCACCAAGCTTCATCTCCGGATAACAGGAATCCGACTCAAGTGCAAAGCCTATATATTTTTTCGTTTCCCTTAATAGGGGTGACATATCATTCAGGAGAATCTGACCTTCGCTTGGTCTGAGCAGACCGGCCACAGTCTCAAGAAGCGTGGTTTTTCCAACTCCGTTCGGACCTATTACCGCATAGATTATCCCCTCTTCGAGAGTCACATCTATATCCTCAATCCCGTCATCCCCGTATTTTTTCTTTAAATTCTGTATTTCCAGCATATTCTGTTTTCACTGTCACTATTTTATCACCCTGTTGTAAATAGTAACTTTCCCCTCATTTTGTTTCTGTTTCCGTTCCAAAACCATGTCATAATATTCACTGCATGACACTTATCTGTTGCACTGCCGTAGCCTTCCGGTACTCGGTAATAAATATAATTTCACAGAATCTCCGACGTCCCATTCTTCTCCAAATTTTCATCCGGCGGAATCTCCGACGTGTCTCGCCCACCTGCTGCCGGCTTTTTTATGTAAATAACAGCCGAATGCCAGATTAACGACCGGAATCAGTGCAACTATACTGATAAAAAGTGTCTGCAGCATGTAAGCAACGCCCATTCTGCTCTTAAGGTCAAGATATTTCAACGAATAAAACGAAACCATTTCGAAATTCGCCAGGAACAGATTAATCAGTAGCAGAATAAATTCCCCGGCGCCCATTCCATCCAGGATCCACGCCACAAATGAAATCAGTATCAGCGGTGTATTCATGATAATAACTGTCAAAAGCTTCGTTTTGAACAGCCTGTCAAATTCAACTCCCAGCAGTCGGTACATCAGCTTTGCCGGAATATCAATAATATAGGCATATTCGCCCAGCAGCCCGCTTATACCCGTAAAAAAGAACAGCCAGTAAAATATGTTTATCCCGAATTTATAGCTGACAATGATTCCGAGTGTCGCAAACACAAATTCCAGCGTCAGTGTCAGGCAGACCACCTTCAGCGAAAGAATGCGCTTTATTTCTAACAGTATTCTGTTGCCGTTCCACGACGAACGCGCAAATCCTGCTCCTCTGCCGACTGCATTCTTTTTTGACATCACACTGTTTATCAGTCCGTTGTCAAAGAAAGAAAGTGCTATATAAGCCATAAGCAATATACCGAACGACAGAATGATAAACGGCAGATTAATCTCAAGGAACAGATTTTTTACAATCTGCATTATTTTAACATTGCATATAAGTGTCATGGAATGATCGTTTATCCCGGTGATATCTTCCCCGGCTATTTCGACAATCAGACACACCAAAACAACACCTGCAGCCAGCAGACCCCCTATAGCAAAAAGTCTTCTGAAACGCAGATGCAGTATTTCGTATACTATAATTATTGCAGCCGCAGTAAATATCATCCACTGCAGCCATACAATAAGGTTTTCAACCGGCTTGCCATCATAAATGGCAACAAAACAGATTCCTGCCCACATAAATGCGAAGCTCAGATTGTCCATCAGAAATCTGACGGCTATTTTCTCCGAGCCCGCTCCCGCTGCCTTGTAGAATCTGTATTTACATGAAGCAAATTCCCCAATTCTGACACCAAATTCCATCCAAAAATAGGTATTCATCAGAAAAACCGAAAGAAGCTGAACCACTTCCCAGTGGTCACCGTACCTGGCTCCTATCTTCGGATAGAACAAAACGGCTGCCAGTGCGGGAATCAGAAAATATAATATTTTTTTCATTCTATCCCGTTATTCTTTTTATACTGGTCAACGTTGTAGGTATAACTGTAAACATGACCATCCTTCATCGTTTCACGTCTGACCGCATACATTTCACTGACCGAACAAATCTGATAACCCTGCTCCGTCAGCCAGGGCACCACAAGCTCAACAGCCTCCGCAGTACTGAGATATATGTCATGCATCAGGATGATATTACCATCCTTCACACTCCTCTTCACCTCTTCCAAAACGGACTGTGCATTCTTTGTCTTCCAGTCAAGCGTATCAACGGTCCACATTATCATCGGATGCTCGCAGTTTTCCTTTACGGTATCGTTATAGTTGCCGTAAGGAGTACGAACCACATATTTCCCGTCCGCATTTCCGAGTATCTCATTTATATTTTTTTGATTGGTGTCTATTTCTTCACGAATTTTCTCGGCGGAAAGCTTTTTTAAATCCGAGTGTGACATCGTATGATTACCTATTTCACAGCCGGCCGCATTTACGGCTCTGACCTGATCCGGATACTGTTTAACACAGTCGCCAAGCATAAAGAAAGTTGCATGTGCGCCATATTTTGTCAGTGTTTCAAGGATTCTTTCCGTATATATACCGGGTCCGTCATCAAAAGACAGCGCCACAATCGGCTTTAACGGATCTATACCGTCAACAGATACAGTATTCCCGTTTCCCGACGTTTCGTCGTTTTTTGTCTCGCCGGAATTCTCAGGCTCACCGGTTGTCGAAGTGTTTTCACCATCCGGCTCCTGTCCGTCGGTCACAGTGTTCCCGTCGTCAGGTTCACCTGTCTGCTGCCCTGTCCCGTCAACAATGTCCGGAGTTCCTTCGTTCTGCTGCACACCCTCATTTTCATTTCTTTCTATGACCCCGGCTACACCGTTACCTCCGCCTCCGGTGGTGGTAACAATCACAGGCTGCGCTTCGGCTTCCTTCCTGTCAATATCCTTTTTTATCCAGAAGCCTGTCAGAACCGCAACAGCCGCCACAGCTGTCACAACCCATATTGTCAAAAGTACCGATGTACCTTTTTTATTCTTACTCATCGTTTCACTCCAAACCATGATTTATGCGACATAAATACTGACACATATTGTACCCGGTATTTCTTCGCACTCTGTTTTGCACAATTGCGGTTACTTTTTGCAGTCTGCTCAAAACGCGTTCATAAGCCATGCCTGCTGTCGGGTGATAATGAATAGTAACCAATCGTGCATATACTTTTGCCACTCACCAATGACAGTAACCATAATCTCATTATACCCCCTACTCCACCAACTTTTCAAGCGAAATTACTCCTGTCAGGATTATTTACAAACCTGATTGAAAACGGGAAATGCAAAAATCCCACATACCCTTCAATGGGTATGTGGGATTTTTCATCTGTGCCGGCAGTCTTTAACTACTGCGGGCATATTCTTACATCTCATATCTTTCGTTATGTTCCACAACAATCCCGATGCGTCCTTCCTGTCCGACATAGTGTCCGCCGGGCTTAATCGTGTCTCTGCTCTCAACAATACAGTTTTCGATGTAAGTATTGTCCCCGATATGGACATTGTTCAGGATAATCGAATTTCTGATGGTACAGTTGTTTCCGATGTACACCTGCTTGAATACAACAGAATTCTCAACCCTGCCGTTAACAATAGTACCGCTGGCAACAAGGCTGTTACGAACTTCTGCTCCTGCATTGTACTTCGCGGGAGGCAGATCGTCCACCTTCGAGTAGATATCGGGATACTGCCTGAAGAAATAATCACGGATATCTCTGTTCAGAAAATCCATATTGGCCTGATAATAGTCTTCTACAGACGCGATATTGCACCAGTAATCGGTATGCTCATATGCATAAATCTTCTTCATATCGCGATATCTGACAATGATATCTCTGACAAAATCATGGCGTTCTTCTTCATGTGCTTTCTCAAGCAGGTCAATCAGCTGTCTTCTCCTGATAACATAAATACCTGTCGAAATCAGCGGATTGTTCTCGGTTCCTCCGAGCGGCTTTTCGTCAAATCCCGTAATTCTTCCCTCGTCGTTCACCGAAACAACTCCGTACCTGCTGGTATCGACATCACCGCCGAGTCTCTTGCAGACTACGGTAATATCCGCTTTTTTATTGATATGATATTCAAGCACCTTGTTAAAATCAAGCTTGTAAATAATATCACCCGATGTAATGACAACATACGGTTCATGGCTGTTCTTCAGGAACTCAATGTTCTGATAGATTGAATCAGCTGTGCCTCTGTACCAGAAGGAATTATCCGGTGTAATCGTAGGGGTAAACACGAACAGACCGCCCTGCTTTCGCCCGAAATCCCACCATTTTGACGAACTCATATGCTCGTTGAGTGAACGTGAATTGTACTGGGTAAGTACAGCCACCTTCTGAACCCTTGAATTTGACAGACTGCTCAGTGCAAAATCAATAGCCCTGTAGCTTCCGGCTATAGGCATGGCTGCCACTGCACGTTTATCGGTAAGCTCACGCATCTTGGCGTTATTACCGCCTGCGAGTACGATTCCTATTGCTCTCATGCGTTGTCACCTGCCTTTACTAAACTTTCACCCGAACCAAGCCACCTGTTGTTGTAATCGTCAACAGTTGTTTTTCCCGATACAACGGTATTCTTGCCGATTTTCACGCCGTTCGGGATAACTGTGCCTTCTCCGAGTGTAACAAGACCGTTGCAGTAGATGTTGGGATGGTTTTTATTTTCGATTTCATCACCGATACCAAGCTCGCAGTCATCTCCGATAACCGCTTTTTCTGCGATAATAGCCTTGTTTACCTTTGAATTCCTTCCGATTCTGGATGCTTTCATAATGATGGAGTCTCTGATAACCGCCCCTTCCTCTATGACAACCTCCGGTCCGATAACACTGTTATAAACTTCTCCGTATATTTCAGTACCTTCTCCGATGATACTGCGATTGACTACGGCTTTTTCTCCCATATACTGAGCCATAACCACGTCACTCTTTGTGTATATCTTCCAGAATTCCTCATAAAGATTGAAGTCGGGAACCAGATCTATCAGCTCCATATTCGACTCCCAGTATGCCGAAAGAGTTCCGACATCCTTCCAGTATCCGTTGTATTCAAATGCAAAAACTCTGGCACCGTTCTGGTGGCAGTAAGGAATGATATGCATTCCGAAATCACATCCCGGCTGGTCTTTCAGTCTGATAAGCGCCTCACGAAGAACCTTCCATGTAAAGATGTATATTCCCATTGAAGCCAGATTGCTTCTCGGCTTTGCGGGCTTCTCCTCAAAATCGGTAACTCTGTTGTTCTCATCTGTAATGACGAGTCCGAATCTCGATGCATCCTCCCATGCAACCGGATATGTGGCAAGAGTTATGTCAGCCTTGTTTGCTTTATGGAAATCAAGCAGTATCTCATAATCCATCTTGTATATATGGTCACCGCCGAGGATGAGTACATACTCAGGATTATAATACTCGATATATTTCAGATTTTGAAATACCGCATTGGCGGTACCACTGTACCACTCCGCATTTCCGCTCTTCTCATACGGCGGCAGGATGCTGACACCTCCGATATTTCTGTCCAGATCCCAGGGAATACCGATTCCGATATGAGTATTCAATCTCAGCGGCTGATACTGTGTCAGAACACCGACTGTATCTACACCGGAATTAATACAGTTGCTCAACGGGAAATCGATAATCCTGTATTTTCCTCCATAGCTTACTGCCGGTTTTGCCATATCAGCAGTAAGAGTTCCGAGACGTGAGCCCTGACCTCCCGCAAGCAGCATGGCAATCATTTCTTTGCGAATCAAAAATATCACCTCCGTTTGTATATTATCCGCTTATTTTAGTGTAACATAACTCACTATTTTTTTCAATTGAAATCTGAAAAACTGCACAAATTTTTTTTTCATTTTTATTATTTTTTGTAACTATGTCACTATTCACAGTCGGATAATAATAGACACAAGCTGAGAGCCTGCTCTCGGGCTTGCGGATATTATTATCCGACTATGGAGGCTGGACAAAACACATGAATAAGCTTTCAGCTGCGAAGCAGCGACTGACTGCGCAGCAGGCAGGGCTTATGAATGGGGGTTTGTCCAGACTGTGAATAGTAA
>JAZLIK010000102.1:0-32037 GCA_045617345.1 Lachnospiraceae bacterium | reverse complement strand
TTTGTTCCGGGTACAAGCTTTGCATAATCTTCTTCAGAGCAGGCCATCTCATAAATGAAATAAGCTCCGTCCTCGTCCTGAGTGTAGATTGTTGCTTTATCCTGCCACCATGACTGCTTAGCCTGTACATATGTCTCTACGACTACAGGATCGAATATTGCTGCTGCATCGTATTCCGCATAAGTCATAACGCCTTCTGACTTTCCGGTTGAAGTCTCAACAGGCGTTGTCTCGGGTGCATCGGTAACCTCGGGTGCATCCGTAACCTCGGGTGCTGCTGTAACCTCAGGTGCATCTGTTGTTACGGGGACATCTGTTACTTCCGGTGCATCTGTTGTCTCGGGATCGGGAACCTTAGTGGTTGTCTCATTTGAATCATTTTTCTGTTCTGTTGTCTTGTTATTCTCGTCAACATTCTCAGTCTTTGAGCACGCTACGACAGATAATGCCAAAACAAGAATCAAGAAAATGGCTGCTAACTTTTTCATTTTAATCTCCTTAATGTTTTTTTACGTCACAAAGTCCTCAAAGCCTCCGTGAAACATTTTCCAAAGAGCCTTTCATTACTGTCCACAGTCTGTGAGAATCGTGTCTGTACCTCATACATTCAGCTCAACTGACAGTTACTGTTTACAGTCCGTACAACACCCATCCATATGCTCTGCCTGTTTCGCAGCATTTCAGCATATTCATGTGTCCTGTCGAGCCTCTGTAGGCATACAGTTTTGTACTTTCTCTGTAAAAAGTCTTTCGGTACACATTCTTTACAGTCTGCCGGGAGCAGTAACTTTCTTCGACTTTTGACCTTGACACCATATTATAGATTATTTTCAAAATAAATCAACTCTTTTTTTTCAAACCGTTCCAAAGAACATAAGCACCGATCAAAACCCAGGCCGCAATCAGTACCGTAATCAGTGCCACTGCTTCGCCCGGAAGTTCTCCGAGAACCTTCTTGCCGTCTGCCGCGGTTCCGCCGTCTCCCGCATCCATGTTCAGTCTGAACAGGTCTACCATATCATCGCAAAGTCCGGACATATACGCAGCATCAACATTTTCACGACGTTTGGTTGATTTTGTTACATTCTCAATCATCTGGCCGGCTGCGTCACGCAGAGATGCCGAACCGTTAAACACAGGGGTAACAAAGGTATTAGCAACATTATCAATCAAAAGCTTTGCTGCCTTTATCTTGACATCGTAATGTTCATCATTATCAATACCGCATTTAGCCAGATAATCCGTATAAGCCTCCGATTCACGTGCTTTTTCGGTGACCGGTACATATCCTTCTGTTTTCGAATAATCAATCTGAACGTCATTGGTCAGCAGATACTGCGCAAACAGCCACGCCGCAAGAACCTCCTGTGAATCCTCCTTATTAAAAATACAGAGCGAAGGACCCTGAGAAATCATTTTCGGGTTTTCGGTATCAAACTGAGGCACAGTCATAACCTCAATATCAAAATTCACAAGCTTATCTGGAGCAATATCGATATGCGGTGCGTTTGAGCCCATCCATGTGGCTCCCGCAGTGGAATCCACCGCAAAAATACACTGTCCTGCGTCAAGAAAATTACCCGGATAGCTCGAGATTTTGAAGGTTGAAAAAGTCCCAAGCTTTGTCTCTTCCGCAATCTTGTAGAGCAGTTCCTCTGTAGTATCGTTAAAAATCTCTATTTTTCCCGCTGCATTTGAATATCCTGCGCCCTTCTGCTTCAGCATCTGAATCATCATGTTATCGGTGGATTTATAAATAAACGGAATCATTACCTTCTGCCCGTTGACCTTATAAAGGCCGTTTTCATCCTTTTCCACAGCCTTTTCCGACACCTCCCATACAAAATCCCAGGTAAGCACCTCCGGAAGTTCATAGCCAAGTTTTTCTACAAGTGTCTTATTGATATAACATGCCTCTGTGGATCTCATAAACGGCAACGCATAATAATGTCCGTTTATTGAACATTCATTCAAAAACTCCGGTACAATTTCGGTTGCCTTCGGTGAATCAAATTTCACCTCATTCCCGCCAAAGCCGTATTTTTCATTTTCCAGCAGTTCATCGAGCGGTACTATGACATTGTCGCCCGTCATATATGTCGCTATATGGTCCGGATACGTAATACATACATTCGGAGTTGTACCCGTTGAAATATTCGTGATTACGTCGTTGTATATTCGCGAATAATCGGTATAAAGCCTTATGTTTACTTTAATGTTGGGATAAATCTCTTCAAATTCACCGATGGCTTTATTGTAAATATCAACCTGCGATTTATTTGTGTCATTCTTTGCCCAAAAAGTAATTTCATACTCTTTCGATGAATCAAATTCATCCGGAATTGCAAACTCAACCTTGTCCTTAGCTCCATGGCAGCCAAAAAGTCCGACTGCGGAAACCAGACATAATAAAATCAAAAACAGTCTTTTTTTCATCAGCCCTTTGTGCCTCCTCTCGAAACGCCTTCCATTACCTTCTTTCTGAAGACAAGGAACAGAATAATAAGCGGTATCGAAATAACCACAACCGCGGCCATCATGGCAGGTATATTTTCCCTTCCGAAGCCGTTCTCCCTGATTTCCTGAATACCGTTTGAAACCAGATAATACGCTTCGTCATCGGTTATCAGTCGAGGCCATACATAGGAATTCCAGCACTCGATTACCTTCAGAATCGTAACCGTAATCAGCGTGGGTCTGCAGATTGGAATCATAACCTTTACCAGATATCTGAAATCCGAAGTACCGTCAACCTTTGCGGCTTTATACAGTTCCTCCGGTATCTGTTCAAAATTTTCCTTCAACAGATAAATATAAAATACCGAAGTAATTGACGGCAGAATCAGACCGAGGAAGCTGTTTCGAAGTCCCATATTCGTGATAGTCTGAAAGTTTGTAATGATAACAAGCTCGTTCGGAATCATCATAAGTGAAAGAAAAAGCGTAAAAACAAAATTCTTTCCCCTGAATTCAAGTCTTGCAAATGCAAACGCCGCAAGCACGATAACCACCAGCATTATTCCTGTGGTAATCAGTGTAAAAATCAGAGTGTTGACAAAATAGCTTCCCAGCGAAACAGTTGTGAAAGCATCCGTATAATTCTGCAGTGTCGGTGACAGCGTAAAGAACTCAGGAATATACTCGGAATTATAAGCACTGTACCCCTTTACCGAAGTAAGTATCATCCAGTAAAACGGGAAAAGCACAATAAGTGCCCAGATTCCCAGACAGAAATAAATAACTGTCTTCCTGATAATATTATTTCTTTTTGCCTTTTTTTCTATTTTTTCATAATCCAAATTATCATCCATGGCTCAATATTTACCTCCTGACCGCACTAATCAGTATACAACGTTCTTTTTGCTGACAAGAAGATTTATGCAGGTAATCGTCAGCACAACCGCGAAAAGAATAAGCGCCGCAGCCGATGCATACGAAGGATAACCTCCGCTGTTTCCGTACAGCATGTCATATATGTATCCGACAATTGTATTCATTCCCGCGGCATTCAGATCGGTACCAAACAGAGCAACCGCATCGCTGTACGCCTTAAACGCCCCGATAAAACCGGTAATAATCAGATAAAACAGCATCGGTGAAATCATCGGGAGTGTGATTCTCGTAAATACACGCCACTTCGGTGTGGCATCAATCTGCGCAGCCTTATAATAATCCTGTTTTACCGATGCAAGTGCACTCGTAAGTATCAGGATTTTAAACGGAAGCACTACCCACACTGTATAAAAGCACAGTACAAACATCTTTGCCCAGTAAGGTCCATCGATAAAGTCCACGCTGCTTCCGCCGAACCAGTTTATCATCAGATTGACAAGTCCGTCTGTATAAGCCGTCTTTTTGAACAGAATCATAAAAACAAGGCCGACAGCAAGTGTATTGGTTACATACGGCAAAAAATAAATTGTCTGAAAGAGCTGCTTTAACGGCTTTATCGAGCTGAGTCCGAGAGAAATCAGCAGTGCGATTCCCGTTGAAACCGGTACCGTAATGATTACAAGAATAAACGTATTCTTTACCGCCTGAAGAAAATATGTATCATGAAGCACATATGCATAATTGTAGGTTCCGACTCCAAAATATGTCTGTGACGCGGAATTATACCCTTCTTCAAAAGAATATATCAGAACGTCAAACAAAGGATATACCATAAAAAATCCCAGAAACAGTATGGCCGGCAAAAGATACAGCCATCCTTTCATGCTTTTCTTATCCATTTTATATCTCCCCTTAATGATATACAGTTACTGTTCACAGTCTGTCAAAATCAATTACTTATAATCTTTTCTCGTTTTCTTTATCAAATATATGTGTTTTGGCAGGTTTCAGTGAGAAGCATATTTTTCCTGATTCCGTACTGATTCTGTTTTCGGCACTTACGATAGCCCTCATGTTTTGTACACTTCCGGCATCATGGCTGAAAACCACACTTGTATCACGTCCCATAATCTCAACATTTGAAAGCCTGCACTTCAGAGGTCCTTTTTCATCCGGAATAAAGCCTTCCGGCCTCACTCCGACATATACTTCACCGTCCTTAATACCTTTGGCCTCCATCACATTGTCCTGACCTATATAAAGACGCCCGTTCTTTACAGTGCCATCAAATACATTAATCGGAGGAGTTCCCAAAAATTTTGCCACAAAAAGATTTACCGGACTGTCATATACCTCCTGAGGCTTACCGATCTGATGAACGACACCGTCCTTCATGACCACAATCATGTCGGAAATGCTCATTGCTTCTTCCTGGTCATGAGTAACAAAAACTGTCGTAATCTTTGTTTCGAGCTGTATTCTCTTCAGTTCCTCTCTGGTCTGTAAACGAAGTCTCGCATCCAGATTCGAAAGCGGCTCGTCAAGCAAAAGAACCTTCGGCATCTTTACAAGAGCTCTGGCGATAGCCACTCTCTGCTGCTGTCCGCCTGAAAGTTCACTGGGTTTTCTGTCCATCAGTTCATCAATCTGAACAAGCTTCGCAGCCTCTAAAGCCTTTTCTTCCATCTGCTCCCTTGTCATCTTCTTGTCCCCTCTTAAATTCTCCAGTGGGAACATAATGTTCTTCTTTACCGTCAGATGCGGATAAAGGGCATAATTCTGGAATACAAGACCTACTCCTCTGTTCTCCGGAGGAAGCCCGGTCACATCCCTGTCTCCGAAGAAAATCTTTCCCTCTGTAGGCTTCTCCAGTCCACAGATTAAGTTAAGCGTGGTACTCTTGCCACAGCCTGAAGGTCCTAATAATCCTATCAGCTTTCCGTCCGGAATCTCAAAAGTAAAATCGTTTACCGCTATTACATCACTTTTAATCTTCTTGTTTCTGTTGGGAAACTTCTTTGTAAGATGTTCAAGAACTACTTTCATATTGTCCGCTCCTTCTGTCAAAAAAACAAATGATGCCGGAGACTGAATTACTGTCTCCGACATCATTATATTTTTGAATTAATGCAATGTCAATTGCATAATAATTACTATTCGCCACAACCAGTTCAATTTTGGTAAGAAATAAAGAACAAGCCGGGAATAAATCCCGGCCCGTTCTCGTTGAGGTATTATGAAATAAAAGTAATCGCCTAAAATTATTTGCCTGCTGCTTCAAGCTTAGCATTAAGTTCGATGGTGTGCTTCTCAAGGTCAAACTTAAGGAGTTCCTGGAATCCCTTACCATCAAGTGTCTTTGTCATCTCATCCCAAAGAGCATCAAATTCAGCATCGTCCTTAGCCTGAATCATCTTCCATGAATAAGTATTGATTTCTGATGAGCACTGGTTTCTGATAAGTCCGATATCATTGTTATCGGTAGGAAGTGCAACTGCAACGTTGGGGCTGATAACAAGTCTATTGTTCTTCTTCATCCACTCAACATCCTCAAGAGCACCAAACTTCTCCTGCCACTCCTTCTTCATGTTGGTCATGGTCTCTTCCTTGAATGATGACCAGCCTGCAGAAGCGTATGACTCGTTTGTGTTGGGGTTAATGCTGTATGAAGCAACAATCCACTGGTTAATTGCGTTGTTACCATCGTTATAGCCTGCTCCGCCGTACTCCTCGGGAACGGGAAGATTGTCCATCAGAGCATTGTCGTTCATTCTCTTGAACTTGCCGTCATCTGTAAGTGAGTAGTTGAAGTCCTTAATTCCTGCATGCTGGAATACGCATCCCTCAGGGCTTGCATACCAGTCAAGGAATTCCATGATACGATTATACTTATCGCCTTCAACACCTGAACCAACTGCAAATACACGTCCGCTTCCGTAGTAAGCATCAGCCTCTGCATAGTAGCTCTGATCTGTTACAGGGACAAATCTCATGGCTGTACCATTCTCAAGTCTCTCCTGGCTGTTCCAGAAGCCTACCTGCCAGCTGTACCAGAAAAGGTAAACACGACCTGTGCTCATCTTTTCACATGCGCTGTTCCAATCCTGTGAGAATGAATCGGGATCTACAAGACCACGTCTGTTAGCATCATTAAGGAACTTGAGCATCTTGTAGTAAGATGCGCTCTTATCTGTAAGAGGTGTGAATGTGTTATCGGGCTTAAGAATCTGTGAACCCTTAATCTTCTCACCATACCATGTTGTTAACTGTACAACGTTAGCGATACCAAGCATTCCGTCGCCACCGTCCCAGTCGGGCCATAAAGATAAAGGATAGCAAGCATCACCCTTATCATTTGTAGGGTACTTTTCCTTCATTTCCGCAAGGACATCAAGAAGTCCGTTAAGGTCCTTGATTTCAGGGCTTCCAACTGCCTTGTAAAGATCCCATCTTAACATAGGGCTTGATGCGATTGTGTCCTGGCTGTACGATGTAGCCGATGTGTTTGACATCTCTGTAGGAATACCGTAAATAGCACCGTTTGAATCGGGAACTGTCTTATTGAATGTATCAATAGGATCCTTATAGTTCATAAGGTTCGGATACTTTGAAATATCAGCTGAAATATCCTTGATAAGTCCTGCCTTGACACAGTCCTGGAACTGACCCTGATCAAGAAGAACAATATCACCTAAATTACCTGCTGAAGTTCTTGCTGCATAAACTTCATCACCTGCTACCTGAGGTGCAATGATGTTAAGTTCAAGATTAAATCTGTCCTCAACAACCTTTGCAAACCAACCTGTCTGAATACCCTGGAAGTTAGCGGCAACGTCATAAATATCAATCGTATACTTCTCTTTTGAGTTGCCTGATGTACTTCCGCCTTCTCCTCCGTTCCCTTCATTGTTTCCGCAACCTGCTAAGCATGAAAGAGCAAGTGCAAGAATAAGGAACATTGACAAAATTCTCTTTTTCATATTTCCTCTTCCTTTCTTTTTGGCTAATCAAACTTTTGAATGATTGCCGGATTTATGGTAAAGCGCTTTGCGCAATCCATACAAAATCAACCCTTAACAGCACCTATCATGATACCTTTTGTAAAATACTTCTGGAAGAAAGGATAAATGAGCATAATAGGTATAACAACCACCATGGTTACAGTCATCTTTACTGATGTAACAGTTGCAACCGAAGCAAGCGAACCGGATGTGGATGAGCTTCCGTTTATGGCCGTTGCCGCTGAGCTTGCCTGACTTATCTTCTCATACAGAATAAACTGCAGTGTGTACAGATTCTTGTCGTTTACGAGCAGTACCGTATCCTGGAATGCATTCCACTGAGCAACTGCCGTAAACAGAGCTACTGTTGCCAGAATCGGCTTAATAACGGGAATGATAACCTTCCAGAAAACCTTAATCGTACCCGCTCCGTCTATTTCCGCCGCCTCTGACAATTCCTTCGGTATCGACTCAATAAATGTCTTGCAAAGGACTATATAGAACGGAGATATTGCAACCGGAAGAATATATCCAAGGAAATTATTTCTCAGGTGCAAATCGGTCATTGTTAAGAACCAGGGAATCAGTCCCGCATTAATATACATTGTGGCAGTAACCAGTCTGTACCATAACTTTCTGTGCCAGAGCGTTTCCCTTGTAAACATAAAGCCAAGGAACGACGAAGAAATAACCACCGTAATTGTACCGATAACGGTTCTTGCAACTGAAATAAATGTGGCGTGGAAAATGCCGTCAATTCCGAAAACCTGTACATAGTTGTTAAAATGAATACCCTTGGGCCAGAAAACAACATCACCTGCGGCACTTATATCGTTTGCACTTATCGTATTGATAAAAATGTAATAAAAGGGGTAAGCGCAGACAAACGCAAACAGCGCATAAATTATATAGGTTAATACACTTATCACCTTATCACCGGACGAAGTTTTTATCTTCGTTTTCTTCTTCGCCAGTTCTTTGTTTATTCTTCCCTCCATGTCCGGAGTAACAATATAATCATCTTTATCTCTTGCCATTTCGTCACCTCAAGTTAAATAAAGCCTTCGCCTCTGATTAGCTTTGAAATCTTGTTTGTTACACAGAGCAACGTTACACTGACTACACTCTTAAAAATACTGATTACTGTAGAAAGCGGATAACCTTTTCCACCTTTGGTGAGGTTGTATACATAAAGATCCAATACTTCTATTGTGTCTTTGTTGAAAGCATTTTGGAATACGTAAAACTGTTCCATTCCGTTTGAAAGGAAGTTTGCCAGATTCAGCATTACGATAACGAAATAAGTCGGTAACAGGCTTGGAATTGTAATATGCCAGATAATCTGCATTCTGGACGCACCGTCAACCTTCGCAGCTTCCATCATCTGCTCATCAATTCCGGCAATCGCCGCTATATACATTATCGCCGCCCAGCCCGCGTTCTTCCACGTGAGCCATAGCCACATCTTTATCCATATATGATCTCCCGAAGCCAGGAAATTGACCGATTCATCAATAATTCCCATATCCTTAAGGAGCGAATTAACCATACCGTCATTATCAAAAATACAAAGTGCAACGGAATATACCAGAACCCAGCTGATAAAGTTCGGTAATGTTGTAACTGTCTGAACGAACTTCTTATAAGGCTTGCACTTAATCTCATTAAGAAATATGGCAAAAATCATAGGGAACCATGAGCATATAAGGCTTATTCCGCTGATAGCAAACGTATTTCTCAGTACTCTTAACAAATCCTTAAAATATGCCTCGTTTTGGAAAATGTACTTAAACCACTTAAGGCCCACAAACTCCGATTTGTCAGTCGGCATAGGCGGGAAATAATCATAAAACGCATATCTCCACCCGTAAAGAGGATAATATGAAAACACGAACACAATAAGCAGGAAAGGTGTAATGTAGAGGAATTCCTTAAACCCTCTTACTTTTCTTTTGTCCTTAAAAAAGTTCATATCCTACCTCCTAAACTTTCCTTTGCCCTTATCTCCTCCGGTAGTTATCTTTCACGTTGGAAAATAACTATAAAACAATTACCGTCTGACAACTACTGTCAAACAATACTATCCAATAATTACCGTCAAGCAACCATCGTCAAACAATCGCTGGTCAATAATTACCGTCGAATAACTATCAGGCAATCACCGTCAAGCAATACCCTCAGTTCAGACTAACAAATCTGACTGATAAGCCAGGTTAACAACTTAGGTTAACAGCCCGAATGAGTTAATCGTTTAACTTCAAATATAAGTTTACATTTATTTTTAGAAAATGTCAACAACAAATATTGCCATTTTTAATTAAATATTGCTTATTTTGTCAATTTTTCTATCATGTTTATCGCATTTTATGAGCAGAATATATAAAAAAATCCCATCGGTGCCTTTACCCATGGGATTTTTAAGCTTATACTATATTTTCTACTCTGAGTTAAACGATTAAAGATAATTTAATCTTTAAGTGTCATTTGCCAATTCTTGCTATGGACTTTCTTTCCACAATATGGCAGGGAACATACACCTTCTCTCCCACCCCTTCTTTTCCGTTCATTTCGTCTATCAGCTTTCTGGCTGCAACGCGGCCTATCTCTTTCAGATTGATAGCCATAGTGGTAAGTCCCGGTCTGAAATATGCTGCAATTTCGCTGTCATCGTAGCCTGCCACTGAAATATCCTTGCCGGCAACCAGTCCTCTTTCCTCGAGCAGATCGTACACTCCGCCGCACATTTTATCGGATATACAGAAAACTGCGGTGAATTCCTCATTCTCCAGTTCCTGCATCTTTAGATACGCCTCTTCGCGACTCCAGTCAGTATATTTAACAAGATTTGGATTGAACAAAAGACTGTTTTCAAATATTGCCTTCTGATAACCTTCAAGACGTCTGATGGTATGCATGTTGTCCCGTCTTCCGCCGATAAATGCAATCTTCCTGTGTCCCATGGAAATCAGATACTTTGTCATCTCGTAACCGCCAAGTACATCATCAATCATTACCGAAGAAGTATTCTCATGTTCCGAATAGGCGTACGCAACAACATTGGGTATATCCAGTTTTTCCGAAAATCCCTTTATTTCACGGGCATGTCCCGCAATGTAAACCGCACCGTCCACACGCACTGCCTTCAGTTCGTCAATGGCGGGCGCAAGCTTACTCTGAATATCGACGTCGCTGTCGTACCATCTGTCCTTCCATCTCGCGTAAAAACGCAGGTTTTCCACGATAACCCTGTAACCCGCCTTCTCGCACTCCTCCATAACACCCTCCAGAATATCAGGAGTGGTAAACTGTGAAATATCTTCAGCTACAATACCGATAGTATTTGTAATCTTTCTTCTGAGCCCCTGGGCAATATAATTGGGCTTGTAGTTATACTTTTCAACTACCTCCATTACCATCTTAACAGTCTGCTCACTGGCCTTACCCTTACCGTTAAGTATGTTGGACACAGTCGCTGTGGATACATTGCACATTTTGGCTATATCTTTTGTTGTCATAATAAACCTCTCGTTAAAACCCTACCCTGCTTTTCTCTTCCGTATATTTTTGTAACCGTTCACAGTCTGTTCAAAACGGATTTTTCAAACAGAGGGGCGGGGTTATCGGTTCGTTTTTCAAAAACAAATCAACACCCCCGCCCCAGTAAAATTTATTCTGCTGCTTTACAGAGTTTTTCAAGGAACGGTTTGGCATTTCCATTCTCATCAAAAGGAAGAGGCCAGTTCTTTCTGTCGGGTCTGCTGATCCACGAGGTTTTGTCCGTAACTCCCCAAAGAGTTACAGAATCAATAACATCACTGTATGAACGATAGAATTCAAACAGCTTCTCATATATAGCCACCTGCTTTTCAATCTGTTCCTGGGTGGGAACAATCTCAGGTGAACGGAATGGATCCTCATAGAAAGAAATATCCATTTCCGTAATATGAAGATGAAGTCCAAGTGCGGCATAAGTCTCTATGGACTTCTTTACCTCATCCATTTCAGGACCGTAAATGCTGTAATGACTCTGAAGTCCCATTCCGTAAATAGGTGCGCCCTGATCCTGAACCTCCTTAATGAGATTTACAATTCTCTCTCTCTTCAGCGGATTGCACTCATTGTAATCATTGTAAAAAAGCTTGGCGTCGGGTGCATATTTACCCCAAATCGAATATGCCTTTGCAATATACTCAAATCCGCATGCCGTAAGATAGCGGCTTGTACGGTATGTTTCATTGCCCATAAACTTAATCTGAAACTCCGGAAGTTCATCAATGCAGGCCTCATTTACAACATCCCAGCAGTAAACATCTTTTCCGAAATGTTCGGCCATGGCCCTGATATGTCTGTCAAGACGTTCATAAACAAGCTCTCTGTGAGCGGGCTTATCTCCGTCCTTAAAAATCCAGTTGGGTGTCTGTGAATGCCATACCGGCGCATGTCCTCTGACCTTCATACCGTTTGCTTTGGCAAAAGCCACAATCTCATCAGCCTTTGAAAAATCAAACTTATCCTCTTCCGGATGAGTAATAATATACTTCATTTCATTTTCACAGGTAACACTGTTGAAATGCTGCTTCAGAATATCTGCGCAGTCTTTAATGCTCCGGGGGTTAACCGCTGCCCCGATGTCAAAATACTTCTCATATGACTTACATAAAGATAATTCGCTCATAAATCCCTCCGTAATACATTTTTTATACTTTGTCCTCTTATGATACTTCATGACGTTTTATTTTTCAACAAAGCCTGTTAGCATATATTACCCAAATATTGCTATTCTTTTTCAAAAAGCACTGATGCTCTGTTAAGAGACTTGGAAATACAGCCAGGAAGGCATGTCACCTGCGGCATGCCGCACCGTCTTTTCATCGCTTCAGCGACAAAATACCGCTTTAAAAGTGTATGCAACCTTGCAAAGCGTTTTTGGGGAAACGTAATTTCCTATAAAGCAAAAAAGGGACTGTAAACACCGTCCCCTTTTTTGCGTAAAAACACTATATTTCTGCTACTGATTTATTTTGTGAGCTTAATTATGTTCATGTAAATCTCATATTACTATTCACAGTCCGGCCGCATAGTCTGATAACTAAGAATAGCAACAATTTCATCAGATACGCAGAAGCATATCGTCCTGCTTAATCCAGCCTTTCTTTCTCATGAACTCAGAAATTCCGAGTGAAAGTGCGGCAGGCAGAATAAAATGCATAACCACAATCAGAATTACCGCCTTCACAGCTCCCATTCCTCCGTCTGTCATAGCTCCGTAAGCAGCTATCTGGCCTACAAAGCCGGCCGATCCCATTCCGGAACCGACGGGCGTGCTTGTCATGCCAAAAACAGCAGATGCTATCGGGCCGAGCACAGCACTTGAAATAATAGCCGGAAGCCAGATAACAGGCTTCTTCACAATATTGGGCACCTGAAGCATTGAAGTTCCGACGCCCTGAGCGATAAGTCCGCCAAATTTGTTCTCTCTGTAGCTTGCAACCGCAAATCCGACCATATTGCAGCAGCAGCCGATTGTGGCCGCACCTGCTGCAAGTCCGCTCATTCCCATTGAAATTCCGATTGCCGCCGAACTGATCGGAGCCGTCAGAATCATTCCCATGGTAACAGACACAACAATTCCCCCGATAACGGGATGCTGTTCAACATTGACATTTACGATCTCACCGAGCCAGCTCATAAACGAAGCAATCGGAGGTCCTACCAGAATGCCGACCACAGCACCCGGAAGAATGGCAACGAGAGGTGTCACAATGATGTCTACTTTCGTCTTTCCTGCCACCAGTCTGCCAAGCTTCACCGCCACTATGGCAGCAACAAACGCACCAAGAGGTTCACCCGGTTTTCCGAGATCAAAAGCAGCCATATCAACAATACCGGGGAATGCACCTATCATGCCCGCAACAGCTGCGGAAACTGTCACAAGCGGTCCCTGCTTAAATTTGCAGGCCACCCCGACACCGATACCGGCACCGGTAAGTGACTTGGCCACATTTGCGATGACAGTCAGGTAATCCCCGACCGTTCCGCCGACAAGTGACCCGATCTGTGCAATAATGGTGCCGATGATAAGTGTTGAAAAGAGTCCGAGCGCCATTCCGCTCAGGCCGTCAATAAAGATTTCATTCAGCCATTTCTTAATAAGTTTCATCACATTCCTCCGCCTGTATCATTTACATAAAGAATCCGATTCATTCCTAACCTGATTCCACACCTATATAAACTATTTTTTAAGGGCAGCAAGTCTCTCCTTAACCTGATTGTACATATCGGTATACTTGGCAAGCTTAGCCTTTTCCTCGTTAAGCTTGGCCTCGGGAGCCTTGTTAACGAAATTAGGATTTGCCAGCATTCCGTTAACACGCTTCAGCTCGCCTTCAAGACGTGTCTGCTCCTTCTCAAGACGCTCAATCTCTTTTGCAATATCAACGAGATCCGCAAAGGGCATATAAATAGCTGCGCCGTGAATCATTGTCGAAACCGCATCATCATCGATGCCTGTCTTGTCAGACTGAATCTTTACATCGGAAGCACTGCCCAGCGATGCAAAGAATACCCTGCTGTTCTCAAAGATTTCACGAACGGAAGCATCCTCCGAAACCACGAATACAAGAGCCTTGCGGCTTAAAGGAACATTCATGTCGGTACGAACCTGACGAATATTCTTAACTGCCTCCATGATAAGCTCAACCGCCTTCATTTCCTTTTCAAAGCACTTGCTCTCATCATATACGGGCCAATCGGAAATCATGATTGATTCATTCTTCTCGATGGTACCCTGCTCTTCCTTCAGTGTGCAGAAAATTTCTTCGGTAACGAAAGGCATATAAGGATGAAGGAGCTTCTGTGCATCGGTAAGAACACTGTTCAGCGTCCACATGGCTGCCTTCTTTGATTCGGTGTCATCGCCGTAAAGTCTGGGCTTAACCATCTCAATATACCAGTCGCAGAGCTCTTCCCAGATGAAATCATAAATCTTCTGAGCGGCGATACCAAGTTCAAATTTCTCCATCATATCGGTTACATCCTTTGTAACCTCATTGCACTTTGCAAGAATCCACTTGTCGGCATCCTTGAGAGAACCCTTA
This sequence comes from Lachnospiraceae bacterium, assembly GCA_045617345.1. GTDB lineage: Bacteria > Bacillota > Clostridia > Lachnospirales > Lachnospiraceae > RUG11977. The sequence continues at coordinate 17,606 of JAZLIK010000102.1, read as the reverse complement.
ATGTCATCAATCGGAGCCTCAAAGTTTAACTCAATTCCCGCATCGGCGCACTGCTGCATGTTCATCATGATGAAACGTGACGCATTCCAAACCTTGTTTGCAAAGTTACGTGCTGCCTCAACACGCTCCATATAGAAACGCATGTCATTTCCGGGTGCATTACCGGTAATGAGCATGAATCTCAGCGCATCTGCACCGTATTTATCAATAATCTCAAGCGGATCGATACCGTTTCCGAGAGACTTACTCATCTTACGTCCCTGTGAGTCACGAACAAGACCGTGGAAAAGAACCGTCTTGAAAGGACGCTCGCCCATCTGCTCGTAGCCCGAGAAAATCATTCTGATTACCCAGAAGAAAATGATATCGTATCCGGTTACAAGAACATCCGTAGGATAGAAATACTTCAAATCCTCGGTCATCTCGGGCCAACCAAGTGTACTGAAAGGCCAGAGTGCCGACGAGAACCATGTATCAAGTGTATCGGGATCCTGTGTAAGCTTATCGCAGCCGCACTTGGGACACTTGTCGGGTGCAGCCTTGGAAACGATTATTTCACCGCACTTGTCGCAGTAATATGCTGGAATTCTGTGCCCCCACCAGAGCTGTCTCGAAATACACCAGTCGCGGATGTTGTCCGTCCAGTTAAAGTAAGTCTTGTCAAGACGCTCGGGGATAAGCTCGATTTCGCCTGACTTTACAGCCTCAACAGCAGGCTTGATCATTTCGTCCATCTTAACGAACCACTGCTTCTTGATCATGGGCTCAACCGTTGAATGGCAGCGGTAGCATGTGCCAACGTTGTGGCTGTAATCCTCGATACGAACAAGAAGTCCCATCTCATCAAGTTCCTTAACAATCTGCTTACGAGCCTCATAACGGTCCATTCCTTCGAATTTTCCGCCGTTTGCATTAATGGTTGCATCATCATTTAAGATATTGATTTCTTCGAGGTTATGACGCTTTCCAACCTCAAAGTCGTTGGGGTCATGAGCGGGAGTAATCTTTACAACGCCTGTTCCGAAGTCCTTCTCAACATAATTATCTGCGATTACCGGAATCTTTCTGTCTACGAAAGGAAGCCATACATATCCGCCGATAATATCCTGATAGCGCTCATCCTCGGGGTTAACCGCGATAGCCGTATCACCGAGCATTGTCTCAGGACGTGTGGTGGCAAATTCAAGGAATCTCGTCTTGCTGATGCTTCCGTCAGCCTCGATGAAAGGATACTTGATGTGCCAGAAATGTCCGGCCTGATCCTCGTACTCTACTTCTGCATCAGAAATTGATGTATTACATACGGGACACCAGTTAACGATACGGGAGCCCTTGTAAATCCAGCCTTTTTCATAAAGCTTCGAAAATACCTCGGTAACTGCCTTGTTGCAGCCCTCATCCATTGTGAAACGCTCTCTGTCCCAGTCACATGATGAACCGAGCTTCTTCAGCTGGCTGACGATTCTCCCGCCGTACTCCTTCTTCCATGCCCACGCTCTCTCAAGGAATTTCTCACGTCCGAGTTCTTCCTTTGATGTGCCTTCCTGCTTTAACTTTTCAACAATCTTTGCCTCCGTGGCGATCGAAGCATGGACGGTACCGGGCTGCCAGAGTGCATTGTAGCCCTGCATTCTCTTAAAACGGATAAGTATATCCTGCATGGTATTGTCAAGTGCATGTCCCATATGCAGCTGTCCGGTAATATTGGGAGGTGGAATAACGATTGTAAAAGGCTTCTTTGCCCAGTCTACCTCTGCGTGGAAATATTTGTTCTTAATCCACTTTTCATAAAGTCTGTCCTCAATTGCCTTAGGATCATAGGTCTTTGCAAGTTCTTTTTTGGAGCCTCTTGCATAGGCTTCAGTCATATCTGTCATGATAACTGTCCTTTCCGGGGAACAACCCCTGTGTACGCGGTATCACCGGACAATAGACCGATATGCCGCTTTCGCTTCCGTATCGATACATACCCGGTTCAACCGAATCAATAAATGCAAAAATCCCCCACCGCCTAAGGACGATGGGGGAATCGTGATACCACCTTATTTCACTACAGGTCATGCCTGTAATCTCATTACGCGGCTCAAACAAGCCACTCGCCTGTAACGGGACTGCCCGTTGTATCTTAACAAATTCAAAGAAGAACACTCTTTAAACCCTTCAGACACACTGCTCAGGAGCTACCTTCGGCAAAATTTCACGAAGCGGCCTTTCAGCCGTTCAAACGAACGGGCCGCTGTCTCTGACGCTTCCAGATGCCTAATCCTCTCCATCAATGCATTTCAAATATGAAGATATGATAAACATTAATTCAGCTTTTGTCAACTACTTTCTGAATTTTTCTCGCAGTACTGCCCGCTCCTGCTTTCTGTTTCTGCTTTCCGTTCCTGCTTTCCGTTCCTGCTGCTCATTCCCGTTCCGCAAAAATACTCATTCTTTCTTTTCTACCGCCTTATCAATCAGAAGCTGGTTTGCCTTGTCAAGAAGCACCTGAGTTCTGCAGTACTCTCTTCCTTCCATGTTCTGTTCTGTCTCAATAAGTGTATAGAATTCTTCAACATCGTTACATCCGTACAGGCTGTAACTCATCTCCGCAAACTCAGCAATTTCCGCATCTGTTGCCTCCAGTTTTTCTGCTTCGGCTACTGCCGATGTCACAAGTCTGTACTTCACCGAAAGCTCAGCCTGTGTCGTCATATACTCATCAAAATCCTCTGCCGTCATGCCCGCCTGTGACATATAATACACCTGTGCGGTAACACCGTATGACATCAGACACATGTTGTCATAATACGACTGAAGCGTTGACTTGGTCTCTTCCACAAGAGCCGTAATATCTTTATTGACAACCGAATTATTAACCGCAGCAACCATAACCTGGTTGAGCTTGCTGCTCTCGGCCTCTTCGGCCACAAAGTCCTCAAGCTGTCCTTTTATATAGCTTCTCAGTTCATCAACGGAATTACACTCGCCGTATGAAAGCTGCGCGCAGATTTCGTCAGTCAGCTCGGGAACGGTACGAGTACTAATTTTCTTAATGTTAACTTCAAATACCACCTCAACTCCGGCAAGGTCCGCACTATGGTAATCCTCAGGGAATTTGCAGGGGATTGAAGCCTCTCCGAGTCCTTTTCCGACAAGTCCCTGCTCAAGGTCGGAAATAAACTGGTTACTTCCGAGCTCTAACGAGCCAATTGAACCGGTACCGCCTTCAAAAGCAACTCCGTCTCTTTTTCCAACGTAATCCATGCTTACCACGTCTCCGAGCTCCGCAACCGCATCAGGTCCCTTATCGGTAAGCTCACCGGCATTATTAAGCAGATACTGAATACCGGCATCAATCTCGGTATCCGTAATGTCTACTGTATACGGCGTATATTCAAGACCAATATATGTACCGAGAGTAACGTCTCCGGTCTTATAATGTGTCAGCGGGTTTTCGCCTTCGGCTACAGGAATCTTTGTAACTTCGGCTTCCCCCGTTATATCGGGATTTGCCGTAATGGTTTCAGTGTTGTTTACGTTATCCGAATTGTTTTTATCGGATGAACATGCTGCAAATGCCATACATGAAATGGCTAAAAACAGAATCAATAATGTCTTTTTCATATTATCTCCGCAAAAAAATATTTGCATCATAAAATGTGCCGCTATAATTTGGCAGCACCAAATGACACAGGGACTACTATAGCACATAATTGTGAACATTTAAAGAAAATTTTAATAAAAAAGCATGTTGCTTGCGACATGCTGCGCCGCTTTTGCGTCGCGTCAGCGACAAAATACCGCTGCAAAAGCGTGCGCATCCTCGCGAAGCGTTTTTTACTTTATAGGACGTAATTTCCTATAAAGTAAAAAACCATATCAATGGTTACCTGTTTTTTTCACCGCTATCGTTGTTTTTGACTACTGTGTCACGATATGATATAATACTGTTGGTCACGGTCTGTATCATCTCTGAATTACCGGAGCTGCTTCAGACGCTCACATAAATGCATTTTTCGTTACTGTTCACGGTCTGATTAAAACGCACTCATAAGCCCTGCCTGCCGTGCAGTCAGTCGCTGCTTCACTGCTTTTGGCGTGAATGGTAACCATTTTCAATATACTGCGAGGATAAAATGGATTTTGATATACCGTCAGACGTCAAACTGATAATAGATATACTGCATAAAAACGGATTCGAAGCATATGCCGTCGGCGGATGCGTCAGGGATACGCTTCTTAACCGTGTCCCCAATGACTGGGATATTACCACTTCCGCATTACCGACAGAGGTCAAGGCTCTTTTTCGAAAAACTGTCGATACCGGACTGAAACACGGAACAATCACAGTCATCATTCACGGAACGGGTTATGAAGTCACCACCTACAGAATTGACGGTGAATACAACGACTGCCGGCACCCGGAAAGTGTTACTTTTACAGCGAATCTCGCAGAGGATCTGAGACGACGCGATTTCACAATAAACGCCTTCGTTTACAGCGAAGAATCAGGGGTTATCGATCTTTTTGACGGTATAAGCGATCTGTCATCCAAAATCATCAGATGCGTCGGCAATCCTCATGAACGTTTTTCAGAGGATGCACTCCGCATTCTGCGTGCGGTACGTTTCGCTGCCCAGCTCGGATTTATTATCGACTCAGGCACTGAAAAAGCCGCTTCGGAGCTTGCACCCAACCTTGCTAAAGTCAGTGCTGAACGGATTCACGCAGAACTCGAAAAGCTTCTGGTGTCAGCCAACCCCGATTACATCATAAAAACTCATGCTCTCGGAATCGACCTTTATACACTTCCATCATTTGCGGAGTCCATGGCAAATGCTTCAGTGAAAGAATTCGACAGTCTTTCGACTGCTCTTCGTTCTTCACTCCCCGATAAATATGTACGCTGGTCTGTACTGCTGTCATTTATCACTTCAGACAACAGTGACGCCGTCAGTGCGGCAGAGCAGATAATGAGAGCTCTGAAAACCGACAACTGCACCATCGGGTATATAAAGAAATTTATATCTTTACGTGATTTTGACTTTACCGATGCGGATGATTACAGTCTCAGAAAGCTTTTAAACAGGCTCGGAGAACACGACTACAGACTCTATATTGACTTTATGAAATCGCAAATGTGTCTCAATACCGGTGATACCCTGCACAACGGTCATCATGTTGACGGTCAGGTTGCAGATACCGAAGTCATTCTCCGTCGCATAGAGGAAATCGTTAATCGCGGCGACTGTACGTCCGTCAGCGGACTGACTGTAAACGGACGTACTCTGATAGCAGCCGGTTTCCCTCAGGGCAAATGTCTCGGAACAATACTTGAAGCACTGCTTGAACATGTATTAAAGGACCCGTCGCTTAACTCCCCGGACATACTGATATCCATGGCGGACAAGGAATTCAAAAAAATACAGATGTTTTGAACGTCAATACCTTTGACGTTACTATTTGGGAGGAATTATTACGAATAATAATCATCTTTTTAAAACAAGAATCATAGCATGTGCAATAGCCGCGGTTTTACTGATTGTTTTTACTGTACTTTATCTGATAAAATCACAGGATACCCGTCCTCACGGAACAGACAGTACTTCGTCTCCGTCACCGTCTGCCGTTATTTCTAAAGCAGAATCACCTTCCGGTCAGGATATGATTGTATCTTCAATAGACCTCGATTCTGCTGTCATATCCCTGCTGCCGCTTCACTCCGATGAAGCTGTTCGACTCGGATATACGGGAGGCACAGATATCAGGACAAAATACAACCGTCCCATCCCCGCATCACTCCTGAAAAAAGGTGACATTGTGACAGTCTCCTATGAATCGGACCGTCTGATTTCACTGAAAGGCCATCCCGAAGTTAAAATACATAAAAATATTACCGCTCCTCAGATTGACACGGTAAATTCCAAAATCACCTTCGGAAATTCGTTGTACCGATTTGACAACAGTCTGCAGATTCTGAGCGATGATGAGAATTTAACACTGGATTCGCTTAGCAGTCTGGACCTTCTGAATTTCTACTGTATTGATGATTATGTATATGTGATCAGAATTGCCAACGGTCACGGACATCTAAAGCTTGTAAATTATTCATCCTTCGTCGGCGGTACTCTCACCGTCGGACACGGAAGGACGTACCCGATTACCGAAGATTTTGAGCTTGAACTTGCGGAAGGTGAATATGCCGTCACTGTTGAAAAAGATGAAATCAGCGCCTCTTCCGTTATAAAGATTTCAAACGGACTTATTTCGAGCTATGACCTTGCCGATTATATAATTCCGGCAACCGCATACGGCCTGGTAAGCTTCAGACTTTACCCGGAAGAAGCCGATCTCTACATAGACGGCAGACTTGTGACGGATACGCAGTCGGTCAGCCTGTCATACGGTGAACATACCGTGGAAGCCGTTCTCGGCGGATACACCCCTTACCTCGGAAGTCTTAACGTCAATTTTTCCGGTTCCGAACAGATAATAAATCTTTCAAAATCAGAACCCGTTTCAGAAGTCGATGAAGACCTGATTTATTCGGAAGGTAACGATGACATTTCTTCATCGTCGCCCGATAACGGTTCCGGAGCGGTTACCGATGCGGACAATATTCCCGACACAACCACAGATAAAAGTGATTATAACAGTATTCCGATTGTAGACGGTGATTCAGACTCATCTCTTTCCGGAAATAACGACACAGCTTCCGACACCGGTGGCAGCGACGGTTCAGACCCGGCAGGCGATAATTCTTCCGGCTCAGGCAACAACAAAGGTTCAGACCCGGAAGACGGTAATTCTTCCGGCTCAGGCAACAACAAAGGTTCAGACCCGGCAGACGGTAATTTCTCCGGCTCAGGCGACAACAAAGGTTCAGACCCGGCAGACGGTAATTCTTCCGGCTCGAACAACAGCAACAGTTCAGACACGGCAGGCGATAATTCTTCCGGCTCAGGCGACAGCGACGGCAGTCCGGTAAATATAAAGATTTTCTGTTCAACAGGAGTTAAGGTATATATAAATGACCGTTACCTCGGTGAAACCACCGCAGCAGGAATATCATGTAAGTGTGCTCCCGGAACAGCTTCCATACGTTTGGAACGTGACGGATATATCACAAAAAAATACACCGTTACGGTAGATTCTGACGGCGAAGATTGTGAATTCCGTTTTCCCGACCTTACAAAAAGCTCATAAAATATGATTGAATAAATATCAGAAGTACGTTTTTCATCATTCTTTTATTTTTGCTTTATAGGACGCATTTTTCTCCAAAGAGAAACGGATTTTACGACATCAGGGGCAAAAAGAAGTCATTTATTAAGGCAAAATACCGGGGGGTATTTTGCTTATATTTCAGTTGTATTTTCTTTTTAATAATAGTATGATACCAATGTCAAAAGAATATTCACGATTGTGCTTTAACGAATTAGTTGATAGCAACTATTCACAGTCTGTTCAAAACACATTCATAGTATTATTCAAACTTCGGAAACGATATTTTTCGACAAAGCCTCAAGACTGAAAACACTGATATCCAACTACAAACGAACGGGTATCAGTCGTTTTAGTATAAACAAAAAATGTAAGGAGGGATTTCCAGTGAATCCAAGCGAAAAACAAATCAAAGCCGCCATTAAATGGGGCCTCATTATTGTACTTGCTCTGATAATTGTATTTAACTCATTTTATACAATTTCCGAGCAGGAAGCAGCGGTCGTTACCACCTTCGGTATCGCATCGCCAGTCACAGACTCAGGTCTGCACTTCAAAATACCTTTTATCCAGAAGGTTACGAAGGTTGATACAACCATCAAGGGCTTTCCTATCGGTTACGACCTCAACACAAACACGACCATCGAAGACGAATCCCTGATGATAACCTCAGATTTCAATTTTGTTAATGTTGATTTCTATGTTGAGTACAGAGTTACAGACCCGATAAAAGCGCTCTACGCTTCATCCGACTGTGTGTCGATTCTGAAAACCATCGCCCAGTCAAGCATTCGTGCCGAGATAGGTTCATTCCCGGTTGACAGCGTTATTACGACAGGAAAAAGTGAAATTCAGGCAAATATAAAAGAAAAGATTACTGAAGCACTCACCGCAAGAGACCTCGGAATCCAGCTTATCAACCTCACAATTCAGGATGCTGAACCGCCCACAGCCGAGGTTCTTGAAGCTTTCATGAACGTTGAATCCGCAAAGCAGGGCGCTGAAACCGCTATCAACAACGCCAACAAGTACCGCAATGAGCAGGTACCTGCCGCAGAGGCTGAGGTCGACCAGGTTCTGAAGGAAGCAGAATCACAGAAAGAAGCACGAATAAACGAGGCCGAAGGTCAGGTCGCACGTTTCAATGCACTTTTTAATGAGTATAAAAAATATCCGCTGATTACCAAGCAGCGTATGTTCTATGAAGCAATGGAAGAGCTTCTCCCCAATCTTACGGTTATTATTGATAACTCAGAGAACGGAACCCAGAAAATACTTCCTCTAGATTCATTCGTAGAAGCTGCACCTAATCAGTAATCTCCGACAGATATATCAATCTGTTGCAGCCGACGCAATACCCGGTTGTCACATATACCGTGAATACTCATGAAAGGAGTTCCCTATTGGGAACGGAGAGTACATCTCTCCGTAAAACATTATGAATAAAACAGACGATTCTATAAAAACATATAAACAAAACAAACCCCAAAAGAAATATATTATTATAACAATTATTGTACTTTTTGCAGTCATTATACTGTCCCAGGCGATTGTAATTACAAATGAGAATGAATATACGCTTGTCAAGCGCTTCGGTGCGGTTGAAAGGATTCAGACCTCAGCCGGTCTTTCCTTCAAAATTCCGTTTATAGAAACCACCGATACTCTTCCTCACACTCTTCTCCTCTACGATCTGACGTCCTCAGATGTAATCACAGAGGACAAGAAAACAATGGTAGTTGACAGTTATGTTCTCTGGCAGATTGATTCGCCGCTGATGTTTACCCAGACACTTACAAATATCCCGAATGCCGAGAACCGAATTAATACCATCGTTTACAATGCAATAAAAACAATCATAAGTAACATGGAGCAGAACGAGGTAATCAGTGCCCGTGACGGTGTTCTCGGAGAAGCGATTCTCAACCACATAGGTGACACCGTGAACCAGTACGGAATCTCCATTATTTCTGTTGAGACAAAGCATCTTGACCTTCCCAGCGACAACAAAGCCGCCGTGTATGAGCGAATGATTTCAGAACGAAACAACATTGCCGCTTCTTATACCGCTACCGGTGAATCGGAAGCGAAAAAGATTCGTACAAAGACAGATAATGAAATCGTGGTAAGTGTTTCCGAAGCTGAAGCCCAGGCCGAGCAGATTATTGCAGAAGGAGAAGCCGAGTACATGAACATCCTCTCCGGAGCTTATAACACACCCGAACGCGCAGAATTTTATGAATTCGTTCGTGCACTTGATGCAGCAAAGCTTTCAATGAAGGGTGACAAAACAATCATCCTGAATTCGGATTCACCTCTGGCGCAGATATTTAACAACATCGAATAAATTGGTACAGGGTTAGAATGAGCCACTGATTTTGTGGCGTACTTTATGAATGTGTTTTGCCCGGACGGTGAACAGCACCGTTACAGGCATCGCAAGAACGCCGTTACTCTCAATCGGGTAACGGCGTTTTTTTTGCTTGAAATCTATGTCGAACTATAATACAATGTAACATGTGTCGTTACTGTCCGCAGTCAGTTCAAAACGTTAAAGCCCCGAATTGTCTGATGAATAAGCATCCGCTGCTAATACTCATCGACTGCCCATGCAGCAGGTCGGGGTGGATGTCCGGACTTCATAGTCTGATAATAATTCACGCAGGTCCCGAATCAGGCTTCGATCCTGCATTCATTATTACCCGACTGTGAATAATAACAGTCTGTGTGCAAACTGACTTCGCACAGAATATGAATAGTAACGTAATATTTTTAAAAAAAAGGTAATATTATCAGGCTACACCAACAATAACCGGGAGTTCTTTTTATGACAGAAACAAATGTAATATATAAATTAGCTTCATTATACACATTGAGCAAAGTAGATTTTCCGCTCACAACAAATTCGCTCTGCCTTTTTCTCTTAGAAAACAAATACACCGATTACTTTACATTTCAGCAGGGAATTGCAGAGCTTCTCGACGACAGATATATCACACGTGAGGATGTGCACGACAAAACACTTTACAGGATTACCGAAGAAGGACGGGATGCACTGAAATTATTGAAGAATGAGCTTGCTCCCGAGTTGCGCAATGAAATAGACGAATACATAATAAAAAATAAGTTCCCGATGCACGAGGATATCTCCGTTCTGTCAAACTATTATAAGCAGGACATTAATCACTACATCGCACATCTTTATATCGACGAGGATAAAAACCGAATTCTTGAGATTAATATCGCCGCTTCCTCCGCCGATGAGGCCGAAAGCATCTGCACAAACTGGAAAAAAAGCAGCGAAGAAATCTACCCGATGCTGATTAGTTCGCTGCTCCATAAATAATTGTCAGAACGACCGGTATCAGGCTTACGTATACATATTATCCGCATTCTTGCCCGACGTTACACATATCATTCTCTTCGGTTTTCTTACCCATTGACAAGCGTACCATTCTCCTCGGGTTTCTTACCCATTGTCAAGCGTACCGTTCTCTTCTGCGTTCTTCTCACCGTCAACAGTGTCATTCAGAAGCTTCCATATGTCATCAACGCCCTGCTTTGATAAAGACGAAAACGGAATGATAACTGTGCCCGCCTTTGCTTTCAAAGAAGTTCTGATAATTTTTATATTATGCTGTACCGCCGATCTCGTAATCTTATCAAGCTTTGTTGCAATGATAACGGGTTCAAATCCGTTTGCTACTATCCACTCATACATTAATTTATCGTTTTCGCCCGGCTCATGACGAATATCGACAAGCAGGAACACCTTTTTCAGTACCTTCGAGGTTCTCAGATACTTTTCAATCATTTTTCCCCACTTTTCTTTTATTTCCTTTGAAACCTTCGCGTAACCATACCCGGGAAGATCCACAAAATACAGGGATTTATTCACGTTATAATAATTGATTGTCTGTGTTTTACCGGGCTGTCCCGATGTACGGGCCAGCGCTTTTCTGTTGACAAGAGCATTTATCATAGAAGATTTACCGACATTCGATTTACCGGCAAATGCAAATTCCGGAAGAGAATTTTTCGGAAGCGTACTTGTAATGCCACAAACTGTCTCAAGTTCAGCTGATTTAATAACCATAATACATAAAACCGGCTGTCTGTAAACGAATCGTTCACATCCCAATCCGGTAACTCCTTTCCCATTCTTTGTCAAACCGTTTAGTCGACGTCCTGACATAACCAAAAACTACTTTTCCAATGAATATTATGATTACAGCGTCAAAAGAACTGACGCCTAATGATACACGCATTTTTTCGCACTTTGTGCTCTCGAAATGCTCAAAACATTCAAAGTCTGTCCACAAAGCCTTCATAAGCTCTGCCTGCTTTGAATAAATCTACAAGAAAGCATGTCGCTTGCGACATACTGCGCCGCTTTTGCGTCGCGTCAGCGACAAAAACCGAAAGCAAAAGCGTGTGCATCCTCGCAGAGCGTTTTTTACTTTATAGGACGTAATTCCCTATAAAGTAAAAACAAAGCGCCGCCGACACACTGGTGACGGCGACGCCGTAAATTCTATATTGATTTAACACGATTAAGTATTACTATTCACCGTCCGGTCAAAAACATTCATAAAGCACGCCACAAAATCATTGGTGAACAGTAACGATTAGGCTATCTCAGAAGGATTTCTTCTCGATTTAAGCTTGGTTGCCCTTCTCTGCTTGCCATCAGGTAAAAGAACGACGCGAGGCTTTTCAGTACCTTCGGCAGCTCCTTTTGTAATTATGACTTTTTCCACAGACATATTTGTCGGGATATCATACATTACATCCATCATAATACTTTCACAGATAGAACGTAAGCCACGTGCTCCGGTCTTTCTCTCAAAAGACTTTTTCGCAATCACTTCAAGAGCTTCCTGCTCAAATTCAAGCTCAACTCCGTCAAGCTCAAAAAGCTTCTTGTACTGCTTTGTCAAAGCATTCTTGGGCTTCTGAAGGATATCCACAAGCGCCTTTTCATCAAGAGTGTCAAGCGCAACATTTACGGGAACACGTCCGATAAATTCTGGAATAAGTCCGAACTTAATCAAATCCTCAGGAAGTACCTGTCTGAAAAGCTCACCTACATCCTTCTGAACCGCATCCTCAATTGAACCTCCGAATCCCATTGACTTCTTACCGATACGTGCTCCGACAATCTTCTCCAGACCGTCAAAAGCGCCACCGCATATGAACAGGATGTTTGTTGTATCAATCTGAATAAGCTCCTGATGTGGATGCTTTCTTCCTCCCTGCGGGGGAACTGAAGCAACAGTGCCCTCGAGAATTTTCAAAAGTGCCTGCTGAACTCCTTCGCCCGAGACATCTCTTGTAATAGAGACGTTCTCTGACTTTCTTGTAATTTTGTCAATCTCATCAATATAAATAATGCCGCACTGAGCACGTTCTATATTGTAATCAGCAGCCTGAATAACCTTCAGCAGAATATTTTCAACGTCCTCACCTACGTATCCCGCTTCGGTAAGTGTCGTAGCATCGGCAATTGCAAAAGGTACATTCAGAATCTTTGCAAGTGTCTGAGCCAGGTATGTCTTACCGGAACCGGTAGACCCCATCATTATTATGTTACTCTTCTGCAGCTCAACATCCAGCTCCGCTCCTGAAAGCAGACGCTTATAATGATTGTATACCGCTACAGAAAGAACCTTTTTTGCCTCCTCCTGACCGATAACATACTGGTCAAGATACTCCTTTATCTGTGCAGGCTTTAAAAGGTTTATCCCGTTGTTGTCATTTGTCACAACCTCTTCATCCGTATCGAAGTCATCGTCAAGCATATCCGCACATACATCGACACACTCGTCGCAGATATAAACATCCTTCGGTCCGGCAAAAAGACGTCTGACCTGATCCTGCGTTTTACCGCAGAAGGAACAGCGAATTTCAAAATTATTCTCGTTATTTTTGCTAGCCAAAATACCCTCCAATAAAAACGGTTAATCCTTATCTGTGCTCAATTACCTTATCAACCAGACCATATTCAACGGCTTCCTGAGCAGTCATATAATTATCTCTGTCAGTATCGCGTTCAATAATTTCAATGGGCTTTCCGGTATTTGCAGCCAGAATCTCATTCAGTCTCTTCTTTGTCTTCAGAATATTCTCTGCGACAATCTGAATTTCTGTAGCCTGACCCTTTGCCCCGCCTGAAGGCTGATGAATCATGATCTCGGAATTAGGAAGAGCCATACGCTTTCCTTTTGTTCCGCCTGAAAGGAGGAATGCGCCCATGCTTGCGGCAAGACCGACACAAATCGTGGATACATCACACTTTATGTACTGCATGGTATCATAAATTGCAAACCCTGCGGTAACCGATCCTCCCGGACTGTTGATATAAAAGTTGATATCCTTGTTCGGATCCTCTGATTCAAGGAACAGCATCTGTGCAACAATCAGGCTGGCTGTTGTATCATTTACATCCTCCGAAAGGAAAATAATTCTGTCCTTTAAAAGTCTCGAATAAATATCGTATGAGCGTTCACCACGGCTGGTCTGCTCAATAACATAAGGTACTAAACTCATTTAAACCTCCTAAAAAATACATTTAAACACGTTCGATTATTAATGAGAAATCTTTTACGCAATACTTCTCCTGATATTTGTTGTCTCTCACAGTCCGACAACCCCCATAGTCATGGAATACTATGATTACGGCGTCTTAAAGTCCATTATTTTTCTTACAGGCAAGCCTGATGAAAAATTATGTACTTTTGACGCTTGTATCATACTATTTCTCAACAGCGGCATCACGAACGATGTCAATAGCCTTAGATACAGCCAAATCCATCTTCATGTTGTCAAGCTCCTTGCCGACGATCATTTCCTTGATCTTATCCTTTTCCATGTTGTACTGAGTAGCCATATTGTCAAATTCCTTCTCAAGCTCCTCATCAGAAACTGTAATATTCTCAGCCTTTACAATTCCCTCAAGAACAAGTCTGTACTGAATTCCCTTTAATGCCTGAGGCTTGCTCTGTTCAACCAGATTGTTAATTGTCTGCTTTGTATACTTAAGATACATTTCAATAGACATACCCTGATACTGAAGTCTCTGTGCAAATTCTTCTGTCATCTGCAGTGCCTGATACTCTACCATAGCCTCGGGAATTTCCATCTCGGTATTCTCGATAATCTTATCGATTACAGCATTCTCCTTAGCAGCTTTGATTTCCTTTTCCTTGTTTTCCAAAAGCTTTGCTCTGATATCATTCTTGAACTCATCAATTGTATCAAACTCTGAAACATCCTTTGCAAAATCATCATCTGCCTCAGGGAGTTCATTACGTGTAATAGCATTGATTTTGCACTTAAATACCGCAGCCTTACCGCTGAGTTCTTCTGCCTGGTAATTCTCGGGGAATGTAACATTTACATCCTTCTCGTCACCAATGTTAAGTCCGATAAGCTGCTCTTCGAAATTATCGATAAATTTATGTGAACCAATCTTAAGCTCTGCATCCTCGGCTGTTCCGCCTTCAAATGCTACGCCGTCAACAGTTCCGGCATAATCAAGCCTAATCTCGTCACCATCCTGTACAGGGCCTTCTTCAACAGTGATTTTTCTTGCATTTTTTTCTCTCTCTTTATCAAGTTCAGCATCAACCTCACCGTCGGTAACTTCAGCCTTGACTGCGTCAACCTCAATACCCTTGTAATTGGTAACTGCGATTTCGGGCTTAACTGCAACTTCCGCTGTGAAAACAAAGTCCTTGCCTTTCTCGCACTGTGTAACATCGATTGAGGGTCTTGAAACAATTTCAAGCTCACAATCATTAAGAACCTTTTTGTACTCCTCATCAATCAGATCATTGGCGGCATCCTCATAAAAAACACCTGCTCCGTAAACCTTCTCAATAAGTGCACGGGGTGCCTTTCCTTTTCTGAAGCCCTGAAGCTGAATCTTATTCTTATTCTTCTGGTATGCCTTCTCACATGCCTTCTCAAATAAATCTGCTGCTACCTCTACGGTAATCTTGTACATATTTTTTCCTAAATCTTCTGTCTTGAAACTCATCGTTCGTTCCTCCGTTTACTTGTTTACGCGGGTATAAAGTCCCACAATCTTATTGAGTATAACACAGCTTTTATAAAAAAACAACTAAAAAATATCACTTAAGGAATCCGGCCTGCCCTGTCTTGCCAAAACCTTTGCCGAAGTTACCGTAACGCTACTCTTTCAGGTCATCATTAATAGTTTCCCCCACATTACTGCGCAGTTACTATTCACAGTCTGTCCGAAACACATTCATAAACAAAATTAAGAAAAGTGTGCGCATCCTCGCAGAGCGTTTTTTACTTTATGGGACGCAATTTCCTATAAAGTAAAAAACCGGCTTAAGACTCAAAGTCCTAAACCGGGTTCACTGATTTTACGGTTGAAAAGCTATTAATAACCTAAAAGTTTTTAATGACTGTTTCAGATGTTTTTCTTCAGTACAATTACGTTCCAGGACAACGGCTTAACCCTCGTTGAAACAACACCGTTTTCAAATGAAGCCTCACTGACCTCAACAGGAACAAGGACATCGGGATTTTCGAAAGTATTCTTCGCATCAGGGTCCTCGCTGTAAAGAGTAAAATGCTTATCAAGAGTATATCCTTCAAAGCCCTTTGCATCAATTTCAAGCGGATAATCCGTGTCTTCACTTTTATTGATGGCAAATACGGTAACCGTTCCGTTCTCCTTATCCCACGCCGAAGCTGCATCGACAAAAGGAACACCTTCCTTTGTCGGATACTGAGAATTGTCATCGATTGCATATCCCGGAATATCGAATGTGTCACCTTCGACAGCAGTCCTGAGCGAGGTTCCCTTTGCATATTCCATAAGCTGAGTAAACGTATAATGTGAAGCAGACTTCCAAACATGGTCATGGTTAGAAGCACAGAGCGCGCCGAGTCCGCCTGTCATACAGCCGATTTTAACTCTGTCGGCATGTCTGAGGAACGCAAGCTGAATGGAAGCCATGGAAAGAGCATGAATCATATCTCCTCCCGGGAAGCTGCGATCAGGCATCTTATCGGGATCATGCATGACATACTTTCTGTCGGGATTGAAAACATAATGACAACGGTACATATTGTGAGGACCGTATCCGGGATTAAGCGGAGCATTCGGTCTGACCATTGCACCATACTCATCAAATGAAATGTTAACCTTATGAGGAGTACGCATCTTTGAAGCCACAAGATCGCAGAGCGCAACCTCGGTATTGATGAAATCCTCATAATAAAGCGAGCCGCCCAGAAGAGCCTTAATATCTCCGGGAGGTGCACTGTGATAGTGATGGATTGATAAAAAATCCACCGACTCATAGCATTCATTGAGCACGTCCTCTTCCCACTGAGGGAAATGAGCCATAAACGGTGCTGATGAGCCGCATACCGCAGTTTCAATCGTCGGGTCTATCCACTTAATAATCTTTGATACCTCATTTGAACGTATTCCGTAACCTCTGGGATCCTTTTCCCACGAGCCGAGCTGCCAGGGACCGTCCATTTCATTTCCGAGATACCATGTCTTTACACCATAAGGCTTCTCATGACCGTTCTTCTTACGCTGCTCAGCCCACCAGCTCGTACCTTCGTGATTGGTATACTCAACAATTGCCATGGCATCTCTGATGTCGCCTGTTCCGAGATTTATGGTATACATTGACTCTGCGCCGACCTTTTCAGCCCACTGAAGATACTCGTCGTGACCAACTTCATTGGTGATATACTGATACCAGGCCGGATCGAGGGCAATCTTCCTGTCAGCAGCCGGACCTATCGAATTCTTCCAGTCCCAACCGGAAACAAAATTTCCGCCAGGAAGTCTGATTGCCGGCATCGGTGTCTTTTTAAGCGCGTCGATAACATCCTTTCGGAATCCCTGCTCATCTGCAGTCGGATGCTTCGGATTGTACATGGTTCCGTTAACCATAGTGCCGATCGGTTCAAGGAATGTACTGAACAGTCTCGGTGAAATTTCCCCAATTTCAAACAGAGGATGAATAGTGATTTTTGCTTTGTTTGCCATACTTTCTCCTTTATAAAAATATTTTTAGAATATCAAGCGGGAATCCTCGGCAATTTAATTGCCGAGATGATAGCGTAAGCACTTTACACCCGAACATATATTTGTTATAATATAATTACTAATCGCAAGGGTGGTTTTGCCACCTACAACAAACAAACTAATTGCGATTATCTTAAAACTGAATATTGGTGGTTCTATAGGATAGTCTTCCTATAGGTAAAATATTCAAAGCGTAAAGCGTATAACGCAAAGTAGCTGTGTAACCCTTATGGGTAGCAGTAAGGGTGTCATGGACGCACCCGGGACCTACGCGGCGCAAGCCGCGCGCACCTGATGCTCGGTAATTCAA
>JAZLIK010000101.1:0-29885 GCA_045617345.1 Lachnospiraceae bacterium | reverse complement strand
GCAGGATTATCTGGACATCATGTCATATATCACCACAGGCAGAAAGCACGGTATCAGTGCTTATGAAGCGCTGACCGCAGCTTTTGCCGGCAATGCAGAGATTGTCCTGCAGTAAGCAGTGGGTTCTGAACAGTTACGATTACAGTTAATTTCTAATTTAAAAATTTAACAGAGGAGTTCTAAAAACGGTTCGGTATTTTACTGAATCGTTTTTTTATACATTATAGGAAATTGCGTCCTAACCTCACTATTCACAAAAGTGTGCAGGTATGGTATTATATAAAAGCAGAAAGATAACCCACTGCCTTTAGGCGGTGGGTATAAGCTTTATTTTTTATTAAGGAATCGGATAAAGTGATGGATGAATTACAGAAGCTTTACAATAGATATTTGAGTGAAAAGCTGGTACTTGCCGTGGCCAGCAACCGGGTGAAGAAGTCGGAGAATACAAAGTACAGTGACGGTGTTTCCAAGGTCAGATTCAGACCTATAATGTTAAGAGGAGAATACTGTATTCAGGCTACACGAACAGTCGGGACGAAGGAACTTCATGAAAATATGAGCACCGTCGAGGCGGCGGAGCTGCTGGCAAGTCTCACAGGAAGCTGCTTCAGACAGATTGAGATATCTGCTGAGGATGGGAAGCTGACCGTACTTGCCGGTAAAAAAGGAAAACTGACCATAAAGCAGCATCCGGCAGGGAAGAGGGACTCAAATGCCAATAACAGCGAAAATCGGACGACTGACATCAATTCACGGAATATATTGCGCGCAGAGGCAGTGACCGCAGCAAGCGGAGATAACAGCGGAAAATTGACGATTACTGCAGGTACGGATAACGGTGCAGAATCGGCGACACCGACAAATGCAAACAACAGTACAAAATCAGCGGACAGAACGGGTATGGGGAACCGGACTGGTGCACATAATAAAATAAAAAACTATTGTCTGCAGGAGGGGGAACCGGTGCCGTTCCTGGTAGAGCTTGGAGTTATGAATGCATCGGGAAAGGTGCTTGCGGCGAAATACGACAAATTCAGACAGATAAACAGATATCTGGAGTTTGTGGAGGATATTGTGCCCTCGTTGCCGCAAAATCGTGAAATCAGTATTATTGATTTCGGATGCGGGAAATCATATCTAACGTTTGCGTTGTATTATTATCTGCATGAGAAGCTCCGGCTTCCTGTATCCATTACAGGTCTTGATCTGAAGAAGGACGTGATAGAGCACTGCAATGCACTTGCGGAACAGTTCGGATATGACAGACTCAGATTCCTTCACGGTGATATTGCGGATTACTCGGGCACCGACAGTGTGGATATGGTGGTGACGCTGCATGCCTGTGACACCGCTACCGATTATGCACTTGAAAAAGCGGTAAAATGGGGAGCTTCCGTTATTTTCTGTGTTCCCTGCTGTCAGCATGAGCTGAACAGGCAGATAAAGTGCGACGAGCTTGCACCCGTGCTGAAGTACGGTCTTTTAAAAGAGAGAATAGCGGCGCTTGTGACGGACGGACTCCGCGCAGAGATGCTTGAGGAAGCCGGTTACAGGACGCAGATTCTTGAATTTATTGATATGGAACATACTCCGAAAAATATTCTGATACGTGCTGTCAGACAGCCGTTGAAAATCAGAAAGAAAACAGGCTTCAGAAAAACCGCGGAGTTCCTGAATGTCGAGCCGACACTTGATAAGCTGTTAAACGCCGGGCAGCGGCAAAAAAACTGAAGGCGAAACAAACTGAAGAAGCTGTTAAACGCCGGGCAGCGGCAAAAAACTGCTGAATCGTATAAATTCGAAGATTGCACGAACCGTACTCTGTCACGGGACGGATGCGTTCTGTAAACGGGGAAATGAAAGAAGAATACAATGAAGAGAAAGTTTAAATTTATATATAAGGTACTGATTATTTTTGCAGTGTTCATGGGAGCACTTGTATTCTTCAGTACCGGAATCAAGGAAACCATCTTCGGGGACGAAGACGATACGGTTGACATGAGAGAGGCTACGCTGCCGACGATTCTGATGGAGGTCAACGGCAACAGGATGAATCTGCTGCACGGGTATGCCTCGAACCTCGATGAAATGCTGGTGAGGGAAGCTATTACTCCAATTATGGAGGACAGAACCTTTTCCGTAATAATAAATGATTACGAGGGCAATATCAGAAAGCTTAAATATGAGATTTTTAATATTTCCGGTGAAAAGACCGAAGAGGGCGGAAACACCGTGCTTGATTCGGATACCGGCGAAAAATCCGTCAGAATTACCCTTGCGGAGCCGCTTGAAAGAGGAAAGGAATACGTGGCGAAGATTACGCTGATAAACAGTGAAAGCCGCAGAGTATACTTTTACACACGATTAAAGTATTATGAAGACGGACAGATAGCGGATAAGCTTGAATTTGCGAGATATATACATAACGTTTTGCTGGATTCAAACGGACAGCGTGCAAAGGCCATTGAAAAATATCTGGAACCAGTCAAAAAAGGTGACAGGACGGATTTATCCTATGTGAATATAAATTCGCCGCTGGAGATGGTATCTTATGGGGGACTTGATCCGGATATTGTATACGAGGCTGTGCCGACATTTACCGAATTTTATGATGAGATGGCTTCCGTGCGAATCGATTGTGTGTTAAGCGCGGTTTCGGGCAGCAGAACCGAGTACTACAGTACCACGGAGAAAATCAGATTCGGTTTTTCAAACAACAGAACGTATCTGTATAATTATGAGCGAAATATGGATGCGATTTATTCGTTTGAAAATTATGATCTGGGCTTTCGAAGCTTCAAGCTCGGAATCACAGGAGACAGTGATGTTCAGACCATGTGCAGCGATAACAGACGTTATATGGCGTTTGTTTACGGAGGCGACCTGATAGAATACGACATAGATACGAACCGTTCGGTCAGAGTATTTTCGTTTAAAGGGAAGGAAGCAGATTACGTACGCGATTATTATGATGCACACAAGGTTTCACTGCTCCATCTTTACGATAACGGCGATGCGGATTTTTGCGTATACGGTTACATGAATCGCGGCGAATACGAGGGACGGGTGGGAATTATCCTTTACCGATACAATTTTGAAACGAACGCGAAGGAAGAACGCCTGTATATACCGATAAACAGCTCATATCAGGTGCTCTTCAGCGACATGACGCCGTTTTCGTATGTGAGCGACACCGGTATGTTTTATTTTTCGATATATGATTCGATATATGTGTATAATATTACTTCGGGCGGGCTTGAAACAGTCGCAAGGGATGTCCCCGCGGAGAACCTGATTTACTGCGAGAGTGAGCACTACATTGCATGGCAGGATTCATCCGATGACATGAAAGCGAAGAACATTCATGTGCTGGATTTAGAGACGGGAATGACGAAGACAATATCAACCCAGGAGGACAACATCAGGCTGTTTGGACTGATAAACAGCAATATCGTGTACGGCTTCGGAAGATATGAGGATGTGGAAAAGAAACGTGACGGAAGCTCTGTTTTGCCGTCAAACATTCTTGTCATCGCAAATAAAAACTGTGAGGTGCTGAAAATATACAGACCTGAATCGGATGGACTGTATATCACCGGACTGTCGATTGAAGACAACATGATTGTCATTGAGCGTGTTAAGCAGAAAAAGGATGACGGCGTTCATTATTCCGAAGCGCAGAGCGATACAATTCTGAACAGACATGAGGACGATCCGAATCCTGTTAAGCAGGAAATGCACTATTCCGATCTGGGACTGAAGGAGTATTACATCAGTGTTCCGGGAACAAATGAAATCCTTAAAAATCCGTATGAGATATTGTCAAAGAATCTGGTGATAAATCATGAAACGACTCTCAGAGTTAGTGAGCCCGAAGAAAGACAGACCGATTATTATATCTGTTCCTTCGGAAATGTGGTAAATGCGTGTCCAAATGCGGGACAGGCCATTTTGGCCGCAGACGGCTCTGTGGGAACTGTTCTTGACAGAACGGGACGAATCATTTGGGAAAGAGGCGTCAAGCAACCGAGAAGCACGGGCGCTGAGATAGAGAAACTGCGCTCCGGTTCGGGAATGACAGCTCTGCAGGCATCCATGAAAATTCTGGCGGGATTCGCGGGAACAGATGTTGACACATCTGTCTTTGATATAGAGTCAGATACCGTGGGCGAATGGCTCGGAGCAAGGGTAGACGGTCTGCTTGATATGTCGGGGGCTACGCTGAACGAGGTTCTTTACAGTGTATATAAAAAGCAGCCTGTTCTCGCAATACGCAAAAATGGTACAGCCTGCATCATAGTGGCGTATGATACTATTTCGGTGACGGTATATGAGCCGGCTAAGGGTGCTGAAACAAAGTATTCCATGCAGGAAATTACTGCTGATTTTGAGGCTGCGGGCAACCTTTTCTTTAGCCTGAAGCCATGAACGTGAAAAGGAGGTATTTTTATGGGAAAGAGAGTTTTTTTGATTGTTATGGACAGTGTCGGAGTCGGGGAGCTTCCCGATGCGGCAGAATTTGGGGATGAGGGAAGCAATACTGTAAAGGCAGCTGCTTCGAGCGGTTTTTTGAACATGCCGGTTATGAAAAATCTTGGATTTTTTAATATTCCCGGAGTGGATGACATGTATGAGGATATTCCGGAGAAGCCTTACTATGCTTCGGGACGTCTGGCTGAACGCTCAAAAGGAAAGGATACTACGACAGGACACTGGGAAATAGCCGGTCTTGTATCTGAACAGGCCATGCCGACATTCCCGGACGGATTCCCCGACAGCTTTCTGGAGGAATTTTCGAAGAGAACCGGAAGAGGCTGGCTTTGCAACAAGCCCTATTCGGGAACGGACTGTATCAGGGATTTCGGACGTGAGCATGTTGAAACGGGAAAGCTGATAGTATACACATCGGCAGACAGTGTTTTCCAGATTGCGGCTCATGAATCGGTGGTTCCTGTCGAACAGCTGTATGAGTATTGCAGGATAGCGCGGGAGCTTCTGGTGGGAGAGCTTGGCGTGGGAAGGGTTATAGCACGTCCCTTTGAAGGTGAATGGCCGTACAGGAGAACCTCGAGACGTGATGATTTTTCACTTGTTCCTCCGAAAGATACCATGCTTGACGTACTCGGTGCAAATGGCTTTGATGTGCGTTCTGTCGGTAAAATCATTGACATATTTGCGGAAAAAGGAATAAAGGAATTTGTCAGAACAGAAAACAATGAGGACGGTATCAACAAGACACTTGCCTATATGGATGAGGATTTTACCGGCCTGTGTTTCACAAATCTGGTTGATTTTGACATGACCTTCGGTCACAGAAACGATGCTGACGGGTATGCGAAGGCTCTGACATATTTTGACAGACGATTGCCCGAAATCCTTGCAAAATTACGTGACGAGGATATACTTATGATTACAGCGGACCATGGTTGCGATCCGGTGACCCCGTCCACAGACCACTCACGAGAATATATACCTCTCGTTGTGTACGGAAAAGGGTGCAGGAGAGGTGTGGAACTCGGAACGCGAAGCTCCTTTGCCGATATAGGAAAGACTATTCTTGATTATTTCGGGATAAAGGAAGGCATTGCAGGGGAATCGTTCCTGGATAAGATTGTGTGTGATTAATGACTGCGCAGCAGGCAGGGCTTATGAATGAGTTTGGGACAGACTGTGAATAGTAACTATGAAAAAGCTTTGTTCAGACGGTGAGCAGTAACTGTGCCGGAACAGGGAAAGAGGAAAAAATGAAGCTTGTAATTCAGCGTGTGACACATGCATCCGTAGCCGTAGACGGAGAGGTAATAGGTAAAATAGATAAGGGTTATATGGTATTGATCGGAATAGGGCGCGAGGATACGGAGGAGACTGTGAGAAAATACGCGGACAAAATGCTTAAGCTGCGTATTTTTGAAGACGAAAACGGTAAAACAAATCTGTCTCTGGCCCAGGTAGAGGGCGAGCTGCTGCTGATATCGCAGTTTACTCTTTATGCGGACTGCAGCTCCAACAGACCCGGTTTTACAAATGCAGCACCGCCCGATATGGCAAAATCGCTTTATGAGTATTTTGTTGAATACTGCAGGGAAAAAGTGCCTGTGGTGGAAAAGGGAGAATTCGGTGCAGACATGAAGGTTGAGCTTTTAAATGACGGACCGTTTACCATAGTTCTCTGAGGACAAACAAGGGAGAAACTGATTGCATGAAGTAAGCTTTCAGCTGCGAAGCAGCGACTGACTGCACAGCAGGCAGGGCTTACGAATGGGTTTGAGCCGGACTGTGAATAGTAACTCCAAAACAAATTTGTAGTCGAATAATAGTGAATAATAGAGTATAAACACATGCTTTATGGTGCAGGAAAGAAAAAATAAGAAAGGATTTGAAGAAAATGAACAAATATGTAACAAGAGGAACCTGTTCACAGGCGATTTATTTTGATATTGAAGAGAAAGACGGACGTAAAATCTTAACGAACGTCAGGTTTGACGGCGGCTGCAACGGAAATACACAGGGTGTTGCAAAGCTTGTTGAGGGAATGTATGCGGAAGAAGTTGTTTCAAGACTGAAGGGAATCCGTTGCGGTTTTAAACCGACATCGTGTCCCGACCAGCTGGCTGTTGCAATCGAGAAGTACCTGGCAGAGAACTGAAAATATCTTCCGTTGACACCATTCGTGACGGGAAAATGCTTCACATCCGGGCAGGCAGGTCAACAGACAGCGGCTAAGAGCGATGCCGAAAACAGCGGCTGCGCAGAAGAGCGATTCTGAAAACAGCGACTGTGCAGAAGAGCGATTCTGAAAACAGCAGACAGTGCCTAAGAGCGATGCCGAAAACAGCGGACTGTGCAGAAGAACGATTTTGAAAACAGCAGGGCATGCAGACAAAATGATACTGTGAAATACAACAGAACGTGCAGACGAGCGACGCTGTGAAAAACAGCAGGGAATCTGCACGGGTAATAAATATGCAAGGAGGCAAAGTCAGTGCGGCATGCAGGGCTTATGAATGAGCTTTGAGCAGGCGGTGAGCAGTAGCTGCGCTTACGCACTGAAATGACTGGTTATGAAGGTTTTACTTACAGGAGGCGGAACAGCAGGTCATGTTACGCCGAATATGGCACTTATTGAGAAACTCAGAGAAGAGAATGCTGAAATTACATATATCGGTTCAGAGAACGGAATTGAAAAAGGACTGATTGAAAAAATGGGGATTACCTATTATGGAATAGCATCAGGTAAGCTCCGCAGATATTTTTCATGGAAAAATTTTACCGACCCGTTCAGGGTTATCAAGGGATATTTTCAGGCAAAAAAACTGGTAAAGCAGATAAAGCCGGATGTTTTGTTTTCAAAGGGCGGCTTTGTGTCCGTGCCGGTTGTATTTGCGGCAAAAAAAAGAAAGGTTCCTACCATTATTCATGAGTCGGATATGACTCCCGGACTGGCAAACAGACTTGCCATAAAGAAGGCTACGAAGGTGTGCTGTAATTTTGCGGAGACATTGCAGTATTTGCCTGCCGACAAGGCGGTTCATACCGGAACACCGCTTCGAAAGGAACTGTTTACGGGAAGCAGGGAAAGAGGACTTGAAATCAACGGTTTCGATAAAGACAGCAGAGTTCTGCTTGTAGTAGGAGGCTCTACAGGAGCGGCTGCGGTAAATCAGGCGGTCAGGAAAATCAGTACCGAACTACTGAAGAATTACCGGATTATTCATATCTGCGGAAAAGGTAAAACCGACCCGGCTTATGACAACATTCAGGGTTACAGACAGTATGAGTATGTCAGCGAGGACCTGAAGGATATGTTTGCGGCGGCCGACGTGATAGTATCCCGTGCCGGAGCAAATGCCGTGGCAGAACTTCTGGCACTTCGCAAACCCAATGTCCTGATACCTCTTTCGGCAGCTGCGAGCAGAGGAGACCAGATACTGAACGCGGAATCCTTCAGGAAGAACGGATACAGTTTTGTCCTTCAGGAAGAAGAGGTAACGGATGAAAGTCTTTTAAATGCAATAAACACGGTATATGATAAACGTGAGGAATACATCGGTGCCATGAGCAGAGCAAAGGAAAGCGATGCAACAAACATCATCATTGATATGATGCACAGTTACTGCTCGCACGAATAAGCATTAAGCTGCGAAGCAGGCCGGTTTATACGGATTTCATTTTGGATATGGAACTCAGTCTGTCAAGTGCGGCCAGCAGTGTCTCGTCCTTTTTTGCAAAGTGGAAACGGATAAGATTGTTGACGGGCTCGCGGAAAAAGCTTGAGCCGGGGACTGCGGCCACGCCGACATCGCGAATCAGGCGTTCACAGAATTCCAGGTCATCGGTACAGCCGAATTCAGACACATCCACAAGAACGTAGTAAGCACCCTGGGGTTCGGTACAGGTCAGACCGAGATTCTGAAGACCGCCTACAAATAAGTCCTTTCGGTGCGTATAAGCGGAGGTCAGCTCAGCATAATAGGAATCCGGCATGTTCAGACCGGCTACGGCGGCCTCCATCAGAGGGGCTGCGGCACCTACAGTCAGAAAATCATGTACCTTTTTGATACGGTCGATAACCATCGGGGAGGCAAGTACATATCCGAGACGCCATCCGGTGATTGAGTAGGTCTTTGACAGGGAGCTGCATACAATGGTACGCTCCTTCATGCCGGGAAGTGCGGAAATGTAGGAATGAACAAAGGGTGCGTACACCATATGCTCGTACACTTCATCGGTTACAACGAAAAGATCGTATTTTACAGCGAGCCCGGCAATCAGTCTGAGCTCGGCAGGCGAAAAAACTTTTCCGCAGGGGTTGGAGGGATTGCACAGAATCAGTGCTTTGACTCCGGGTGTACCCATGGCGGCTTCAAGCCTGTCGGCATCAAAATTAAATTCCGGCGGGACAAGCGGAACATAGATGGGTTCTGCACCTGACAGAATGGTGTCAGCTCCGTAATTCTCATAGAATGGTGAAAAGATGACTACTTTGTCGCCGGGATTACATACCGACATCATGGCAGCCATCATGGCTTCGGTGCTTCCGCAGGTGATGCATATTTCTGAATCGGGATCGTAAGTAACTCCCGAAAAATGAGCCTGTTTTTTTGACAGTGCTTCGCGGAAATTCTGAGCTCCCCAGGTGAGCGCATACTGGTGAGGTCCGCAGGGCGCTATTTCCGCAAGTCTGTCCGTGAGTTCTCTGGGCGGGTCAAAATCCGGAAACCCCTGTGAAAGATTGATTGCATTGTATTTGTTACAGATTCTGGTCATTCTTCGAATACATGAATCCGTAAATGTGGATGTTCTGACAGATAATTCAGGCATAGTTTTTTCTCCCCCGGGATATGATATGATACAAGCGTCAAAAGTACGTTATTTTTCGTCAAGCTTGCTTGTAAGAAAAATAATGGACTTTATGGCGCCCAAAACATAAAAAAGTAGCCATTTTCCGAAGAAAAATGAGCGGATTTTGAATGTTTTTAGCATTTCGAGAGCACACAGTGCGAAGAAATGCGTGTATCATTAGGCGTCAGTTCTTTTGACGCCGTAATCATGATATGCGTTGTAACGTTTTACAGGCTAAGCTCAAAATCGCAGTCGGACACGAAGGTTCCGTTCAGCTTTAACGAGTAGAAGAGCCTGACACTGAATGAGTCGTTTTCATGGCTGATTCTTATTTTTTTTGTGTATATTTCCGCTTCAAAGTTGCCGTATGCGGTCGGATAACTGCTGCAGAGAGTTTCGCCTTCGCAAAATACAAGTCTCGAATTGACGGCTCCCTGACGGGTGACTTCAACAGATTTGTCAAAAACCTTGACGAGTGTTCTGACACAGGTTCGATCGTAGTTGTCGCGGTCCTCGGACAGAGAAGCGGGATCGATACCTTTGGGAATGTTTTTTCCGTCCTCATAGATTTTTTCCGTATATCTGATAAAGTATTTGTCATTAAGGCAATCAAATGAACCGTCGTATTCATGGATATCCCATGAATCACTGATGTCCTTCTGCCTGCTTTTTATTGTGATTTTCATTTTTTCTGTACGTCTTTCTGAAAAAGCTTCCGATGCAATCTGTTCACTGTATTTTATTCCAGCGTGATGGTTTTTACCGTTTTTTCTGTAACTATTCCCTCGGGAAGTATGGAGTTGGCGAATCCCGTAAACTGAGCCGGACTGTCGCTGACATAGAATTCATGCGGGGGATGCGGTGCTGAGCCGGACGGCGCTTCACTGTTCAGCAGGTTGTTCTCCTCAAGAACATAGCTGAATTCCCTGGCGCATTCGTAGGCAGGATTGACGAGTGTTATATTCTGACCGGTGACCTTTCTGATGCTTTCGGTCAGAAGGGGATAATGCGTACAGCCGAGAACAAGTGCGTCGATGCCTTCCCGAAGCATGTCGTCAAGGTAACGGTGGATGATCTGCGTGGTGATATCATCATCGGTCCAGCCCTCTTCAACAAGCGGTACGAACAGCGGACAGGCCTGTTTATGAACCTCTGTGTCGGGATTGGTTTTTCTGAGAAAGTCCTCATATATGCCGCTCGTAATGGTGGCGCGTGTGGCTATGACTCCGATTTTACCGTTGGTCGTGGCCTCGGCTGCAGCCTTTGCACCCGGTTTTACAACACCGATAATGGGTACCGTGATTTCACTGCGAAGTGTTTCAAGTGCCACGGCGCTTGCGGTATTGCATGCCACAACGATAGCCTTTACTCCTTTGTTTATCAGGAATCTGACAATCTGTCGCGAGTAGGCGATGATGGTCTCAGGAGATTTATTTCCGTAAGGTACGCGGGCTGTATCTCCGAAATATATAATTTTCTCGTTTGGAAGGCGGTTTATCAGTTCCTTTACCACCGTGATTCCGCCGATACCGGAGTCAAATACTCCGATGGGTGAGCTTGAAGACATAGTATTTCCTTTCCTGCTTTGTCATTGTATGGAGCATGAGAATAACTGTTTCTGCGATGAATATGGTGTTGTGAATGAATCTGTGACTTACATTTTGTTTCATGCCCTTACGCAATTCATCATAGCATTTTTGATGGCTGTTATCAATGGGATAATTTGAACTTGATTTATGCGGAAAGAGATATTTATGTTTATTTCTGCGTATAAATTACATTATCCTTTATTGGTGCTATGTCGGGAGATTGTCAATCATACACGACATATGAATGCGTTTTGGACAGACTGTGAATAGTATCCCGCTATTGATAAAAGACTTTTTTTGATACTATACATTGAAGGTTTATTGTGATATGCTAATGCTATACACTTACAAGGAGAGGATTACTACTATGAAAAGGTGGAAAAGAAGGGCAACAGGAATGCTGACCTGGTTGATTATTCTGGCATATGTATTTTCTGAAGGCTGTGGCTGTGTGTGGGCAGCTGATGGAAGAGTTTATTCAGAAACGAATTCGGAGGCACAGGACCTGCAAATAGGAAGTGAGCAGACGGAAAATGGCAGTGAGACAGGAAACCGGGACAATACAAGCAATTATGCTTCAATCGTGAACAATACGGACGATTTGTATGCCAATTTCGGGAGCATTGTGAACAATACCAATACAGCCGGGATAAAATATAATTTCGGCTCAGTGAGCAGCAATTCGGGAAGCATTGAATATAATTACGGGACAGTAAAACTGAATACCGGAAGCATTAAGAATAACTATGGCAAAGTAATACTGTCAAATAATGCGGCTGTGTCGGGAAATCAATATCATAAAGTTTCATTCTCAAACGAATACAACTGCCTGTTTACAATTGACAGCATGGAAAATAGGCACGTTATTAATACTGCGGAAGAGGTTGAGGTTGAGGGTACAGCTGACATTCAAAAAACTGACGAAGGGTATGTAATCACTGCAAAATCTGACATAAAAATTCATATTTATCCGAAGAAAGCATATTCTGTTAATGTTGATTCCGGACATGGAGGAAGAGCATATATTGCAGATATGACAGGAAGAATACTGACCGGTGATGATATTGCAACCGGTTCGGCATTACAGGTGATAATGCAGGCAGATTCCGGATTCAGATGCGCATCAATGACGATTACATCGGAAGAGCTGACCAAAGATGAAGTAACGTCACCAACAGATGTAGATATTCAGTATTATCCCTATGGTATTTCGGAAGAAGATTATCAGGCTGTAATTCTTGGTAGAAAAACGGTTGATAAGTACTTTTTGACTCCGATTTGGGATAATGGAATTCCGAAGGAGCTGAAAGAAGCCAAGGCACCGCTGAGCTATCAGTGGCAGCGCAGTACCGAATGGGAGTTTGACGATTATTGGGGAGAACAGTATGGCGTCGCATGGGAGGATGTTGAAGGTGCAACTGATGAAATCCTTATTTTGGATATTGACCAGCTGTATGACCCGGATACTTATGATTATACATGTGATTACAGACTTTTGATTACGGCTGATAACAGAAGATACTGTACATTTTCGTTACTGGGCGGCAAATATTCTCCGACTGACACGGAAATGACAGATACTGTGAGGAGGTCAAGTGAGCAGTTTATTATAGACAACTATTCAAATGTATATCAAAAGACGATAATTATGTCTGACGCTACCATGAATATAGCCTGTGAATTTGAGGAGCTGATCGGAACAGATGTTACCGTACTTGATTTTGGAACGGTATCACTGGAATATTCTGTTCCTGAGGCAAAGACTTTGACGATAAGTACGAATGCGGGAACAGGAGCTGTTTATGATAACATTGGTGCAAGACTGTATTATGACAATGATATCGGATTTGATATTTTGAATGAACCATCCTGTGAAGAGCTGAACAATAATGGATCAACAACAGTTACGATACGTCCGCAGGAGAACCTTCCATATGGGGCATATGAAAAAATATTGGAAATACCGGTATGTATCGGGGAATCGAAATTCTCACAATATATAATTTTGAAATTTGAAGTGAGCGGATTGAGACCGAAACTCGAAGCACTTACTGCGTCCGATATTACATATGGTCAGAAACTTGGAGAGAGTACAATTAATGGTCGTGCAATATATAACGGACATGATTTGACGGGAACCTTCAGATTTGAGACTCCTGATGAAGTGCCGTCTGTTCGCTTCAGTACTGCATACAAATATGCAGTGATTTTTACTCCCGAGGATTCCGGTAATTATGCAAAGGGTTATGGGGAGGTCTATGTAAAAGTGAAACCTGCCGTTTTGACGGTAACTACGGAATCGGCGGAAAAACAATATGATGGAACACCTCTGACGGCGGGGGGAAATATTTCAGGACTTGTTGGTAACGAGACAGTTACGTTTAACATTACGGGAGAACAGACGGAAGAAGGAACGTCGGTTAATTCTTATGAAATTGTGTGGGATGGCAAAGCGGAAAAAACCAATTATCAGATAAAGGAGAATCTGGGGTATCTGACGGTGGTAGGAGTCGGAACATTACAGCCCGAAGAACCGGGTCAGGAGGAAGAACCGGAGACACCGGGAAGCACGGAAGAACCCGAAGAACCGGGTCGGGAGGAAGAGCCGGAGACACCGGGAAGTACGGAAGAGGCCGAAGAACCGGGTCAGGAGGAAGAGCCGGAGACACCGGGAAGCACGGAAGAGCCTGAAATACCATATATCCCCATGCCATATATTCCGATACCGTACACTCCTGTACCGTATATACCTTCTGTTCAGCCTACATCCACAATTCAGCCTGAACAGACAGACGGTGATTCTGACGATGAAGGTATAAATCAGGGTGAAAATACGAAACAGGAGAATATAGCTGACTCTGATATTACTGATGAAACAGGTAAAAAAACAGATTCAGGACAAAATGGTGATAGTGGAGATGTATCATCAGAAACCGGGTCGGGTACGGGTGAATCAGAGAATAAAAACAACGCTACAGAAGAAAGTGACAGTGCAAAGCTGGTTGTTAAAAAACTTGATTATAAAAATGTATCCAAGAAAAACAAAACAATATCCTGCAGCGGAAATGAGGGTGAAACAAGTGTCTCAATTCCTGCAACAGTAAAAGTTGACGGGGTTAAGCTAAAGGTTATATCGGTATCTGAAAGTGCCTTTAAGGGAAACTCAGAAATAGAAACGGTTTCTGTTGGAAAAAATGTATTAAAGATTTACAGGTATGCATTCCAAAATTGTAAAAATCTGGAAACGGCGGATTTAAGCAAAAATGTTTCGCTGATTGGCAAATACACCTTTGCAGGATGTAATGCTCTTCAGAATGTGAAACTGAGCGACAGTCTGACGTATATCGGAGGACGTGCTTTCAAAAATTGCAAATCTTTGAAAGCACTTAACATACCGTCGAAAGTGAACTATATCGGTAAAAATGCATTCTATGGATGTAAAAAGTTAAAAAAACTGATAATCACTTCTGAACTGTTGAATTCTAAAAATGTTGCGGCCAACGCATTTGGAGGAGTATCGAAAAATGCGGTTATTTATGTACCGGCTGATAAATTGAAAGCATATACAAAGCTGTTTAGGAAAAAAGGTCTTTCGGAAACTGTGCAGATAAAGGCACTATAGAGACAGTGCTTTCAACGTTGCGAGAGTATGAAATGTAAGGCAATGCAATGCGTGGCATCGGCTTGTGTCATGCTTATTTGATCCCGGCATTATAACATGAATCGTCCTGTCGAAAACGGGACGATTTTTGTTTACTTTACAGGAAATTACGTCCTATAAAGTAAACAACGCTCCGCGAGGATGCGCACGCTTATATAAAAGCAGAAAGATAACCCACTGCCTTTAGACGGTGGGCACAAGCTTTGTCAGGTGAGGGGTACAATCCCCGTACCTGACAGCTGCGAAGCAACCTGCTTTTAACGAGCAACAAGCGAAGCGGTTGCGAGTCTTGAATAAATGTCTGCAAAAGGGTAACATCGTAAAACAGAATTTTTATAAAAATTTCAGCTGTTTATCTTTCAGCGAGACAGATGATTATACCGTTTGGTATAAATATGGCAAATATTGTTTGCAACAACCGAACAATTTTTGAAAAAGAAAAAATAATACAGACAATAATTTGAAAAATGATTGAAAAAATGTAAAAAAATCGGCAAAAGCAAATTTATCAAAAATAAAAAAACTACAAATTTCACACATTAAATGTTGACAAATACATTAATCTATATTAAAATATTTCTTTAGGTGATTTGTATGTGTATTGATACAAATTCTCCTCAAATGCTTATAGCATCGGGATGCATGCATTTTTTACAGTTGACAGCATGCAGTACGTTTTTACATTTTAATGTCTATTATATAGACGCTTTTATTATGTTAACCAATACCGGAGAAGGTATTTGATTAAAATATATGAGAACGGAGAAAATTTATGAAAAAAAGAATTGTTGCGTTGATTCTGTGCATTGTGATGGTGCTGTCATCACAGGGTGTATGTTCACTGGCATATGTAGTGAATGATGCAGAAGGGCAGATTATTCCCACTGCTACAGGATCGGAAGAATCGTTAGTTATCAGAACTCCAAACGGCGATGTGGAGTATGATGAAACATGGGAAGAACTGTATCCGTATGGTACATTTGCTTTTGGTGATTATCAGGCGGATGTTGCGGAAGGCGGACCTTCAGAACCTGACGGAGAGAGTATTCCTGAAAAAATTGTACTTCCTGTATATCGTGTGGGCGGTACAAAAGGAAAGGCTACTGTGAAGATTCAGTATAGTCCGGCAGCCACTACCATATCGGAGGACGGACAGACAGTAAATTACGACTATGCCGCATCAGCTACACAGGATTTGGTTATTTCGTATGAGAATCCTATTTCGGCAGCATCGGGACAGGCATTCGGAATAGCTCCCATGATTGCTGATAATGACGCAAAGCTGGAGCTGAATATTATTGAAGAAAATGATGAGAATGTCTCTGAAGATGGCACGGATATCAGACTTGCCGTAAGCGGAATAAGTGTACCTGAGACAGCAGATGTTTCATATCAGTGGCAGGTTGGAAGTGATCTGTATATTGGTGAGGATGGTAATATATATGCGGATACCTGGGATGATATTTTGGAAGCTTGTGACAGTGAAATCATTGCAGGATATGAGGATATATTTTGGATAAATGAAGAAAGCGGCGAAGCAGGCTGGGCTCATGATTACCGAATGCTATATACTGTAAACGATAATACATACTGTACAAAATCATTGCTTGGCAATTCGTATGTTTCAGAAGGCGTTCTTTCTGAAATAACGGTTTTGGAATATGAATACGAGGAACCAACATATTCAACAATCGATTTTGGTAACGAATTCGATTCCTACGAATTTGAGATTACCTTTGCAGAGAATGAGTGGGTCAAGAATATTATTATTGAGGCAGTGGATGATAATATAAATGAACTTGATGAGCTGGGAATATTTACAATTGTAGGCTGCAAGGGCGGTGTAACATCTGAATTATGTAATACATGTACTCTGATGGTTAGCGATAATGAATCCAAGGGAGCTTCTAAGATTGGATTTGAAGTAACTGAGATTTCTGCAGATCAGGATGATGGATATGTTAATGTGACGGTAAAACGTACAGGTGATACAATGTATCCGGTTTCGGTAGATTATTCAACTCTTGATATGACTGCGAAAGCAGGATATCAGTATGCTGAGACCAATGGATTCATGTCTTTCGTCGGAAGTGTATCTGAGGTAACTGTCAGAATTCCGCTGATAGCAGAGAACGAAAGAAGCGAAAGTCTTAACTTCGCGTTGGTTCTTTCAAATATCAAGGGTGGAACAGAGGACAAATTATGTTCATTTGAAGACGAAAAGAGTCTTGCAGTTATAAATCTTGTCAGTTCGGGAAAGGCACAGATTTCGAAAGAAGGACTTAATCCGGAAAGTATTATGGCAATGCATGACGGAACAGACGTCAGCAGTCTGGCTGTTACATTAGATGACAGTCTGGTATCCGATGGAAAAACGACGACGGTAATATCGGATGATGTTTCTGATATGGATACTGTGTGGGCAGAACATGTGGAAAGTGCTATTGACGGTCAGGTGTATAGCGGTGATGGAAGCTGGGGATTAAAATTTAAATCGACAAATCAGAATTCCAATTATTGGGGAGAGCATGCGTATTTAGTTGGCGGAGAATCGGGATACAGGTTGGAGAGTGATATAACCGAAGCAAAAAACAAAGACGAAAAAATTGATAAAATAGCATTAAACAAAGACGATAATTATTATGGTGAATGTAGTAACAGCTGGAAGAATGGAGTGTATATGCTTCGCGCGTGTGCTAATACGGATAATGCTATTATTATGTCAAAAGGAGATGCATATAAACACTCTGGTTATATGTTTTCATCTGTATCAATGAAAACACATGTAGAAAAAAGTGGGGTAGCAAAGAATAATAAATCGAAAGTTGTAAGGTATGCCAGACCTACTGCCGAGTTTAAAGTGTATGGATATCGTGATCTTGGCATTTTCAAAGGGGATATGAGTTATAGTATTCTTACGACAAAACACACCAAGCATGTAGATGGCAATGGTAATTTTGTTTATGTTAACGGAAATGGCGCTTATTATGAAACAGCTACAAAGGACATTGATTTTGATGCAACGAAAATGAAAGTAAATGCGTACATCGAGGTATACGATAGTACAGATAATAAACTACTAGACGACGATGTTCACACAAACGGTAAAACAAAATTTTACGTGGATGAAGTAGCACTTAAACGTCGTGTTTTCAATAACAGTACATTTAAACTAAATCTTTATACGGATGCTGATTCGCTTGACAATAAACCGTTAAGCTCTGATACATATAACTCACTGTACAATAGCGTCCAAGTGGGCTTTAAGACTAAAGAAGGAGGAGCAAATCAGAAAGGACAGATTTATGTAGGTTCTACAATTTTTGTAAAACTTAATAAATTACTAAATTATGAAATAGCAACATTTAATAAAGCCGATGATTCTGTGTATTTGACAAATAAAGATGGAAATAAAGTCGCTGCCAGAGTCGAGGCAGCAACGGATGGAAACGGTGATTACTATTACTATATTACCATGCTTTGGGATGAAATGGAACAGAGTGATATCAGTGATGAATATACGCTTAATCTCGTTTTGACGTCAAAACAGACGATATGTGTGGATATTTCATCTTCAACAAACGGTGAAGAATATGAAGAAGCATGGAAAGAGTTTTTTACGAAGACGGCGGATAAGGCTGGAATAATTGAATATAGTTATAATATACCTGATCATGCGTCGAAGTTTAAAAAACTTAACGGACAATATTCTACTGATTATAATACTGTTGTCAATACCTCAACCATAGAGATTCAAGATGTTGATAATGTTAAGTCGGTAAATCTTGGACAGGATGAGGATGATCTGATTATTTTCAATCAGAAAGTATATAAGGGCAATGATACAATTAATATTACAGAAGCAGATTTAAATAATTCAAATCTTACATTTTATTTTTACGACAGTAAGTTCCTGTCGAAAAAAAGTACCATGAAGGCTTCTATTGACCATGTCGATTTATATTTTGACAAGGATGGTGACGGAAAGCTTGACGAGAATGAACTCCTGAAACCGAGACTTGATGTAGACAGAGCAGAGAACGAATATGCTCCGTATGAGGAGAACGGGAAGATATATCAGTACTATTTTAAGGTATATTTTTCTATGAATTACAAGTGTATTAACACGCCTCCCGGAGAAGATTCAACAGCAACCATAAATGTTGTTCCATATTTTACCAGCGGTGTTACCGATGAGACTGCCGAGAAAAAAATGACAGAACAGCAGAAAGCAAACCGATACATAAAGGGAAATAATATGACAGGTTTCCCTATGTATCTGAAGGATGTGAACGGAAATGAGATTCTAAGGGAAACGGGTCTCTTTTATGTTGACATACCTCTTGGCGGAGACACATCATCACCGATAGCTATTACAGAATCGGAAATGAAATACGACAAGGACGACAAACTGATTTCAAGCAGCGAGTCGACCAAATATGTTTGGGAGCCCAAATTTGTCGGAAACCTTATCGCAGACTTTGAAAATCCCGATGCAGTCACATTTCAGGAGAATATCACAAAGTCACCGGTAAGTATTTTCGATGCCGATGAGATTAATAACTATCTCGGAGCCTTTGTTGATGGATCCACATATGGACTGGCAGTATATGACAATGATGTGACAGAAAAAATAGATTCGGAGTGTATCGAAAGTTTTACTGTTGGATCGCTTAAGGCATTGAAGAGTTCACTGAATGTTCTCAATATGGAGGGAACTGAGAACAATAAGCAGGGTGCAGAAGCCAAAGAGCCGGAAGGCGAGAATGAATATGATGCTTTCAGCGCCGATCTCAGTGTCAGCATGCCGTCTTTGAATTTGGGATATGGTGATTATCTGAATTTTTCATCTAATAGTAATACATTTGCAATATCGATGGGATTACCTGTCTATGAAAAAACATTTAAATCATACAGTGCTCCCAAACCGAAAAATAAGGATAACAATAATCAGACAACACCGACTGCAAGTGATGGAAATAATACTGTTGACAAAAAGACAAACGGGAATATCACAAGTGTAACAATAGAGGATGGAAAAGGAAATAAGACTGAACAGACGACAGAAAAACAGATGAAAGATGGTGTAACTACAACTGAAGTAAAAGTTGTGGATAAAAACAGCGGTCAGCCTATTGAAAACCTGACAAAGACAGAGGGAAAGGCCAATGATGGATCCGGCAATACAGTTGTAAGTCAAACCGTGCAAAAGGCTGTTAACACGAACCTTGA
The DNA here is from genome assembly GCA_045617345.1 of Lachnospiraceae bacterium. Taxonomy (GTDB): domain Bacteria; phylum Bacillota; class Clostridia; order Lachnospirales; family Lachnospiraceae; genus RUG11977. The sequence continues at coordinate 10,058 of JAZLIK010000101.1, read as the reverse complement.
TAAAAAGACTCTTGTTGACCACATTATAGAAGGTGTGAGTGATGCAAACAGCGATATTCTGATGCTTAAAGATTTTATTGATAGCATTGGAAAAAATGGAAAAGGTCCGGGATTTAAAAACTGGCTGAAGAATGATGGTGATTATGAAAAAGCATCAGGACTGACACCGCAGTCGGCATGCAGAAGCTTTTCGCTTTCTTTTCAGCTTCAGTTCGCAATGATATTTGAATATAATGACGTTGATGATGCATGGAGGTTTAAGAGTGCAGCAATATCGGCAACGGCCGGAATTTCATTTACCGTTAAGTACAGGTTTGTATCGTGCCCGGCAGTTTATGTTTATGTAAAAATCGGACTTTCACTTTCATTGGGAATTGGTCTTCAGTGCGACAGGACAATAGAAACAGTCAATAATGCACTTAAGAATGTTAAGTTGTCAGATGATAAGCATACTTTGGAATTCACTCTGAATGTTAGCAAGAAGAATGGCGGCGTTAGGGGAATACGACTTAATCTGTCAGGAAAGTATAATCTTGAAATATTCAAGGGAAGCGAAATATTATCCCGGGGAAGCGTTTATTCTGATGGAAACACGGATGTCTTAATGGAAGACTATGATGCAGAGGTCAGAATTGTTTTGACCTGGCTCGAAGGAAGTAAACTGAATCCGGACAGCATCAAGGGAATCTCCGGTACGGACAGTACAGTTCATTTCAACGGAGTAACAGTGAAACCGTCATTCTCTATTGAAGCAGGCGTCGGGGTTGGTGTTGAAATTCTTTCTGTTGAATTATATTGCAAGACAAATCTGGCTATAGAAATAGTATTTGGTCAGTATATACAGGAGACAAAGGGATATGAACCTGCATATATGAGCTCATTTGACTGGAGTCTCAGCCTTGGACTGAATATTCAATGTCTGTTCTTTAATTTCTCGTTTGATGCTATAGCTATGACTGTACATGGAAAAGTTAATCCGGGAAATCAGCAGTATGATTCCGAATGGACGATTTCTTTCCTTACAGCGAATGGAAATTATACTATATGGGAGAAAACAAATAAGTATAAAGATGGAAGTATAATAGGTCATAGCCTTGAAGAAGATGTGTCGGCTGACGGCGCCGGAGCGGGCCTGATGAGAATATCGGGACCTCAGGATGTAAGCGGAAATGTACAGTTTGCATCTGCAAATGAGAGTGCAATAAATCAGCAGGCTTATAATCCCACAGATGTAAGCGCACCGTTCCAGCTTTCGGGATATAATACATCAAGTGATGCTAAAACGCTTGTAAAAGGACTGGATGCAGGATATTCTTATAAGCTGTTTAAGGCCGATGGGGAAAATTATATTCTCTATCCGATTTCAACTACAGTTAAGGATGAGGCAGGTAGTGATGTAGTAGTTACCAGACTGGTATTAAGCAAGCTGGTATTTGATGAAACTGAGGATACAAACAGAACACTTAAAGGTCTTGTGAATCCGAAAAATGAATCAGATACGGTTACATATTTGAATATTGATAATGACGAGTACGCAGATATAGATTTTGATGTGGATGTTTCCGGAACGAACATATATGTTTCATGGACCGGATACAGCGAGAAAAAAGCTTATGAAAGTCCTGCGGAAGCTGCAAAAAATATGCTTTTGAAGCGTACATCATTTGATACACAAACAGGAAATGTTTCTGAACCCACTGAGGTATGCAGACCTGTATCGGGATCGGCTGTATTTTTATCGAACCTTTCACAGGTAGGAAAAGATACGGTGTTTGTGAAGTCTTTGTCGGATGAAAATACACAGGCAAACAGTCTTTTGAAACAATACCTTATCAAAGTAAACGGACTTACAGAAGAAGAAATTGGTACAAAGAATACGGTTGATGCATCACATGTTCTCGCGCTCTATCACTGGAATACCCAGTCCGAACTGAACAAGATGTATGGTTCGCAGTCAGAAATTGTTTTTGCAGGGGATGATAATACACAAACTTCGATTGCAACCCTTGCAGCCGGAACGGTTGTTGAAAATATAGATACAGTTGTAAACAATGATGATACTTATGTGGTTTATACAACTGCTGAGACGGTTTATTATAATCAGACAGAGTCAGGCACTAAAGCTGTGGCAACTGTTGAGAACATCAACGAAAATACTGAACTTGCAACAATCAGACGCATGTATATCAGAAAAATCGGTGATGCTGAAGAACCTATATGTATTAAGTCGGTTGTAGATTATGCTAAATGTACAAGTGACAATTATGACAAATGCATATTGAAGGACGGTGAATATGTTTCATCCGGCATTAACAGAATAGATGATCCGTTATTCTCAAATATTCAGTTCCTTAGAGCAAAGATTGATGGAACAAATAATGAATTGGTGCTTTTATATGAACTTGGCGGAAACACATATATGATTAGAGAAGCTGAAATCAAGAAGATGTTTAATGGTGAGACGTTTAACATTTTACCTATTTTCAGCCAGACTACAGGAACAGGTGTGTCCATCAATTCTGATGCTGACGGTTTGATGGCACTGGTATATGTGGCACCGGTTAGTAATACGAGTAACAATGCTGTTTATGTCGCATATTGGGATGCTGAGGCTAACAAATTTGGAGCAGCATACATACTTGCAATGAATCACTTGCAGGTATATGAAGATGCAATAAAATATAATCTTTCAAATGAAGATCAGGAAAAAGCATATCTTGGTATAGTTGATGAATTAACTGACAGCGATTACAAGAAAGCCGTATCCGAATATACTGACTCAAGAAATAAGGGAGACATGGACACACTTACCTTCGGTAATCTTCAGATGACAACAGACAGTTATTTGTACGAAGGTGAAGAAGGAGCGACACCTGAAATGAGAAACAGGCTGGTCGTTTTGACTGAAGCTACTATGAAGAAGCTGACTAAGAAAACCTTTAAGAAAAATGCAGAGGATTCAGGAATCGAAATGGTAGTTCCCGATACTACGACAACTGATGTAGGATTTTATGCAATTGTATTTGGTAACGGCGTGCAGAAACTGACATTTAACAGTATTGAGTTTAATTCATTTGACTTTTCGGCAGGAAGCAGTTTGAAGGGAACAATACGTTTATCAAATACCGGAACAGCAGCTATAAGAGGAAGTGAAAACAATCCAATTACAGCTGTTCTTAAAGCAGGTGAATCACAAATTGCCAAGTGGACAATTCGTGACAGTATTGTACCGGGAGAACAGAGAGAACTTCAATTTGATGGTGATAAATTATCACATGATTTGGAAACAGGTACAGAATTCCGGCTGGATATATCTGAGGATTCCGAATATATCCAGAGTACCGGCGGAACCGCATATAGTGATAAAATCGGAAATCTGTATATACTTGATGCAAGACCTGAGCTTATTCTTGAAAACTTTACTTTGAATTACGAAGGAATTGATTCGGGAAAAGTCAGATACAATATTGATGCCTGGGTTGGAAACCATGGAAATTCGGATGTAGATAATGTGTTTGCTCAGTTGACTTATGCTACCGGTGAAAAAGATGAGGAAGGTGAAGATATTTACAGACCGATTGATCTTACCGGAAGCAATATTGAGACAATGAAACAGACACAGATTATCAGTGCTCAGTCCATACCAATAACATCCAATGATTTAGAAAATGGTATCGTTGCATTAAGAAACGAGGATGACAGCCTTGGTACACAGAGTATTAAAAAAGGTTACAGGAGACAAATAAAAGGAACACTGCTGATTCCGAAGGAGTGCTTCATCAGCAGCAGGAATATGAGCGGTCTTCATTTGAGAGCAGAAGTGTTCTCAGATTCAGACAGCCTGAATTATGATGCGACAACAGAGGTATATTCATCTGAACATTCAGGTGAGTATAACTCCAAGAATAATGTTTGCGAAAATATAGAGAAACATATGACAAGATTTAATGTTCCTGTATCTATTACAGCAACGCTTGGGCAGACCTTATACATTCCGGTTTCTTTTGACAGTACCGTAACAGAGAGCAGTATCTCGGTATCGGATGTGACTGACGGAACAGAGAATTGGAAGGCCAGACTTGGTATTCTGTATTATGATCCTTCATTGAATTCAATTGTGATGACACCCGGAAAAGAATGTGCGGATTTGATTCAGAACGGGCAGATTCCATCGGGAATTATCAGGGTTGAAGACAAGAATACTAATGCTGTATGCCAGATAAAATATAAAGTAAATGCAAAGGACAGTTACATTAACATCTACAAAGATGATTCAAGCTATAAGTTTATTAACGCTGATGATTCTGCAACTGATGTAAATGCAGCAGAGATTAATCGTGACTGGGATTTCGGTATGTTATCTGAAGCTACTAACGGAGATTACTGTGTTGCACTTAAGGATGACGCTAAGATCAGTTTTAATACCGTGGCAAATTCTATAACCTTACGATTTATGGGTGATGTTACGATATTATTGGATGGTAGTCCTTTGAATGAAGGCTCAGGCAGTGCTGAAGACAAGGACAGTAACACGTTGAGAAACCGTACATGGACTTTTAATAATGAGAACAGTTCTATTCATACGGTTACGATTGTTGCGAAAAAGGATGCTGTAATTGACTCGTACAAGGCTACATATTCTAACAGTGCGGATCCGGTTCCTGTTCGTGATGGAGAATCACCGGTGGTTTATGTTGGAAGAAGCATGCCGGATACTAGTTCAATCTCTGTATCAGGAACAACGACAAACCCTGTTAAGTTTACTGTTTATGCAATTGATAATAATGGAATATCAACTGTAAGTTTTGACAGCAAGAATGTTAGTAATGTTACAAAAACAAATGGTGATACATTTGCAAGCTTTGAAGTCGAGATTAGCGAAAATGGTAAGCACAATCTGGTTGTATCGGATATTTCAGGAAACGAAACAATAACAACATTTTATGTTCAGTGGTTTGCAGAGCAGGTAGCTGCAGAAAGCAGTGCGTATGCACCTGAATTAATTTCGGATAATATACATATTGTTGATGCAAATGGCAAATCGGTTGATATAAGTAATAATAATGTATTAACCGAGAAACCGTATATTATGTGTAATTATGCGTGTGAGGCGGATGAAACTGTAAAAGTGTTGTATTCAGTAACCAGTGATTTGGCTGCCGCAACTGAAATTGAGCAAAATGATGGCAAGTGGATTGTGGAGAATAACGGATATTACTGCGTTATGGTCTCAAAGAACAGTGATGAAACGGAATCCTGGACCAGAGTCATTATTCCTGTTGATTTCCTTTCAAGGGGATCTGCCAGCCTGTCAGCGGGATTTGACGGTACTGAAAAAGAATTGAAAATTGCCGCAGAAGTACCGAACGGCATATATGAACTTAAAGTAAATGGATTTAACAGAGAAACGGCGGTAAATACAACAAGTTATAATGAAACTGTTGATATCAAGTATAGCGGTGAATATACTGTCACGCTGACGGATAACGCAGCAAAGAACAGTAACTTAAGTGATCAAGAGAAGGAGGATCATATTAAGTCGATTACTAAAAATATTTCAAACAGTGATATTCCTCTGACGATTGATATGAATGAGATAAGCTTTACAGACAGGCGAAATATCATTGTTTCAGGAAATGCAGTACGAGGAGGAGCATATGATATAGCATTGGCTAAGAATGCTTCGAGTCTGAATGATTATAAAGCATCATATCAGATGGCGCTTGTAAAATATGAGGACAGAAATCAGCCCGAAAAGGATTCATTTAAGTCCTTCGACCTGAATGGGCTACAGTATAATGATCTTGATTATGGCGAATACTGTCTGTTGGTAAAGGATAGTGAGGGTAATATAGCGGAATCCGAAAAAATAGGTTTTTATAAGCAGACAGTGACATCAGGAGAAGGATATAACGTATATACTGATGTTATCAACGATACAATACTTCTTGGGGATGATATTGTTTTCAATGTTGACATTTCAGGCATGTACACAAAAGGTAAAAATTTTAAAGTAGAAGTTAATGGTGCAACTGTTGATTGCGATACAACGGGAAATTATGTGATTCAGAATGTTACATCTGATATTGAAATTGAAGTTCATGGAGTAATGCTGGATACAGATGTTTCTTTTGAGGAGGAGGCTATAGCACTTATTCCGGGTGGAAAAATCGAAGTGGCAGGAAATGCAGCAAGCGGCGGATATTTTGATCCGGAGCACGTAAAGAACGGATGCCGTGATGACCTGGATATATATTATGTCGCTATTGTAAGATATGATGACCTTGGAGAATCAATATTTGATGATGAGCTTAACGAATCTGATTTTAAGGAATACCTTGATGAAAAAGTAACATTTGAGGGACTTGAACCCGGAGGTTATAGCGTTGTTGTCAGAAGCAGTAAGAAGGAAGAGAGTACGCAGTATGTATCGGATGTATATTACTTCTATAATGTGACATTACCGAAGAGCAAGGTGTATTCTGTAGTAACCGATGAACAGGTTATTGTTCCTGAAGGAGATGACTTTACCTTTGATATCAAGCCGTCAGCTGATTATGTTGAAGGCAGTTACTATGAGGTAAGCGCAAATGGAAATGCATTAACCAGAAATACAGAAGGAAAGTATGTAATTGAAGATATAACAGAGGATTACACGATTTCTGTCAAGGGTGTCATGTATGATGTTCCGGTAGTTTTAGATGAAAATGTTATTTCAATGCTTCCGGGAGGAACTGTTGAGGTTGCGGGTAACGGAGCTACAGGAGGATATTATGATCCCGATCATGTAGTGAACGGAACGCGCGATGACAATAGTATTGATGTTTATTATGTCGCACTGGTTGAGTATGATGAGGAGGCGGGAAAAGCAAAGACTGATGGATTTGAAACTTCTGATTTCAAAAAGTACTTTGATGAAACGGTGAAGTTTGAAGGACTTAAATCAGGAAGCTACTGTATCGTAGTCAGAAATATTTTCTTTGATGAAGATAAGCAGTATGTATCGGCGCCTTTGAGATTCTTTGACATGACATTGCCAGAGAGTGAAGCATACAGTGCAGAAACTGACTGCTCTATGCTCATACCTGAAGGCCGGAGCTTTACCTTTACCGTGACACCTGAAGAGGAATATGTTGAGGGTAATTATTATAAGGTTACGGCTAACGGAAAAGTGGTTGAAAGAAACAGTAATGGTAAATATGTACTTGATAATGTTTCTGACAATACAGATATCAAGGTTTACGGTGTAATGAGAGATGTGCCTGTCCGTATGGACGAAGAGGTTATTTCTCTTGTACGGGGCGGAACGGTTGTCGTAGAAGGAAATGGAGCTATCGGTGGATATTATGATCCTACGATGGTTGTAAACGGAAAGCGTAGCAGTTCAGCTGTCGATGTATATTATGTGGCACTTGCCGAATATGATGAAAAGACCGGAAGGGCAAAGACAGAAAAGCTTACAAAAGATGATTTTAAGAAGTATTTTGATGAAACAGTGAAGTTTGAGAATGTTACTTCGGGCAGCTATTGTATAGTGATTAGAAATATTTTCCTGGATGAAGAGAAGCAGTACATATCGAAACCTCTCAGATTCTTTGATGTAACTCTTCCTGAAAGTTATATGTATAAAGCTGTTGCAGAGGATTCGCTACTTGTTCCGGAGTCTGAGAACTTTACGTTCAGCATTGTATTTGATCCTGAGTATGTTGAAGGCGAGAAGTATACGCTGAAGGCAAATGATGACATTCTGAACAAGAATGAAAACGGAATGTATGTTATTGGTGATATTCATGAAAACAAGAATATTACAGTTTCCGGAGTAAAGCGAGATGTTCCTGTGGTTCTTGACGAGAGCGTAATTACCGCTAATGTGGACTGTTCAATTACTGTTAAAGGTAATGGAGCAACCGGCGGATATTATGATCCTACAGAGGTATTTGATGGAAAACGCATTTCTGAAGATGTAATGGTATATTATATAGCACTTGCCGAATATGATGAAAAAACAGGCAAAGCGAAGACTTCAGAACTTCAGAAATCTGATTTCAGAGAGTATTTTGACAATACAGTAACATTTGATAATCTTTTATCAGGAAGGTACTGCGTTGTTGTACGTAATACTCTTCTTGAAGAGGATAAACAGGCCGTATCGGCACCTATTGACTTCTATGAAGTTATTCTTCCTTCAAGCTTAATGTATACAGTCAAGACGGATGACAGACTTGAAGTACGTAAGGGTGAGAGTGTTTCATTCAGAGTTGTTATAAATGATGGTTATGTTCCGATTGAAAGCTATGCAGTAAAGGCAAACGGAAAAGTTGTTGAACCGGTTCAGGGAATTTATTCGATAAATGATATTTCGGAGAATATTAATATAACCGTAGAAGGTGTTACTTCCGGATATTATTATGATGTGATTCCCGTTGTACCCGAAAATGACAACGGTGAGCAGAAGACAGATATCCACAAAACCGGTGATGTTATTTCTGCAAAAAAGGTTAACGGTACATTTGTGGTAACAGCAAACGGTTCGGAGAGCAGTCAGGGTACGGTTGAATACCTGAAGCCCTCAAATCCCGGAGTCAAGAAGGTTGTTATTCCTGATACAATCACGGTTGACGGAGTTGAATATAAGGTTACTTCGATTGCCGAAGGTGCTTTCAGAAACAATGGTGCAATGAAGTCGCTGGTTATCGGGAACAACGTTGTAACAATCGGGAACAATGCATTCCGAAACTGTGACAGTCTTAAGACGGTAACTTTTGGTGACAATGTGACTACTGTTGGAATATTTGCTTTCAAACATTGTGATTCGCTTACGTCTGTCGTATTCGGAAAGAATGTCAAGAAAATCAGTTCTTATGCATTCTCGAGATGCTACAAGCTGAAGACTGTTGAGTTAGATGAGGGACTTAAGTCTATCGCAAAGAAAGCATTTTACAAGTGTCGCTCACTTGAGAGTATTACGATTCCTTCGTCTGTATATAAGATTGGTGAGATGGCGTTTGCAGGGTGCAGAAAATTGGCTGATATCAGAATTGAGACAGTAAAATTGAAGGCTTCAAAGATGGGGGCAAATATTTTTAAGAATATTGCTTTAAATGCAGCATTTATCGTGCCGGCTCAGGTTATCATAAGATATTCAAGGCTGATTAATGCTTCGGGAGCTCCTAAAGGTGCAACGGTTAAATAATCAGGTATTAACATTGCAAATGAACATATCATGATGAACATTATCAGATGATAAGCTCGTACATATCGAGTAGGGACGGATTATCCTGCCCTACTCGATTTTTTACTTTATAGGAAATTGCGTCCTATAAAGTAAAAAACGCTCCGCGAGGATGCGCACGCTTTTGCTTTCGGTTTTTGTCGCTGACGCGACGCAAAAGCTGCGCAGTATGTCGCAAACGACATGTTTTCTCGTGTCTTTGGGCGGGCAAAAGCAATAAAGACTCGTTCAAGCATTTGCTTGACGAGTCTTTTGGGTATTTGACCTTGTCACCATCATTTTATTTCATTCTTGATTTTCTCCGCGTACTGAGCTGCTTCGCCCTCGGCATATTCAAGATGCTCCCAGGGAGCTGTAACATTGTCGTCCGTGTATCTGGGAATGAGATGAATGTGAAGGTGCATTACCGACTGCCATGCAGCTTCGCCGGAGTTCTGAAGGAGGTTGATACCGTCGCAGCCGAGTGCTTTTTTTTGGGCATTGGCAATCCGGGAAGCAAGCATAAGTGCCTTTGATGCAACCTCTGAATCGATACTGAGAAGGTCCTGGCAGTGCTTCTTGGGAAGAATCAGAACATGTCCCTTTGCAGCGGGCGCAATATCAAGAATTGCCTTAAAATCATTATCCTCATAAACACATGCGGAAGGAATCTCACCATTTGCTATTTTACAAAAAATACAATTATCCATAATGTCTCCTTAAAAAAATAATAGAATGATTAACGGTTACTATTCACAGTCGGGTATTATTATCCGACTATGGAGGCTGTTCAAAACACATGAATAAGCTTTCAGCTGCGAAGCAGCGACTGACTGCGCAGCAGGCA
>JAZLIK010000100.1:0-5192 GCA_045617345.1 Lachnospiraceae bacterium | reverse complement strand
CAATTGCTTTCAGCATACCAGTGTCCACATCATCTATAGTTCCGATAAAGTTTCCGTTTGCGGTAAAGCCCGTGGTATCAGCCACATTGATAACATCGCTCCAGATACCTGTCGCCGTGAGTTTTCCAATCGTCACTGTAGCTGAAGGTGTCTGTGCGCTTCCGTTATATGTCATCTTTTCAAACTCCCCGACCGTTGCACCGGTTATATTCAACGGACTGACAGTTACCTCAACACTGTCCTCATCCGAATCGACGTGGTTGTTATCTCCGACTACCTTGTAATAAACAGTGTAGGTATCTGCATTCATAGCCGCAGGAACACTATCACCATATGTTCCGTCTGTTCCAAGCCTGTACTGCAGCTTGCCATCATTTGATGTGCCCTCCGAAACCAGGACCTGCTCTTCTCCGTTGTAGGTCAGTATAATTGCTGTGGGTGCACTATCAATTGTCGCTTTCTTCTCAGCTATCTTGAAATCCAAATATGCCGTCTGACCGTTGACCGTTATGCTTGCGGTGTAATTGCCGACATTTACAGGGAGGCCGTCTGTCAGAGTGCTTCCCTCTTTTGCCGAATAGGTAATATTCGGAACTGTAAATCCTGCACCGGTCCACTTGCTTTTTTCAGCATCTGAAATTGTCACTTTCTTTGCATTTCCGTCATACAAAAGGCTCGTCGGCGAAACAAGAGTAAGTGTATGCGGAGTTGAATAATATCCGTCCGGACATCCTTCTATACATGTTGCTTTCAGAACGTTAGGTATATTACTGTCAACGCTGCATGTATAGCTGTGGTTGTGCTTAAACGTCGCCATAATGCTGACCGCATAAACAGGCATGTTAAAGGTATACACGCTGTCCGACTGTTGTTTTACTGCAACTGTAGTTGCAGGGTATCCGGTCTTGCAAACAAACAAACTATCAAGAATATAATTTTCGCTCGGCATGACCGTCATGGTAACTGTCTCATTCGCATCAACTGTACTATTATCAACTGTAACATAACCATGGTTAGTGTCTTTTTCCGTTTCAGATGATTCATTACTGATTATATACATCCAACGTGCAACCAATGTCTTTCCGTTGTAGTCTGAATCAACAGTTGTCACTTTCGTATTATCATCATACCAGCCGGCGAAAATAGCTCCTGACTTTTTCATATTATCCGCTGTAGGAAGCGTCATATTCGAATGATAACTGAATTGAGTGTTAACATTATTTTGTGTTCGATAGTAACCACTATCGACATTATCAGGGAAATTCTCCATTGTTGCGCCTTCGCCTAAACTCAGGTTAACAGTATTGGCATAAACGATACCATATCTAAATGTAACGTCCTCATTGTTTATCGTCTTAACTTCTCCGTTATTTCCAAGGTCAATCCACATATGATCAGAGGTTATATAATTGCGGATATCGGTATTAGACGAATTTGGATATAGATTGACACTGTTTTTTTCAAAGTAACCACCGTTGATTTTTACCCTTGTTCCTTTATGAGTCGAATCATAATGCCAAGAACTTCTGATTTTAATATATGTAGGATGAACCTCCCCGGAAGTATATTGGCTGTCATCACCATTGATTATAAGCCAACCCCGGTTCGTCTGTCCACCTCCGCAACTAAGCAGACGTTTTACGTCGTATATACCACCATCAAATTCAAGGGTCGCTTCGGCGCTTCTCATGCAAAATGCAGAGTCTGCTGTCAGATTGATATTCACAAACCTAATGATGCCTTTGTTTCCCTCCGGAATATTAATCATGCTTGCTCCGGAGTCCAGATAATTGGGATCATACAAATCACCGTTTTTGAGAATAAATTCTCCCGCTATATTAATATCGCAACGCAATGGAGAAGGATTCTTAGTGTTGACAGTCAACCTTTTTCCGTTCAAGTCAAGGGTACATGGCTTTGAAATATCACCTTCATATTCTGCATCCGCAAGTAGCATAATTACGGTATCATTCACAGAAGTGCTTGTGATGGAATTGACCGCTTTGATTGCATCTGCAAGCGTAGCATAATCTGTTGTTGTTCCGTTATGAGTCAACCTTGCTACGTTGCTTCCAATACCAAAATCCGGATAGCCAGAATCCCCAATTGCCCATTTTTTACACTCGTTATGATTGCCTGTATAATTGTTCAACAGGTCGACAAGAGGCTTATTGTCTGCTAACCCGGTTGAAATCGTGGTATCACCTGCATTTGCTTTACACTGTTCGGTAGGCAGACCAAATGCTTTTCCAGCCACTTCAGTGCCCGTAAGCCCTCCAAGTAAACTTATTGTTTTGTCATAGTAGCAGTTTTCCAAAGTTGTACCATATCCGGAATTCCATGCGCACACACTTCCGAGATGCTGCGGATCAGTATTAGTTTTAACAGACACTTTGCCCCTACTATAACAATTGGCCAGGGTACTGAAATTACCATTGTAGCCACACACACCGGCAACATACTGTATGCCGCGCACATCGGCCGAATTCAAGCAATTTACGATGGTGCCGTAATAATTGAACCCGCAAACACCGCCGACATTTTGTTCACCTTTCACCTCGCCGGAGTTAAAACAGTTGGTAATACTGCTGTTTAAATTGTACCCGCAAATACCGCCGGCAGTAATCATTCCACTTACGTTGCCTGTGTTACAGCAATTTGTGATGGTGCCATAATTATTATGTCCGCAAATGCCACCGACAGTCGAGTTTTCAGCAGTCACACTGGCATCATTATAACAGCCTATAATGTAACCTTTGTCGTTTTGTCCACATATGCTGCCGACATTGTAACTGCTGCTTTTTACGCTACCCACTGTTCTCACTTTTTCAATAGTTCCACAACTTAGATAACCAATCAGACCAGTATCCTGCATTGTGGTTTCAATATTCAGCCACACCATATGGTCAGCACCATAAATGTATCCTGCAAACGGATTGCTCTCAGAACCGATAACTGTCGTAACAGGGTCCGTGCTACTACCAATATCCGCTGTCAGAATGAAATATGTAAAAGCGCAATCGTTTTTTATTTGACCATTTGTGCCATTGACGACATCTGCCAACAGTGCAAGTTCGGCAGTTGTTGCAATCTGATATGGTGCATTTTGTGTTCCTTTCCCTTTGACAAAAAGCAAATTGAGATTTGCAGGTTCTCCCGCAAATGCCATCGTCGGCAATAGTAAAAAAAGCATGACAATCGATAGTAAAATACTTAAAATACGTCTTTTCATGTTCTCAGTTTCCTTTCAAAAACGTTTTGATATTACAATTAAAAAACGCTGATGTATTATTTTTACTGACATCATATGTTTCTGCACATATTATATCACCGTCTTATCAAAATTGTCAATTATGTCTGTTTTTTTGCGTTTAATTAATCTGTTTTTCTTAACCAATGTTATTCAAGCCTTCAAGTTCTCTGTAAATTGCAAGCAATATCCCGACAAACATATCAAAAACATTGAGTACCATTAGTTTTTACCCTATAAGGTTCATTTTCCTTCATAAAAGAAATAAACAACCACCGTATGAATTGCCATCTATTGTATATCGGTCTTCAAAAACCAGGCCTTCACCACCATTACCGCATCCCGTTTTAGTCAGTGCCAACGGATGCAGGGATTACTTAAAGAGGTATTAGCAGCTTTTGCCACGGAAAGAAGAAAAGATTATTAAAAACCATTTACTTTCATAAGAATAAATGATAGAGTTTATCTGTTGTCCGGTCACTATTCACAGGCAGATGATATTATCCGCAAGTCTAAAAGAAGACTTCGGCTTACATTCACTCTCCCCGTTTCAGAATAATAACCTTTTTTGCCGTATACTTTTTGCAGTATAAGTACAAACCAATTCGGGAGATTATCATGAAAAGAATTTGGATTTATCTGAGATTTTATAAAAAAGAATGCGTACTCGCACCTCTTTTCAAGATGCTTGAAGCTATATTCGAGCTCTTTGTTCCGCTGGTAATTGCATCCATCATAGACACCGGTATTCCCTCCGGGGACAACGGTCTCATCATTCGGTCCGGGCTTCTGCTGCTCGGTCTGGCCGTCATCGGTCTGTCCTGCTCCTTCACAGCCCAGTATTTCTCGGCCAAGGCAGCTGTCGGCTGTTCCTCACGTATGCGTCATTCGCTTTTCGAGCATATACAGAGCCTTTCATTTACCGAACTCGACAAGCTTGGCAGCTCGACACTTATCACACGGATGACCAGTGACGTAAATCAGATTCAGAACGGTGTAAACCTGGTACTCAGACTGTTCCTCCGTTCTCCGTTTATCGTATTCGGTGCAATGATCATGGCATTTACCATTGATGTAAAAGCTGCCCTTATATTTGTTGCCGCCATACCTGTTCTTGCCGTAATCGTCTTCGGAGTCATGCTTGTCACCAGACCGATGTATAAAAAGGTTCAGGGTTCCCTGGATGACATCACAACCATTACGCGCGAAAACCTGACCGGCGTACGTGTCATCCGTGCATTCAACAAACAGGAGGACGAGGTTTCAGGCTTCAGGAAATCAAATGAAAAGCTGAACCTGCTGCAGCGCCGTGTAGGAAGCATCTCCGGTCTGATGAATCCTCTCACATATGTTGTTATCAATATTGCAGTCATCATCCTGATATATACCGGCGCCGTTCGCGTCAACTCCGGCACACTCACTCAGGGTCAGGTCGTAGCTCTTTACAATTACATGTCTCAGATTCTGGTAGAGCTGATTAAGCTTGCAAACCTGATAGTAAACATAACCAAAGCTCTCGCCTGTGCGAACCGTGTAGACAGTGTCTTCGCCGTGCAGTGCAGTATGACCGACGGTACTGCGGTTCCCGAGTGCGGAGCAGGTTCGGTTGAATTTAAAAACGTCTCCTTCTCTTACGCCGGCAGCGGTGAAGACTCATTAAACAATATAAGTCTCAAAGCCGAAGCGGGACAGACCATCGGAATTATCGGCGGCACCGGTTCGGGTAAAACAACACTTGTCAATCTGATTCCCAGATTCTATGACACCTCCTCCGGCGAAGTGCTTATCAACGGAAGAAATGTCCGTGAATACAGTCTTGATGCACTCCGAAAAAAAGTTTCGACCGTTCTTCAAAATGCGCGGCTGTTTAAAGGAACAGTCCGTGACAACATCCGCTGGGGCAAACCTGATGCGACGGATGACGAAATAATCGAAGCACTCA
>JAZLIK010000099.1:0-4766 GCA_045617345.1 Lachnospiraceae bacterium | reverse complement strand
GGCTTATGAATGCGTTTTGGACAGACTGTGAATAGAACTTTCAAGGTTACTGTCTTTCATAATACCGGATTCCGGCATCAGGATTAAAATATGTTCTGAGATATCCGTCGGTGGAAACAATTACAAATTCATTAGTTGCCTCAACATAAAAGACATAATCCCCATCCTCGGATTCAATTTTATGAAGCGCGTCAGGATTAACGACTACAGCCGCAGCTGCCTTCTCATACTCTTCTGCCGATGCAAATCCCATGTCTTTTCCGTGTTTTTCATAATGCTGGTTAAGTAATGATTTGTTTCTGAATCTGTAATTTGCAGCATTCTCCGGCACAGGTGTCGCTGTGGGTTTAGGAGTTGCTGTAGGTTTCGGCGTTGATGTGGGCTTTGGCGTTGATGTGGGCTTTGGCGTTGCTGTAGGCTTTGGTGTCGAAGTAGTCTTTATTATTTCTGTGGGCGTATCATTTTGATTGTTAAATTCCGTAGGTTTAGGAGTTTCCGATGAGTTTTCAGATGAACCGGCCTCCGGTGTTGACGTTTCCTTCGGCTCACTGGTCGGTGTCATAGTCGGAGAAAGCTCATCATTATCAGTAAACTCATATAAATCATCAACAGAACTGTTCCCACCATCTGTCAAAAATTCATTTACTTTATCTTCAATGTAATCACCGATGGCATCTTTGATTAATTCGCTTTCCTCTTCTCCGCAAGAAGTAAGTA
Organism: Lachnospiraceae bacterium; assembly: GCA_045617345.1. Classification (GTDB taxonomy): domain Bacteria; phylum Bacillota; class Clostridia; order Lachnospirales; family Lachnospiraceae; genus RUG11977. The sequence continues at coordinate 4,049 of JAZLIK010000099.1, read as the reverse complement.
ACGAAAATGAAATAATTAACGTAAATAAAAAATAAACAATTTTAGTTATTTTTTTCATGAATAGCCTCCAAATAATTTAAGCCATGTTAATCAGGAACCATACATCACATTCCGCACACTGTAAATAAAGGTTCAACAATTTCCGAGGTATAAAAATAATCCGCAAGTTCATTTAAACATTCCTGCGTATCAAAGGAATAACTGTTGGCCACTTTTCTAAGTTTATCAAATGCTTCGCGTGTAACCTGAGTAACACCGAAATAGTCAAACTGCGGCAAAGTTCTTGAAAAAAGACGACTTAACTTCAGCTCATGAAATAATTCATCAGAAATACACAACGAATCATTTTTCCAGCATTTCCCGTCATACGCACCCTTTTGAAATTCAATATAACATGTGCTTCCCGATTTTCTGCGTTCATCTTCGGTTATAAAATAAGTCATGCTCCGCGCCTCCCAAATCTGTACATCAAATTAAGAAAATAGGCTTGAAACCATAATGATTTCAAGCCTTAGCGCAGTGGGTGGGATTCGAACCCACGAGACGTTGCCGCCTACCTGATTTCGAGTCAGGGCCGTTATGACCACTTCGATACCACTGCATAATCAAAATGTCACTTTATCTGCAACACGATGTATTGTACTATATTGTCATCAGTTTTGCAAGCAAAATTTCTAAACCCATCTGATCGCTGATATTTCCAAGCTTTATAGCCTGTTCAGCATCAACAGTTGCCTGAATTGCGGCAAGAATTTTATCTGTATTATAATTTCTTAACTGATTTCTGTATTTTTTTACGCTCCAGTCGGGAATTTTTGCCTTAGCTGCAATTTCTGTATTTCCGGCTCCGTCTGCAAGCATCTCCGAAACAGTATAAAGCCTGTTGTAATTTTTTCTGATAAGAGCAAGCATACCGAACGGGTTCTCGCGAAGTGCCAGCAAACTACCGTACAGTCTCATAACGGTCGTTTTATCGTGAAGGATAATTGCATCAACCATGTCAAAAATCTTGTTCTCAATCTGCATAGAACAGACTGCATTGACATCCTTTGCGGTAATTTCTTTTCTGTCACCGGCATAAGCTATCAGCTTTTCAGTCTCGTTCATCAGCATATTCATATCATTGCCGATGGAATTGATAAAATAATCACATGTGCTGTCAAGTATCTGTTTGCCCGCCCGGACAATCATCCTGCCGCAAAAGACCTTCAGTTCGTTTATGCCCTGTCTCTTCATTTCGCAGGGATAGCCAAACTGCTTTACAGCCTTAAACATTTTGCTTCTCTTGTCCACTTCAGAGTCAGCAAAGATAAATACCGTAGTTTCGGGTACACGTCCAAGATACTCTGTCAAAGGATTATCTTTTTTAAAAAAGCCGCTGTTTTCAACAATAATCAGTCTTCGATCAGCAAAAAAAGGAAGCGTGTCCGCGACATCAATTATTTCGTTTGCACGTTCAAAAGCATTTTCAAAGACTGAACAGTTCATATCGTCATCAGTTCCGTTAATAGCTTTTTTCAGTCTGTTTTTGTAAAATTTACATAAATACTCTTCTTCTCCGAAAAGAAGATAAACTCTTTCAAAATTTCCTGATTTAATATCGTTTTCAATTTTTTGCATATTCGGTTACATCACCTGCCCTGAATAACCAATTACTTCGCCCATTTTAACAATGGTTTCATAATTTTCCATGGTATTCATTACAAACTCTTCGCAGGGCATCACTCCGTTTGCAGGTACAAAAATGCATACCGTTGAACCGCCAAATTCAAAGTAACCCTTCTCCTGTCCCTTTTTAACGAAACAGCATTCCATTTTATTCGTAATTCTTCCAACACCCATAGCACCGACTTCCATCTGGACTATTCTTCCGAAATGATCGGTATCTATCACTGTATATTCCCTTGAATTTTCAACGAAAACGGACGCATTTTCAAGCGCAACCGGATTCACTGTATGAAAAATACCGGGAAGCGGAATATTCTCGTACTGGTAACCGGAATCCGGATAACAGTACCTGTGATAATTGTCAACGGTAAGCCTTATTACATACAGCCATCCATTCTCATAATATTCAGACAGTTCAGTATTTCTTAACAGTGATTTAACCGAATAATCACAGTTTTTTATGTTTACCACAAGTCTTTTGTTTACGGGATATACAGTAACTTTACCGTCGCACGGAGAAATGAATGCATTCTCACGCATATCAATCGGTCTCCTGCTCTTCTTAATCTTTCTTGTAAAGAAATCATTGTAAGAAGTGTAAAATTTCTTTTTGTAATCACTCATTTTGATATGGTTCTTTTTTACAAAACCGTCAATCATGAGAGTTGAAAGACGTGTATTCATAAACCATCCGATAAGGTTCGTCAGCTTGGGAGATATCATAAACTCAAGAATACGATTACCCCATTTTTTTGTATACAAATTACGCAGGAACTTGTCCTGCGTAGTATCGACCTTAAATTCATTTCCTTCTCTGTCACGATAATTCATACATATTTCTCCATTAAAAATTGATAAACATAAAATTATTCACAAAAAAGCAATAATATGAATACGATAAATCCAAAGATTCCCACAGGAATAAGCTTTTTGCCATGAAGCTTGAACATTTTGAAGTTATAAACATACAAAAATGCCGTGGCTGCAAGGAACAGCAGCATAACAATTGCAAGCGCAATTCCATCAAGAAAATAGTTTGACAAATAAACGATAGGAATAATCAGTGAGCTGTTAGTTACAGGAAGACCCTGATAACCGGTTCTGGGCTTACCGCCTTCGTTTTCCTGTCTTTCCTCTTCGGTAACATTAAAATAAGCAAGTCTGATAACAGCGCATAAAGTAAAAGCAATTCCAATCACAAGTGCGATGTACTTCATAAAACCATAATCCCAGCAGCTGTAATATGTTACAAAATAAACAAGTACAGCGGGCTGAACGCCAAAGCTTATAAGATCGCAGAGAGAATCAATCTGAATGCCGAAGTTCTTCTCCTGCTCAGTTCTTTTACGTGTACGTGAAACAGGTCCGTCAATCATGTCACAAAGTCCGGAAACAACAAGGCAGACCATAGCGGTTCTGAAATTGCCCTGTGAAGCAGAATACATTCCTATGCTTGCTGCAACAAGGCTAAGATACGTAATAATAACGGTATAGTTATAAATTCCAACAAACATTTTGTTTACCTCACATTAATTCCGGTTGAATTTGATATCTGAAATATCATGGGAATTATACTATTTTACAAAAACTCTGTCAACTTAATTTGAATCAGAACTTATTGAAATATCAGAAATCAAATCAATATTAATCCTTGTAGAATCTGTAAATATCAGCTCTCTGTTTACTCTGTCAATAACACGAAGCGCACCTTTAAAGCTTTTGTAAATGCCACCGGCTTTACGTTCATCAAATTTAAAATACTTTATTTTGACTTCCGGTCTCTTTGGTATGTCTTCTTTAAGTTTCACTTCAAGAAGATTCAGTGTTCTGTCAAGCTTCTCTTTTTCCTCATCACAAAGTTCAGTCATCGAATCGGTAAGTCTGGCAGTTTCTTCTATGTCATCTTCGAAACCGGTAAGTGCCGCAAACGGAGAAAACTGAGCCGCCCTCATTATTGCGTCCATCGGTTTACGATGAGCTGACACATGATGCGATAAATTGATAATACTGTCATAATTTTTGTCAGACATATTTTTAATCTCCAATGAGGTGATACAAGTAACAAATTAACGATATGCTAATAGTAAAACGATCCTCGCAAATTCCGGATTCCTGGTATTAACATTTTCCGCTACTAATGTTATCTGCTTTCTATGTTACCTGCTTTATATGTTACCTGCTTTATATATCCTGCTTTTTATATCCTGCTTTTTATTACCTGCTTTTCTATTATCTGTTTTATATTATGATTTGAGCGTCGAAAGTAAGGATTTTTAATATCTCCGTAACCGATGCTCACATAATTTAAAAATTTTGAACATTGAAAACTGAATAATAGGCTAAATTTTCATATTGGGGCTTGTATATGTGGATATCTTTTG
>JAZLIK010000098.1:0-6517 GCA_045617345.1 Lachnospiraceae bacterium | reverse complement strand
GAAAAATAATGGACTTTATGGCGCCCAAAACATGAAAAAGTAGCCATTTTTCGAAGAAAAATGAGCGGATTTTGAATGTTTTTAGCATTTCGAGAGCACACAGTGCGAAGAAATGCGTGTATCATTAGGCGTCAGTTCTTTTGACGCCGTAATCATATTATGATATAAGCGTCAAAAGTACGTTGTTTTTCGTCAAACCTGCTTGTAAGAATACCGGACTTTATGACGCCAAAATCAAATTATGATTACGGCAGGCTACAGCACGCAGCCCTTCTGAAGGATTACATTCGCATACTGGCTCGTCTCTGTAGTGGCAACAATACAGTATGCCTTTTTAGCCTCCTCGTAGAAGGCAAATCTTTCAACCCTATCAATCAGCTTTTTACCGCGTTCATCGGCATTGTCCACAAGTTCATCGTATTTTTTCCATATGGATACATCGGCATTGTCACCCTCGCATCTCTCCATCAGCTTCACAGGCTTGTCAATATACTGATCGAGCGGAAACACCTCCAGAATGGCTTTCAGTATTTCAGGTACTCCGTGTCCGTCCATCCTGATAACCTTCGAGTTTTTACCGCAGGTCTCAGCCGGGAAATTTCCGTCTGCTATTACTATTGTATCGCTGTGTCCCATTTCACAGAGTGTCTTTAGAAGCTCCGGGGACAGTATAGGATTGATTCCTTTTAACATAATATTTTTCCCTCCGTAATGTTTCGTTGTGATTTTTTTGATAATGCCCACAAGCCTTGAAGCAAGCTTCAGGCTTGCGTTCATTATCATCTTGCTCTGAATAATCATCCCTTTCGGCCGTTACTATTCACAGTCTGTCCAAAACGCATTCGTAATCCCTGCCTGCTGCGCAGTCAGTCGCTGCTTCGCAGCTGTACGCTTACTCATGTGTTTTGTCCAGCCTCCATAGTCGGATGATAATGCCCACAAGCCTTGAAGCAAGCTTCAGGCTTGCGTTCATTATCATCCGACTGTGAATAGTAACTCGGTTACAGCATATTTGTAATAGGTTCAAGCGGCTTCATTTTTTCGAAGCCATAGAAACGGATGGCATTTTCACCAAGGAAGGCTTTTTTGTCGGCAGCAGTCAGCTTAGCACTTTCCTTTATAAATCTCAATGCCGATTTGTATGTGATGTCGGTCATCGTTCTGGGATAGTCGCTGCCCCACATCAGCTTCTCAATTCCGCATATCTCCTTCGCTTCAAGAATAGCATCAATCGCAGACGGATACGGATAAAACTCATAATTAAACAGCCATGTAAGTCCGCCGCTTTCAATATATACATTGGGATTCTTTGCAAGCTCAATCTGCTTCTGCCACCCCTTTGTCGTCACCATTCCAAAGTGACCGACAGCTATGCGAAGTGACGGGCATCTGTCAATAATCCACTGAAGACCGGCCGTCTGCTCATCTCCGTCTGCCATATCAATCGATATAAACTGTCCGTTCCTTTCAGCGGTTTCAAACACAGTCAAATGGTTTCTGAGATTTTTGTCTTTCAGTCTGCCCGCGCATATTTTTATGCCGTCGAAGCCTTCCGTTCCGAAAGAATTTTTCTCTTCCCGCGAGCTGTTTTCATCGTTTTTTGTGTATGCAAAATTAACGTCATTCGATAAGCTGTCTGTCGTTTCTTCTCTCCGAGCCATCGGGACATTTATACAATTTCCCTCCGATTCACGGATTAATCCGGCATTCTTTTTTTCGCATATCGAATCAACCGCCCTGGGCTTCGTATTCCAAAACGCTTCATCAGTATAAAGCGAGCAGATTTTTACACGATTCGGGTATTTTGCTTTCGCCTCCAGCAGATAATCATCCTGTATGCCATCGATGTATTCCTGCGTAACCACACAGGCATTCACACCTGCGTAATCCATGTTCGCAATCAGTCGCTCGATGGTGTTGCAGCCGTCTTCCATATACGGCGGCATCATCTGTCTGATTTCTCCGCCGAAGTCACATTTACCGTTTTCCAACGGTCTGACCGCAGCGTTGTTTACCACTCCGTCAATTTTCTTCCACAGGTGCAGATGCGCGTCTATTATCATATTGTCTCCTTGCCCGATGTTTTAGGCGTCTATTATCATATTCTCGCCTTGCATGATGTTTTAGGCGTTTATTATCATATTCTCGCCCTGCATGATGTTTTAGGCGTCTATCGGTGTATTCACTTACAGTTCGAGAAGTACCTTTGCAAGACTTCCGTCATTATTACTAAGAGCCTCGAAAGCTGCTGCCGCTTCGTCAATCGGATATACTCTGCTGACCATATCAAGTACATTTACCTTTCCTGATGCAATCAGATCGATAACCGCTTTAAAATCACGCTCATAAGAATTTCTGCTTCCGAACACGTTCAGTTCCTTCTTTAAAAGAATTGAGTGCAGGAAGGTGGTCTCCTTTTTACCGTTTCCGATAAGAATAATATTTGCGGCAAATGCTGCACAGTCTATACACGCCAGGAAGGTCACCGACTGACCGCATGCCTCTACACAGACATCAAAGCCATCGCCGTTTGTAATTCTCATTGCCTCTTCTTTTATGTCATTCTTCTTTGAATTGATAATTCCGTCGGCACCGAAATGGAGTGCCTTTTCAAGTCTGCCGTCCAGTATATCGGCTACATATACCGTTGCCCCCTGTGCCTTTGCCGCTATCAGTGCAAAAAGTCCTATAGGTCCGGCGCCGACTACGAGCACTCTGTCCCCGGGCTTCACCTGTGCTCTGTGAAGTGCATGATAGCTGATTGTAAACGGTTCCACCAAAGCAAGTTCTTTTGCCGATAAGCCTTTTCCGGGGTATATTCTCTCTATTGGCATTGTAATATACTCACGGAATGAACCGTCACGCTGTACACCCATTGTCCGGTTGTCTGTGCAGCAGTTTACAAATCCGCGCTTGCAGGAATAGCATTTTTTACAGTTAAAATAAGGATTTGCCGTAACTATATCCCCCGCCTTGAGACCAATACTGTTTTCAGGCACTGATACTATCTGTGCGCTGAACTCATGTCCGGGAATTCTCGGATAAGTCGTAAAGGGCTGATTGCCGGTATAGGATGCTACATCAGCTCCGCATATTCCGCAATAAAGCACCTTCAATAGTGCTTCTCCTTCACCGGGTACCGGCATTTCGGTATCAGAAAGTCCAATTTTGTAAGGCTCCTCAATAAGTACTGTTTTCATATTATCTGCGGCTAAAGCCGCGCTCCTTTCCATTTTATCATACAACAGACTCGAACTTTTCCGAAATATTTCAGACTGTTTCAATGTATTTGGGGTTCCAGATAACCGCAGTCTTCATAGGTGCCTGCTTGCTGTATATTCTGTTATTGTAGGCTCCGATCGGATTGACGGTAAACTCATCCCTGTCGATCAGCTCAACAATCTCATCGTAATTGCTCTTTGCCAGAAGTTCAATTGCTTTTTCCATATGATCCTGTCTGAAATTAATTGAGCCCATAATCAGATGGTTCTCAAAACCAAACGGCATTGTATCAAATGTAATTTTCGGACCGAGTGAAAAGCTGTTATATACACCGTTGCAGCCAAGTACCTTATGTTCAAATGCAATGCGGTGCTCAACATTACTCCCGCTGACGCCGATAAACAGTGTGGCTCTGCCATCCAGTTCACCTATAATAGCCTTTGCAAGTTCTTCCTCGGATTCAAATACATTCTGAAGATAACGTGCGCCCGTATTCTTCAGTGCAAACTTCACCTTCTGCGACTCGACGCTGCTTCTTGCCACAAAAAGAATATCAGCATCCGGATAATTCTGCTTAATCAGATCCCCGATAAACATTCCCGTAGTACCGAGTCCGAATATTACCGTTCTTCGGAAAAGCTCCTTCTTTGCTATTTTGCGTGCTTCCTCTTCCCCACAGCCGTATTTTCTCATCATAACCCTGAAATTGTGTGCACTGCCAAGATCCTCCATCCTTTCGAGCTGGAAAAGCATGCACGCATACGGATCGGGGAATACCATCTTTTTGGCAAAGGCAAGATCAAGTTTTCCGTTGCGGACATATCCGTCGGGAATCTTCAGCAGCATGTCCGGATTGAAATACTGTTTGTCACAGAACAGTCCGTCCGCTTTGTCACAGCCATATTCAAAGTAAGTTTCATCCTCTGTATATCTGGTAGGATCGTAACTGTCACCGCCTCTGATAAGCACAATCGCAAATCTGTTTTCTGACGGTACCCACACAATTCCCTCATGTCCGTTTATAAGTCTGTTCTTTCCTTCCGGAAATTTGGGGCCGAGCTCGCCTCGTGAGCCCATATGCATCAGTTCGTTATCGGTTCCGCAAAAGCCTATCATTACAGGCTCGCACAAAATGCCCTCTTTTTCCTCTTCTCCGCGTAATCTCCTGCGTTTAACGTTCTCAATTTCAACGTCACCGTAAACCAGCGGTCTCTCAACATCATTTTGGAAATATGTTCCTTTTACAGTCATATAATTGTATCCTTTCCCGACCTTTTGAGTGTTTTGGAGTAAGCATCATAAAGTCCTATATTTTCCTTACAGGCAGGCTTAACGAAAAATAATGTACTTTTGACGCTTGTATCATATTATATCTTTCAAATGATGTATCGGCAAGACCATCCCGTGACATTTTTTATATATGTGTGTCGCATTATCGAATATTTGTATTTTCCAAAGCTATTGTAAACCGGGTTCTGTCAGCCTTTTTCTCGGTTTTTGTACTTACCCGCATGCTCATTTTTTCTGCAAGCATATTAACCACCTACAGACCAAGTCCGGTACCGGTTTCACTTTCGGAATCACACGTAAATAACGGAACAAATATCTTCTTCAGAGACTCAGCAGCTGCAGGGTTGAAAAAGAATCGATTGCGTCAGAAGCAATGAATAAACTTTCGGCAAATTAACTTCTTATCCGAGTTGCAAACTGAATGTATGATTTGACGATGCAGGGCAGGCACTGACATTTATTGATAATGCAGTAAGATGTCCCTGCATATGTAAGAGCTGCGAAAAGCCTGCATAAACTGACCGGTAACCTACATAGAAGATCTGACTTTTCAGATGAGAATGGCAAATGCCGCCGCAACCTCATGACCGGATAAAATCACGGGATTGTGGCGGCACAATTATTCAAACCATTTTTTAAGTTTTTCTGTACTGACTCCGCAATATTTGGCTATCAATGCTTCGGACAAGCCATCTTTCTTCATACCCAATGCAACTTCTTTTTTTGCTTCGTTCATTCCCTGACGTTTGCCTTGCTTTATACCCTGCTTTATACCTTGCCTTATACCTTGCCTTATACCACGATTTTCAATACGATCCAGCACCTCGCACATGTTTTGGGGCCTCCCATCCCCATTCAATTCGCATACCTGCTCAAAGCGATAGTCTCCGGTCATTATTGAAAGGAGTTGCAATACTTCCTGCACATGGTTAATTTTCGTCCTACCAGGAAGATAATTACCGTTTTCACGCATTTGATTAAAAAAATCCACTACCACACCAAAGTCACTCGTAAACATCTTTCTCTTTTTTTCGGGCAGGAACGCAATCTCGAACAGATTTATTTTATAATCATTTACATATCGCTTTAAAACTTCCGGAACATTAAAACATTCCAGCAGACTTTTCGGTCTGTTCCAATGTCTGTCATATCCGAAATACAATACAAGAGTAACCACGGGATATCGTTCATGAGACTGCAGTTCTGCCCTATATTCGGCTCCGTCATACCCAATCACTCTAAGCGGCATATCCCTATCCGGCTTTGTCTGGTTTTCACATCCGATACATGCAATATGAATATTCTGTCTCGACCAGTGCTTTGCAACATCGCGTTCAATTTCACGGATTTTTCCGTCAGCTTTGTATGATGCTCTGGAATTATGTTCAGCCAATTCATCTGCATTTATGACTCTCTCACCGTCAAAAAGCAGGACATTCACAATATCCGCAAACACATCATTATAGCCTTCAAGTATTTTCTCTGTTATGTCTTTTTCTGCCATTTTTCCTCCTTCCTACTTTGACAGCCAGACATCTGAAATACTCAATAAAATTTTTTGCAAATCATTCACAGGCAAAATCTGCATCATTGCCCAAGAACAATGCTCATTTCTCTCATGTAATAATAATAGCACGTCCGTTTGACAATTGCAATATAAATCGTTTTTGCGGATGTAAACGTGTGTGGTCGTTACTGTTCACTGTCTGGCCAAAAACATTCATAAAGATGAGCCCGAAGGCATCGAACAGCTTCCTCATTTTCCAGAGTTTTTCCGACTAAAAAGGCTCTGCTGAACATCTAATACCAGCCATTTCTGATTTTGGGTTCATATCCGTCATCGCGTCCATCTCCTTCACAGGACACAAATTCGAATCCGTTTTCTTTGCACCATTCTTTCAAATCATACTCCAAATTAGTTCCATAATCTTCCACAACCGGCTGATAATAGTCATCACATGTGCAATAGTCTTCGAATTCGTAATCGAGTTTTTCCCTAAGACGT
>JAZLIK010000097.1:0-2267 GCA_045617345.1 Lachnospiraceae bacterium | reverse complement strand
GATGATTTCGGTGAAGAAGGTTTTTATATCTTCTAAAATCCCATCGTTCTATTTTTATACTCCAAATTCCAACTATCTAACATACGTTCGATTAAACATATGTTCTGTTTTACTGTCCAAACAACGCAATTTCCTATAAAGTAAAAAAGGCAGCCGAAGCTGCCTTCCCGTCTTACCAGTTAAGTTCCTTAATTGCCTTTACAAGATTGCGCCCATATACTTCGGCACCCAGCTGATTCGGATGAAGCTTGTCGAGATAATACTCCGGAAGGTGCGGAACAAGCTTAAAACCGTCAACAATGGTAACCTGACTGTATGCCGCCGCAATTTTTTTCAGATTATCACAGAACCTGATAAGCACAGGCTCTCCATCGGGCACATCACCGCGCCAGATAGGCGTAACACAGAGAATAGGAGTGTCCCCGTATATACCTGTCAGAACCTCGTAGTATTCTTCGATATCCTTCATGGTCTCTGTTCCGAACTGATTCGTACCAAGTGCAACAATTATCTTGTCGGGCGTATAGCCTTCCATTTTTTCAAGCGATTTTTTGTCATATACATAGCCGCCGATTCCCTGATTAATGATATCGTAGTTCAGCTCACGGTTTGCGACACTTACATATGTGCAGGCACTTCTGAGCGGTCCGAAGCCCTGGGTAATGGAATCTCCAAGCCAAAGAACCCTGCTTCCCTTCCGTACCGGTCTGAAGGAATCGTCAATCTCAAAAGCACCGATTTCAACCGTCGCATCCGAAGGCATATAAAGAACCACACTGCACTCCTCTCCCGGAAGATCAAAGCTGAGCGTCCCCTCTTTTTCGATGTCTTTTACATAAACAATCCTGTTAATGAGACCGTCGATACAAAGCTCAAAGCTGTCCGGCGAGCCCATCCATGTAATTCTGTACGAAAACGAAAACTTTTTGGCCGCTGTCTCAAATTCCAGTGTTTTTGCTGTGGAAGCCTTGCATCTGTCATAAAGGAATTCAGCCGTCTTTTCAAAGTACGCCATCTGACTCTCATTGTACTGAAACGACTGAAGAAAACCGTCTTCCGTTTCCCTGAAGCTGTACGCTCCCATGTAAATGCTTTTTAACTCTTCATTTGTAATTTTCACTTTTTTTACCCCCATATATATTTGTGTTACTTTTTAATTACGATACAAGCATCAAAAGATATAATGATTACGGCGTCAAAAGAACTGACGCCCAATGATACACGCATTGCTTCATCAGACAGGACAAAATCCGCTCATTTTAGCAGTTTTCTGTTTGTATTATCTATGGCAAAAGCTCCCAAAGGAGCAGTTATTACAATGGCAAGCACGGCAACCGTTAATACCGTCTCCCCGCAATTCAGCCCCAGACTCAGTGGAATTCCGCCTATCGCAGCCTGAACGGTAGCCTTTGGTGTATACGCTATCATACAAAACAGTCTTTCTTTAAAACTCATACCTGTACCCGGCAGACACACAAAAACTCCCAGCATTCTGAACATTAACGCTCCCACTATTACGATAACGGCATTAACCCCGACATTTCCCAAATAACCGATATTCACTGTTGCTCCCACAAGCACAAACAGGAATATTTCAGCAGCTACCCACAGCTTGTTATATTTAACCGATAGCCTTTCGGAAACCTCTTTTCTGTACTTTTGCAGGGCAACTCCTATAAACATGATTGCTATAAGTGCAGAAAAGGTAACCGGAGTATTCAGCGCATCCTCCGCCGCCACCAGTGCAAAAGAGACGGATAGAACTATAAGTATTTTGACGGTATCTCTCATATGTACCTTTTCAAAATATTTTGAAAGAACAAATCCGGCACCAATACCGATAATGATACCCAGCACGATGGAAACAGGTATATTTACAAAGCGCATTACCGATACTCCATCGCCCTGAATAATGCCGATAAATGTGGTAAATAATACTATTACATACACATCATCCACCGAAGCTCCGGCCAGAATAAGCTGAGGAATATTCTTATCAGCTCCCGCTCCTTCTTCCATTAGCTTTACCATTCTCGGTACCACCACAGCAGGAGAGACCGCAGCTAACACTGCTCCCGTAATAGCCGCTTCGAGCACGGATATTCCCAAGAGCTTCGGTGCCAACAGTATCATTCCGACAAGGTCAAAGCTGGCAGGAACAAAACACATCATAACGGCCGATCTTCCCATTTTCTTCAGGCCCGATACATCGAGGCTGAGTCCTGCTCTTGTCAGGATTATAATCAGTGCAATTTTTCTGATATCCG
>JAZLIK010000096.1:0-5157 GCA_045617345.1 Lachnospiraceae bacterium | reverse complement strand
AAAGTGCGACGGCCTCACAAAAAAAGGTAAGATAAATGCAGTGTGCCTGTTGTAGTTATTACGAATGCGTTTATTATTACCAGACTGTGAATAGTAGATATTTGCCGTTACTATTCACAGTCTGTTCCAAACGCATTCATAGGCCCGGCCTGCTGCGCAGTCAGTCGCTGCTTCGCAGCTTGTGGCTTATTCATGTTTTTTGAACAGCCTCCATAGTCGGATAATAATATCCGCAAGCCCGAGAGCAAGCTCTCAGCTTGCGTCTATTATTACCCGACTGTGAATAGTAACAATTATTTATCATATTTTCCGATTAGCATTAGGATTATGTAGATTATGACGGAGAGGATAATTGTACCGCCGAGTGCTATAACAGAAAATTTTCTGCCTTCGGGACTTCCTGACAAAGCTGATATAACAGTGATTACAATCATGGCGACAACCAGTATCAGTCCAACGACAGCCAGAATTCTTTGAAGTGTTTTACGTTTTTTTACATTCATCAGTCTTCACATTCCTTTCTGATTTTTTCCATATACTCCGCAAGTTCTTTCTCGTAACCGTTGGAACTGAGGTTGTAGAATTTGCGACCGACCAGCTCGTCGGGAAGATACTGCTGGTTGCAGTAGTGATTTTTGTAATTATGCGAATACTTGTAACCGAGTCCGTGTCCAAGCTTCGAGGCACTTTTATAATGAGCATCCATAAGATGAGCCGGAATAGTGGCTGTCCGTTCATTTTTTACAAGTTCCATGCATTCTTCAATGGCACACACAGCTGAATTGCTTTTGGGGGCGCATGCGACATATGCGGCGGCCTGAGCCAGAATAATCTGGGATTCGGGCATTCCGATACGTTCAACAGACTGTGCGGCTGCATTTGCTATCACAAGCGCCATCGGATCAGCATTTGAAACATCCTCTGCCGCGCAGATTACAATGCGTCGTGCTATGAATTTGATATCCTCACCGGCGTACAGCATCCTGGCCAGGTAGTACACTGCCGCATCAGGGTCTGAACCTCGCATACTTTTAATAAAAGCTGAAATCGTATCGTAATGATTGTCACCCGATTTGTCATATTTCAGAACACGCTACTGAATACATTCTGAGGCTGTTTCAAGGCTGATGTGAATTATCCCGTCCTCTGATCTGTCTGTGGTGAGAACGCCCAGCTCCAGTGCATTAAGTGCAGCACGTGCATCACCGTTTGCTATATCGCTTAAAAAATCGAGCGCATCATCATCAATAGCTGCATGAAAGCTTCCCATTCCTTTGTTTTCATCAGAGAGAGCCCGCAAAATGAGTTTTCTGATATCAGAGGACGTAAGCGGTTTAAGTTCAAAGATTCGTGAACGGGAGAGAAGTGCTCCATTCACCTCAAAATAGGGGTTCTCGGTTGTAGCACCGATGAGAATGACCGTTCCGTCCTCGACAAAAGGCAGGAGATAATCCTGCTGGCCTTTGTTGAAGCGGTGTATCTCGTCAATAAACAGAATGGTTCTGCGGCCGTAGCCACCGAGATTACTCTTGGCTTCACTGATAACCTGTTCCATATCGGCTTTGCCTGCAGAAGTGGCATTTATCTGACAGAAGCAGGAGCTTGTCGTAGCTGCAATTACACGCGCAAGTGTCGTCTTGCCTGTACCCGGAGGTCCGTAGAAAATAACTGAGCTGATTCTGTCGGCTTTGATTGCACGGTACAACAGTTTATCATGACCGATAATATGCTCCTGACCGACCACTTCATCAAGCGTAGTCGGACGCATTCTTGATGCGAGAGGGGCATCCTTTTCTTTATTCTGCTGTTCCATATACTGAAACAAATCCATAATAATCACCTGATTCCTTTTGCTTTGTCTGAAAAAAATAAGACATTCGAAAATCAATAAATCTTAATATTTCTTTGCCTCATTAATAAATGAGGTATTTGAATTCTTTATCATATCGATATTATTGAAGTAACATACTTTTTATGTTTGCATCATATTATTTATGTATAAGTGCATCTTCGGTATATTTGATTCCGGCATTCCAGAGAAGCCATGAGGAATAGCCCGCATCGTATACCGCCTGAATCTGACCTTTTACTTCATCCTCTCCGTAAGTGAGATGATGCTTTACCCATGAAGCGGTAAAATCCTGAAGCCATGGACGAACCTCGGCTTTGTTTTCTTCGGGATCAAGCATATAAAGAACCTTCTGCGAATCCATCAGCGCATGATAAACCAGCTCGTATGGATGACAGTCGGGATAATCAAGTCCGTAATAACCGTCACCGTAGTGAGAAGGATAGACCATTGGACATATATAATCAAGATATTTGCCCATGTTAAAATAACTCTGACCGACAATTTTGGCATCCACAGCGCTTGATATGATAGCACCGTAAACGTCACAGGAAATAAATGCCCCCATTGGCTTGACGACTTCGGCAATACGCCTTATTCCGTCGGTAATGACGTCAATACGCGTCATTTCCTCGGCTTTTGGTCCGAAATCCACATCCTTCATTCCGGAGTCTGTTGAAAAACGGATATAGTCGAGATTAACTTCATCAAAGCCTGCAAGAACGCATTGCCTGCAGATCTCCGTCAGATATTCCCATACACCGTCTTCGTAGGGATTTACCCAGGCGAGACCCGAAGAATCACGGAAAACAGTACCGTCTTTTTTCTTCAGTGCAAGCTCCGGTTTCTTCTCTGCAAGGATAGGATCCTTCAGCGATACGACACGCGCAATAACATATATTCCGCGTTCCTTCAGGTCACGTATAAATGTGCCGATATTACTGATGTTTGAAGTGGTGGCACCTATTTCATTTGCCACGTCATAATCCATGCGGTAGGTAATATACCCCGCATCACTTTTAACGTCGACAACCACAGCATTAAGCTCGGTACGGTCAATCAGTTCGAGTGCCTCCGGCATCCTGGCAATCATGTAGGCTGATGAAATGTAGATTCCCTTGACGTCCACGCGTTCACGAGTGTCAACAAAATCAGCCATCCATTTCTCTTCGTCATCTTCATCGGATACTTCAGTTACTTCTTCCTTCGGTTCGGGTGTCCACAGACCGTAAATACCCGAAGATGAGGCATCAGCTGCCGGAGTATCATATGAATTCCACGAAGCTGTGGTCTCAGCATATGACTGTTGGAGTTCATCTATACTTTGATCTGAATTTTTATCGATAATCAGTTTTACCATAAAATAGGAACCTATTCCGATGCCCAACGCAACAACTATCAGCAGAAAAATAACAGGCCCTTTTTTTCTTCTTTTTGATTTTTTTCTGTAATCCAAATATAAATCGTTCATGAGACAATATCCTAAGTGTAATATTTAGTGCATTCCTGATTATTTTACTTCCGTAAGAAAATTATGTCAAACGATTTTCGAGCTTCAGAACTTCATCATCAGTAGAAAATTTGTAAAAAATGCATAATAAATTTATAATTTACACTGCAAATTTGTCAAAAAGTTTTATTTACTTTTTATCTGTTAAGTGTTAGACTTCTTTATGTCAGTGATTAATTACTTCTTATGGAGGACATCATGAAATACGAAGAAATCGTAGAAAAAGTTAAAAAAGCTTACAGTAAGGCAGATACAGCTCTTGTTGGTGAGCATCTTGCAGTTCAGGTAAATGTTACCGGTGAAGGCGAAGGCGCATTTTATATTGAAATTGCGAATGGCACTGTTAATGTTGAGCCATATGAGTATTTTGATCGTGATTTTATTATCTCATGCCAGGCAGATGTTATTCTTGATATTGCTGCCGGCAAGAAGAAGCTTGTTCCTTCGGTTGAAGCAGGTGAGGCGTTCATCGGCGGAAACTACGTTTGGGAAAAGGTTGCATTATTTGACAATATTTCTGTAAAGAAGGCAACTGTAAAAAAGACCGTCGAGACTGTTAACAAGAGTATTAAGGATTCTGCAGACAAAGTAGCAAAGGAAGAAAAGAAGATTGATGCCGAGGCAAAGAAGGCTGCTACAGAAGCAAAGAAGGCTGCTGCAGAAGCAAAGAAGGCAGAGGCTGAGAAGGTAAAGGCAGAGAAGAAGGCTGCTGCTGAGGCAAAGAAGGCAGAAGCTGAGAAGGCAAAGGCAGAGAAGAAGGCTGCTGCAGAAGCAAAGAAGGCAGAAGCTGTAAAAGCAAAAGCTGAAAAGAAAGCCGTTACTGAGAAGAAGACTGCTACAGACAGCAAGACGGCAGCTCCCGCAAAGAAGTCTGCAAAATAATTATACCGCGAAAACTACAGAATAATTGAATCACATATAAGTAATCGGTATAAATGTTAATGAAGTGCGTTCGAATACAAACAGTTCGTATGCATGGATGATACTGAAGTTAATATTGACTATGCTAAAAGGCATCTGTGAAAATGATTTAACGTTACCGTTCACCATATAGCCAAATAACAATTACTAAAAGCTTGCCTGTAAAGTAATTGCCATAATGACTGTGTGATGGAGGCTGACCCAAACACATGATATAAAGCCGTTTCCGTTAGAAAACGAATTAACCACTGCTTTTTGTGGCGCGCTTTATGAATGTTTTTGGCCAGACGGTGAATTGTAATGAATTTATTTTTTCAGAGCCTTTTTGATTTTAAAAAAATAAAGAGAAATATACAAAACACAGAGAAAAATACAGAGAAAAATACAAAGAAAAACATAAAGAAAAACACATAGATAAATACAAAGAAAAACTCAAGAAAAACATAAAGAAAAACACAAAGATAAAATAAAAAATGCGAGGAGAGTTGACATGAAAACTAAAGAAGAACTGGATAAAATCAAAGAAGAGGCTGAGAGTCTCAACCGGAAGATGTCTGAGCTGACCGATGAAGAGCTGGAGGAGGTTGCCGGCGGAATGAAGATTATGTTAGTCGACAATGATTCAAACTGGTTTCGAAAGTTTGTTGACTTTTTGTTTAAAATAAGGAAATAATCCCGATACAACTTACAGAACGGGTTATAAAAATTGCACAGGTATTGCAGTTTACACAGATTTTGAATCTATGGAGTTTTTACAGTATAATTCTGCAGTGGGATTTTGCAGTGAGATTTTGCAGTGAGATTTTTCAGTGGGATTATGCAGTGAAAATTGTATTTACTTTATAGGAAATTGCGTCCTATAAAGTAAAAAAAGCTC
>JAZLIK010000095.1:0-29449 GCA_045617345.1 Lachnospiraceae bacterium | reverse complement strand
TTTTTCTATTTTTTTTAAAAAAATAGGTTAGACCCCCCTTCTTGTGAAGTGGTCTAACCGAATGATTTTATACGGTAAGTGCTTAACTTACTGACATTGGACTGTGAATAGTAACAAATAATTTATACAGTCTTTTCAGTACAAATCCTGTAAAGACTGTAGTTATATCGTTATGAAATATTCAAAAACAAGTATATAAAAACTAATCCCCCGGCTATGTCGGGGGATTGCTTTTTTACTTTATAGGAAATTACGTCCTATAAAGTAATAAACGCTCCGCGAGGATGCGCACGCTTTTGCTTTCGGTTTTTGTCGCTGACGCGACGCAAAAGCGGCGCAGCATGTCGCAAGCGACATGCTTTCTTATTCATCGGTGTAGACATCATCCTCGATGCCCATATGCTGTGCTTCTTCAAACTCGGCATCATCGTCACCGGCATCCGTATTAACTTTATTCTTGGGATGCTTGTCACATATTTCCTCAGGATGATAAATATAAGGAGTATCCCATGTTGATACATTGCATCCGCCGGAATATCTCGGATATCCGTCGTACTTGGAATAATCTTCATTCTTTACAAGAAGAACCACAGATATCTTTTTCTTCTCGGGGCAGTCAGGATTGGGAACCTTGTTCGAGGATTTACAAAGTGTAACCCTTACGTGACATGTACACTTCTGTGTGGGTACCGTTCCCTTTGCAAAGTACTCGGACTTAACGCATGAACCGCCCTGTGCTTCATCACAAAGGCCCATGACAGCCAGATTGCCACACTTAGTACAAATCGTGGCCTTTACAATTGAATCAGGCATCTCCCATTCCTTGTATTCGAGCTGCTTTGCACGGTGTACATCCTCCATGATATTTCGCCACAAATCCTGCTGGTAGGATTTATTCTTCTGGTTAAAGTTATTATCGTAACCTGTCCAGACAGCACATGTATAGTACGGTGTAAATCCCGCAAACCAAAGGTCGTTGTTCTTGCTGGCCGTACCTGTTTTTCCGGCTACCGGCATCTTATAATCCCTGAATCTGAGTCGAGAACCGGTACCTACTGTAGTAGTGTCGTGCAATGCATCGGTTATCAGCCATGCAGACGAGGTCTTCATAACCTGAGTTGACTGCGGTGTATTGTCAATAAGCACATTACCGTCATGGTCCAGTATCTTTGTGTAAAATCTGGGCTTGATATACACTCCGCTGTTTGCAATTGCGGCATAAGCAGCCGTAAGTTCAAGGTTCGTTACACCATCGGTAAGTCCACCGAGTGCTATTGCGAGGTTAACATCGGAAAATACCTTTCCGTTTTCAACCTTCGATTTTACAAGTGTGCTGAAGCCAAGCTTTTCAAGATATGAGAAGCCTAACGGTGCACCTATCTGTTCAAGTGTTTTTACAGCTACAACATTCAGTGAATTCGAGATACCTGTACGTATCGACTGAAGTCCTCTGAAGCCTGTCGAATACCAGTTAAATACTTCCTTAGTTCCGCCCGGATAGAAGTAAGGTGAGTCATCCTGTACAGAAGCAAGGGTAAGTCCTCCGGCATCAATAGCAGGCAGGAATGAAGCAAGAACCTTGAATGTGGAACCAACGGCACGTGTTGTATTGGTCGCTCTGTTCAGCGTTCTGCTGACCTTCTTCTCTCCACGTCCTCCGTATACTGCCACAACATTTCCCGTAGACTGCTCGATAATTGTCATTGATGACTGAGGCTGAGGAACCATTTCCTTTGTCTCATAATATGTATCGTTCTCACCTACAACTGTATTTCTGAACTCTTCTATCTTTGCTTCGACATCATCTTTGCTGAGGAAAAGCTCGTTAATTCCCTTTCTTCCGCCATCCTCGTGATAATAGAGCCCGTCCGAATCCACATAATCAGCAAAATAGTCAAGGAAATCCTTTCTCTGATAGTGAGTAACGGTTCCGTCCTCATGATATACCGAAATTGCATATGTGAGCTCATAGCAGGAGCCTGCCGAACTGCTGAAACCAAACGTCGGGAAATTACTCTCGTCCTGATAATACGAATCCATAATTGCCTGAATCTGAGGATCCTGAGTGGTATAGATACTGATTCCGCCGCTGTAAAGCATCTCCTGCGCCTCATCGTAGGTATAGCCAAGTTTCGTCTGGAAGTCCTCTACTACCTGCTCAACCAGTTCGTCAGAGAAATAAGAATAAGTGCCTATAATCGGCTTTTCTTCATTTGCTCTGGCTGCAATTCTGGTGTATACGTCGTCAGCCAGTGCTTCCTGGCATTCTTCCTTTGTACAGTATCCCAGCTCATACATCTTTTTCAGACATTTTTCACGTCTGACAGCATTGATTTCCGGATGCGTAATAGGATTCTGTCTGGTAGGTGAAAGTGCTATGGGAGCTAAAACAGCCGCTTCGGAAAGTGTCAGTTCATCCACCTTTTTACCGAAATAACTCTCTGCCGCTGTCTCGATACCGTATGCACCGTTACCAAAATTCAAAAAGTTTACATAATACTCAAATATCTGGTCCTTTGTAAGAACGTTTTCGACCTGGATAGCAAGGTACTGCTCCTGAATTTTTCGCATTACCTTGTCAATATAATTCGACTCCTGTCCGCCTGCGAAGACCATGTTTTTTATCAGCTGCTGTGTAATCGTAGAACCACCGACATTCTCGTCAGGTGAAGTAATAGCAGAATAACCCGAACGAAGAATGGTTCTGATATCGATTCCTCCGTGGTCATAGAATCGCTCATCCTCAATTGCCACAAAACAGCGCTGAACCATTTCAGGAATCTGATCCTTGGTAACATATACACGGTTCGACTGCGCACCGGCAAATATCTGAGACACCGTACCGTCCGCATAATATGCCGTAGAGCTGTAGCCTTTTACCTGAAGCTTTAAAATAGATACAGGAGGTACGCTGTCTATTATGGCATTAAATGCACCAAATCCGGCCATTACACCAAATATACCCACAGCTACAACAACAAGAATGGCAATTCTGAATACGGCAATATTCAGCTTACTCCCCATTCTTTTACCGGTTGATTTCAGACTTTTCTGTTTGTCCGAAACACCTCTTCTGCTGTAATCCATCATTTCGAATCCTCCTATGAGACTCTTTCCTGTAAGTTTTCTGTTCACAGTCACTGTTCAGGAACATTCTTATAAACACGTTCAATGATTTCAATCCTGCATTTACCGGCTGTAGCCTCAGTCATCTCGGAAGCAAGCTTACCGTACTGCATGTCATCGCAAAGGACAATGGCAGTTACATTATCGGTAAATACAGTATTTTCAGTAATCATTTTATCTCTTTCGGTCAGAAAAGCAAGCTTTCCGTATCCGTTGTAATCAGTTTCTATTCTGCATCTGTTCAAAAGTCTGCAGACAGCCATGTGCGCAGCCCCCAATCCTGCCTTCATTGCGCCCTGATATGCTCTGACAAGACCTCCCGTACCCAAAAGTACTCCGCCAAAGTATCTTGTCACCACGGCTGCCACATTCTTCAAACCCTCAGCCTTTAATATGTCAAGCATCGGCATTCCAGCAGTTCGCGACGGTTCTCCGTCATCGCTGCATTTTTCAATGTCTTTTTCATTTTCACCGTTGCCGGCAATTATATACGCGCTGCAGTTGTGTCTTGCATCCCAGTATTTTTTCTTCATTTCGGCTATAAATTCTATAGCCTCTTCCTCCGAAGAAACCGGAACAACAGTCGCTATGAATCTCGACTTTTTTTCGGTAATTTCACCGCTGCATTCAAACAGCACGGTTCTGTAGCTTTTATTATCAAAATCACTGTTCAAAATACTTCTCCTATAATACTTTAGTCAAACGAATTTGTCAAACAGTTACTGTTCACCGTATAACCGTGTTACTATTCACTTCCCGGTCAAAAACATTCATAAGGCATGCCACAAAATCAGTGGTTCATTCGTTTCCTAACGGAAACGGCTTTATTTGCGCGAATAGCGAGTAGTCTGAACGGAAGCTTGCTTCAGTTCAGACTCGAGCAAACGTCATCGATTGACGTATGTCACGAGATATGTATTTTGTCCGGCCTCCATAGTCGGATATTAATATCCTCAAGCCCGAGAGCAAGCTTTCGGCTTGCGTTTATTATTACCCGACTGTAATAGTAACGTATAGCCAAATGACTTTCTTCTGACTCTTGAATTTTATTTGCAAATCGGTTATTATATAGTGCGTTGTAAATATTTTTTGGTATCCGTCACTGCATCAGCCGTGTTTTCGGATACAGAACGGAGTATATATGAGTATATTATCAGACTGGCGCAGTCTTGCCTACGAGCAGGATAAAGAAGACGCCGAGGCAGAAGCATTTTGGAAAAACTATTTCGAAATCGAAAAAGGAATCTACGCACAGATTCTTGCTACTCCCTCAGAACCGGTTTCAGGAAGCGTAAAGGAGCTTGCCGATAAGTTTGGTACAACTGTTTCAATCATGACCGGATTTCTTGACGGTATTAATGACAGTCTTAAAAAAGAGAATCCAATCGAAGATATGACCGAGGATACCGTTGTCAGCCTTGACTTCGACCCTGAAAAGCTTTACTACAACATGGTTGGTGCAAAAGCTTCATGGCTCTATGAACTTCCCCAGTGGGATGCTTTACTTTCCGAGGAACGTCGTAAGGAGCTCTACAAGGAGCAGAAGAATTCAGGTACTGTCCGTGTTGAGAAAAAGCCCGGCAGAAACGATCCCTGTTCCTGTGGATCGGGCAAGAAATACAAGCACTGCTGCGGCAGAAACTAATCTGTTTTCTTTCATACACTGCTAATTCCCGATGCACAATGCACCGGGAATTTTTATATTTTATATGTTTCTGTTCACCGTTCGGTCAAAAACATCCATAAAGCTCTGTTTCTTAGCTTTACTGTTCTGTTCACTTTTCTTCCAAAAACATCCATAAAGCTCTGTTTCTTAACTTTATTGTTCTGTTCACTTTTCTTCCCAAAAACATCCATAAAGCTCTATTTCTTAGTTTTAACGCTCCGTTCGCCGTCCGGCCCAAGCCGTGATTTTCGTTAACCGTTCTGTCTGTTTTCCTCTCAACACTCTATCCCGCAGTTTTTCAACAGCTCTCTGGCACTTTCAACAGAATCTGTTCCGGTGGGATTCTTAATCGGTGCAAACTCTTTTTCTCTCACCACTTCAAAAGGCAGACAGCTTCCCATCAGATGAACCATATCAAGTGTCAGAGTCTCAAGCTTATATCCGTTCGGTGTCTCAGGCTTTACAAATCTGTAGCCCTTATCTTCATTAGCATCAAACTCAATATGAGGTACTTTTTTCTTTACTATGTGGAACGGAAGCTCAGCCTTCACAAACTTGTCCATAACATCAAGCCTGAACAGATAATTTAGTATAACTCCGTAATTATAGGCTGCTTCACCGTCATCATTCTTCGCATTCAGAAGTTCGTCAGTCATCTCGTAGTACTCAACCACCGAAGGCGCACCGTCCTCAAGACAAATTGCACCGACCTTCTCTCCCGGTTCGCACTTTGCAACAACCTTTGCACCTGAAGCACAGCCGCTCTCAATTACCGCACCCACAAATACAGGGTCAGCGATTCGCTGAAGAACATTATCCACCGCAAACACATTCAGAAATTCAATTCCGGCTTCCTTGGCTTTTTTGTCCAGTCCACAGTTTACAAGCGACGAATAGAAGCCTCCGTTTCCGTTCGGAGACATGGCCATTCTGTCGGGCGCCTCCAGAAGAATATCTCCGTTCACGTCAAGGCAGGGAGCCATATCCTGGATAAAGAACGAAACATAATCAGCATTATAGCCGAAGAAATCATGCTCCTTCAGGAATGCTATCGTTTCATCATTGTTTATATAGCTTGTCATAATGAACAGATGGAACCACGTCCCGCTCTCCTTTACAACATCGAGCATGTTTTCAAACATACGCTGATAAATATAAACCGGATGTGATACACCGATATCGTACATCCCTTTTGCATGCTCGCTTCCCAGTCGCGTGCCCATTCCGCCACCGAGCACGAGTGCACCTACCTTTCCGGCCTTTAGTGCTTCGATACCCGTATTTCTGAAACTGTCACGTTTTGCTTCAATTTCAGACAGTTTCATAGTCTTTATCGGCGAAATTACTCCGCGAGACTTCTCATCTCTGCCAAAAGAACTCAGGCATTCAAAATCAAGCAGATCTGCCTGCTTCAGAAGCTTCTCTTTCTCATTTTCCGAAAGCTTGTTGAAATAAGCAATCATCTTCTCCTGCTTCTGTTTTTTAAGATGAGCTATAAAATCTGTTTCCTTCATTTCTTCCTCCGTTAGTTAAGAACCTGTCTGTTAACGGCCGCATCATATTCAAAATAATATGCCACGTCGTAAACAGTCACATAGTCCTTGATCTTAATGTTTCTGAAAATAATCTGTTTTTCACCCGCTACGGGATCTGCTATTGTAATATTCGACACAGGGACCTTTGTTCCGTTGAGGTATACGTTGAAGCAGCTGTCAAATACCTGCTTTGTATCCTCTTCCGTCATATTCCTGTAAATCGGATAAGAACTCCTGTCTGATATCTGCTCTATTTTGAGCAGTTCATCGTTTTTACCGATTTCAAACGATTTTTCACAGACGTAAAGGTAGGTACTCATCCTGCCCTTGTAAACCTTTACCTTGTACTCACCGGGTGCAAGCCTTTTAAGAAGACTCTTGTTCGCATAAATCAGCGAAATTCTGTTCAGACCGGTTCCGTCTGTAACCTGTTTTCCCCGGCTGTCATAAACTCTGTAATAGTAAATGTCTGACACTGCGGGAATTGTGTCGTTAATGGGATATATTTCCCTGATTCTGCTGTTTGCTATCTCACCCTTATACTCAGTGAGCTGAAGCTCAAGTCCGGGAAAACTGTTCGTAGCTTCACCCGAATCATTTATCAGTTCAAGCCTGTATGACGTTTCATCTGCATCATTCGGAATCTTGACAATTAGCACAAAACTGCCCGTCGCCTTACCGAGTGCTCCGAGATAATCAAATCTGTAAACGAAGGTTGCTCCTTCATATGTACCGTAACCGGCCGCCTCGAAGGTAACTATTGCATTTCCGTCATTGTCAATATTTATCAGAGGATAAGGTCCAAAGCCTTCGGTGTTTGTACCGATAAGCTCCTCCGTAAATCCGGAAACCTCACTCGGATTAAGCTTTATTGTCTTTCCGTACTGATCGCAGACACGAGCGTTAAGCTTTACAGTACTTACATCAGAATTCGACGATACAGTAAGTGAGCTCACGGGTTTGCCATCCGACTCAAACATAATGCTGGAAGCAGTTCTCGCAGGAACAACAGCCACCTCACGACCTCCAACCGCAACACCGTCATAATTTACAACTATTACTCCTGTGCCGGCTTCCATTGCAAATAACGCACCGTTGCTGAACACTGCAAGATTAATAGAATCCTTATTTCCGCTGAATGTCACCTTATCATCAAGCTCATCGGAATAGGTGTATTTTCCGTTTATATCGGAGAATCTGGCAACCACACGGTAATTCGCATCACCCACCGCACACATAAGAGGCTGAGGGTTACTCCAGTCAAGCTTCGAACCTGTCAAAGGAGAGTCAGTAATCATCAAATCCGAGAGTACAATCGTCGAAGCTTCCGAAACAGAAGTAACCGCAAGTGATGCATTTATGATCTTCTCCTCAAGCTTATCCCCTTTTACTACATAGTCAGTAAACTCACCGTTAACTACAGCCTTTTTATTTGCCGAAAGGAACATGACGAGATTTCCGGTAACAAAGACATCGCCCATAGTATCAACGTCGGTATTGACGCTGAATTTCATTTTCCTCATAAGATTTGCATATTCATCGGATGTCTCGGTAAGCGGTGTAATATCCACACCGTATTCATTATAGAATCTGACCTTCATTTCTCTCGGATAACCGGCAATAACACAATTGTCGGCAATATCCGTGTAAAGCTCGATTTTAGCAGGACTTCCCTTGGTAGCTGTAAACTCACCGGAGGCATCGTTCCACTCTACGGTATACTTCACGTTTTCAGAGAACTGGGAAATAGCCGTAACATAAACATGACACCCTGTCTCATCAACGATAATCCCTGCAATTCCGGCATTTGAACCGATTCCCGTTATCTTAATATCCTCCGGCTTTATGACATCCTTTACCGAATCCGAGAAATCAAGACAAACACAATTCAATGCGGTCTGTCTGACATTTACAAGCATCGAACCGACAACGTTCACCTTTACCTTTTTTACGGCAACCGCTTTTGCAGGCTTTGAATATGCTCCGGTTCCGGTCTGCGTTGCATAAAAACCTATGTAGGTTGTCCCGCGCGATACGCCCTGTACATTTCCAAATTCATCAACTGTAGCAACAGAAGGGTCATCCGATACCCATTTGGTAAAGTCAGTTACTTCAACATCATGTGTTACCTGAATGTTGTTTTCGTCATACATAAGGCCTTCAAGCATGACCTTCTCTCCCACATTTATGTCTGCAAGCGACGAAGGTACAATTGATACAGAAGAACAGTTTTTCTTTACCGTAATTTCCGACTGAAGTATGTAATCAATTCCTGATATTTTATCATGAACATACGCACTGATAACACACTTACCGATTCCGACAGCCTTTACCGTAGCTTTTCCGGATTTCATCCATTCGACCGTAGCCACACTCTCATCAGCACTCTTCCATGATACACTGTAGCGCTTCGGCTTGTTCTTCAGCTTCAAAATGTATGTATCCGTATATTCGGGTCTGACGCTGCTTCCGTTGACAAAAATTGTCTTCCTGAGCGTGTTCAGCTTCAACGCCGCTGCTTCGGATTCAACATTTGCAAACATTCCGACAAATACAATTGACAGACATACTGCAACCAATAAACGATATACTTTCTTCATGTAAACCTCCGTTATTCCATTATTTCCGTACGATTTTTTTTATCAAATCATTTCGTTATTTTACGGTTGAAATCATTCTTCAAGCCATTAATTTCAATCTTTCTCCGTGCCACACTTTTTCATCATTTCGCGACCGGATGACTGCCATTCTATTCCTTATCGGAATAATAAACAGGCGAACCTGTAAAATGGTTCTGCTCATTCAGCTTTTTCACAAGCTCATCCACAGCCTTTGCGGTCTGCCCGTTCTCCTGTCCGAATTCATCGGGACTGTATTCAATCACTATTGCAGTACCCCAGCCCGGAGCAAGCTCATCGGTAGGAATGCATTCAATAACCGAGCCGTCAGCACCGACCGCATAATGTATTCCGCCCATAACAGGTGTATCATCAAACGAATTCAGTAAATCACCACGTTCATACATATTTCTGATTTCAGTGGCTGTTGCAGACAATAATGTACTTTTCTTTATCAGAATTGATTCAGCATGCATTACTTTTCCGGTTCTGCTGTTCCCGTTAATCGTCAGCATCATTCCGTCTCGGCTGAGGGAATCATCATTTACAGAATCGACAAGCCTGAATATGACAATAAACAGTGTTACTATCAAAGCAATTACAAGCAGCGCTGCCGCTCCAAGCAGTATTCTTCTCCTTCTGTATTTTCTTTTTCTTCTTTCCTTAGCAGATAAAGCCATTGGTATCCTCACCTTTACTTAATATAAATCTTTCACTCAACACCCACCGGGCAATCTGCAACCATTATAATGCTTAACGAAACAAAAAGCAAACAAAAAGTTACTGCCCCCGAAATGGGAGCAGTAACCAATTTACAGAATAACTTTTCTCGGTGATTTTTGTCTTGCCATATCAAGCATTTTTTCGGACGGTTCAAAAATGATTTTTAACTTTGAATCTCCTTCTGTGGCAAATATACAATACCTTTTTGCATCCGGTGTTCCGGAAGAAAAATCTCTGACTGTCAGACCGGTCATCGTATTGTAATGGTCGAGTTCATGTGAATTTTCCGGTGCAAGAATGTTAATTCCGTCAAGATCAACCCTGGCGATATGCTTTCTGGAATCACCGCCCGCTATCTTATCGAAGTCAAACTGTCCGTCACAATAAATGTACTCATATTCAACATTAAATCTGGGCCATAATACTCCTGTGACAAAAATCATTCCGATTCCGACAATAATGGCAATTCTTCCGTATATGGTAGCACCAACAAGAAGACCAAGTGCAAGAAATACTACTATCAAAAGTATCAGTCCTGCTTTCTTCACTAATGTACCGACATTATTCTCTCTTTTTACCGAATGTTCGGTATATGCTCCGTCCATTAAAAACCTCCGTCCGACTGTAATTATTAACGATAAATGCAGCAAATTATGAGCTACTGTTCACAGTCTGTCCAAAACGCATCCATAAGCCCTGCCTGCTGCACAGTCAGTTGCTTCTTCGAAGCTGAAAGCGTATTGGCTCATCTGTACAGACAGAATCGCAAATACACTTAACATCTGTCATGATATTATCACATCATTCCCATTCCGGGTGCTCCGCCGGCGGGCATTGCGGGTGCGGGCTCCTTAATTGTAGCAACTGCTGCTTCTGTTGTAAGGAATGTTGATGCAACACTGTTAGCATTCTGTAATGCTGTACGTGCAACCTTTGTAGGATCGAGAATACCTGCTGCAATCATATCGCAGTACTCATCATCAAGTGCATTGTAACCGAAACCGTCCTTGCCTTCCTTAACCTTGTTGATAACAACTGCTCCTTCAACACCGGCATTCTGAGAAATAGTATAAAGAGGAGCTTCAAGTGCCTTCAGAACAATCTGTGCACCTGTCTTCTCATCGCCTTCAAGCTTGCCGACCTTCTTTGCTGCTTCAACCGCTGCATGTACAAATGTAGATCCGCCGCCTGCAATGATACCTTCCTCAACTGCAGCACGTGTAGCATTCAAAGCGTCCTCCATACGGAGCTTCTTCTCCTTCATCTCAGCTTCT
The DNA here is from genome assembly GCA_045617345.1 of Lachnospiraceae bacterium. Taxonomy (GTDB): domain Bacteria; phylum Bacillota; class Clostridia; order Lachnospirales; family Lachnospiraceae; genus RUG11977. The sequence continues at coordinate 18,507 of JAZLIK010000095.1, read as the reverse complement.
GTAGCAGCACCTACACGGATAACAGCCACACCGCCTGCAAGCTTTGCAAGACGCTCCTGAAGCTTCTCACGGTCAAAATCAGATGTCGTCTCTGCGATCTGTGCACGAATCTGTGCAACACGAGCCTTAATCTCGTTCTTATCGCCGCAACCGTCAACGATAACTGTATTCTCCTTCTGAACCTTTACAGACTTAGCGCGTCCGAGCTGATCCATTGTTGTATCCTTAAGCTCAAGACCAAGTTCCTCTGAAATAACTGTACCGCCTGTAAGAATAGCGATATCCTGAAGCATAGCCTTTCTTCTGTCACCGTAACCGGGAGCCTTTACAGCTACTACTGTGAATACTCCGCGGAGCTTGTTCAGTACAAGTGTGCTGAGAGCCTCTCCCTCAACATCCTCAGCGATGATAAGAAGCTTACGGCCTGACTTCATGATTTCCTCAAGGATAGGAAGAATATCCTGAATGTTGCTGATTTTCCTGTCTGTGATAAGAATCATCGGCTCATCAAGAACTGCTTCCATCTTGTCCATGTCGGTAGCCATGTAAGCTGAAACATATCCCTTGTCAAACTGCATTCCTTCAACAAGGTCAAGCTCTGTCTGCATTGTCTTTGATTCCTCAATAGTGATAACGCCGTCCTTGCTAACCTTGTCCATAGCGTCAGCTACCATCTGACCAACCTGCTCATCACCGGCTGAAATAGCTGCAACCTTTGCAATCTGCTCTTTTCCGTTAACCTTGCTGCTCATCTTGAGAATAGCTGCAACTGCAGCATCGGTAGCCTTCTGCATACCTTTACGAAGGATAATGGGATTTGCACCCGCTGCGAGATTCTTAACACCTTCATTAATCATAGCCTGTGCAAGAACTGTAGCTGTAGTTGTTCCGTCACCTGCAACATCGTTTGTCTTGGTAGCAACTTCCTTTACAATCTGTGCACCCATATTCTCAAAGGAATCCTCAAGCTCGATTTCCTTTGCAATTGTAACACCGTCGTTTGTAATAAGGGGTGAACCGTATGACTTGTCAAGAATAACATTTCTTCCTTTGGGTCCGAGTGTAACCTTTACTGTATCAGCAAGCTTATTAACGCCTGCACAGAGAGCCTGACGTGCCTCTGCTCCGTTTTTAATTTCTTTTGCCATTTTTCTGTCTCCTGTAAATAAATTTTATGATTGTGTCATATAAGTACAATTATTTTTTACAATCACACTTTTAAGATTTCATTTTTATAATTGCGGTAAATATTACCCGACTGTAAACCGTAGTAATTATTCAACAACAGCAATAACATCGCTCTGCTTAACGATGATAAACTCTTCACCCTCAAGCTTTACTTCTGTTCCCGCATACTTCTGGTAGATAACCTTCTCGCCTACCTTAACCTGCATCTGAACTTCCTTGCCATCTACTACTCCGCCGGGGCCGACAGCTACAACAACAGCACCCTGAGGCTTCTCCTGAGCCTTGGGAGTAAGAATAATTCCGGACTTTGTAGTCTCTTCAGCTTCAAGCTGCTTTAAAACAATTTTGTCACCTAATGGTCTTAACTGCATTTTAATGCCTCCTGAAAAATATAAATTTCTCGTTATTAGCACTCTGTATATTTGAGTGCTAACCACTAAATGATATAATACACAATTATTTCAAAAAAATCAAGTGATTTCTTAAAAAAAGTTCTATTCAAAGTCGGTTGACAATAAGTACAAGACTGAAGTATACTTCAGAATCAGTGGCATTATCACCCGCTAAACCGACCGTACAAAAAAACATAATTAGGACGCAATTTCCTATAAAGTAAAAATTCCATCCGGATACCGGCTCCGGATGGAAAAAATTACAGTTCAATTTCAATGCTGTCAAGCTTTCTGATTGTCCTTGGTACCGCATCCTTGGAATTTTTCCAGTCGGCGTCCTTGTTTCTGTAATCAAACTTATCGGTATACCACTCAATATCGTCTCTGACACGCTCCATATTTGTTAAAAACAGCTCATCAAGCTTTTTCGTAAAGCTGTCAAGCTCTTTCCCCGAAAGATAATTCGCGGCAGCATCATAAAGAACCGCATAATGATTTGTACAGAAGCCTTTCGATGCGTTGAACTTGGTCCTGAAGGACTCTTCCTTCTTAAAAAGATAAAAAATCGTATCTATATATCTTTCAAAAATGCCTGTGATACGATTGCAGATATAACAGCTTTTACCAAGCTGACGCATATAAGCCGATACAGGTGAACCATCGCTGTTCTTTTTAAACAGTCCGCCGCCTGAGCTTCTGCCCTTTTTCTGTAGCTTCTCAGTCTGCTTACATACCTCCTGCATATGCGTATGAAGCATAAGTGCAAGTCCAAGTCTGTTCTGCTCACCGTACATCATTTTTACATGATTGGGACAAAAACCGACTTTATTCGTCTCCATTCGAACGTCATCCTCCATGTAAGAAGGACCCATTGTAAACTCTATGGCGTTCTTTTCAAGTGAAGCATACATCACACATACCGGACATTCACATTCGGCATCAAATGCATCATTTACCGGAATGGCATAAAGCTGTTCGTCCATCTACAAACCTCCTAATTATCATTGCCTGAAACACCGAGTCCGGTCTTGGCAAGATTTCTGATTTCTCTGGCGCGTTCCTTTATTCGTTCTATGGTGTTGTTCGAAGAAATAAGCTTGGATGCCCATTTCAACGCTTCTTCGTACTCTCCCGTCTCATAATCAAGTGCCGCAAGCAGGTAAACAAATGTGTTCTCGTCCATTCCGCAAATAGGAAAACGTTCCTGAGCATACGCAGTTCTGAAGCCATCGCCGGCCTTTTTCAGATAAGCCTTTATTTCCTGCTGTACGTTAGGGTCATCATCGACTTTTTCAAGTTCGGCATTTGCTCTCATCAGCCATCCGATCAGCAGACAAAGATAGGCTCTCTCGCTAACCTTGGAACCGCAGGCCATCGAATTTAACAGAGCAAGCTTATGACGTGCTATCGCATCATCATATGTCATTTCGTTATATAAATTATACCCTGTATATGAAGAAGTAATCTTTTCCTTAACGAACTTTATCTGACTGGAGGTAATCTTTCCGAAACAGTTGCTGAGTGCGGCATAACCGCAGTCCGGACAGACAATAACTCCGTACTTTAATGGATCAACGCCTTCACAGTGAGGCCGCAAATCAATATCCTGACCTATCTGTCTGGCTCGTCCGCTTTTAACGACTTCGTTTTTAAAAATACCGTCACAGCACGGACAATTAAAGGTTTTCTTCAAAAGCAGTGAACTGTCATCCACCGCTCTGGCTGCGCTTGCTGCATTCTGATTTGAAAACATATTGTTTGCCATAGACACTTTACCTCACAAAATTGTTGAGTTAATTGTATAACTTTTCTGTAAATAAGTCAATAGTTATGTATACACTTTTAAAAATAGGGTTACTATTCGGTTACCGGTTACTATTCGTTGTCTGACCAAAATCATTCATAAAGCGTGCGCATCCTTGCGAAGCTATTTTACTTTATAGGACGTAATTTTCTATTAAGTAAAAAAGTACGGGCATCCTCGCGAAGCTATTTTACTTTATAGGACGTAATTTTCTATTAAGTAAAAAAGTACGGGCCCAAATTAACGGAACCCGTACAATAAATAACGCATGAGTAATTTATATTGTTACTATTCACAGTCTGTCCAAAACGCATTCATAAGCACTGCCTGCTGCGCAGTCAGGCGCTGCTACGCAGCTGAAAACTTATTTCATGTGTTTTGAACAGCCTCCATAGTCGAATAATAATATCTGCAAGCCTGAGAGCAAGCTCTCAGCTTGCATCTATTATTATACGACTGTGAATAGTAACTTTATATCAGACAGTAGGCTTGTAACTGCTCTTCAGTGAAGTAATCCTGTTAAATACGGGACGTCCTTCCTCAGAATCCTTGCAGTCCACATTAAAGTAACCGTTACGCAGGAACTGGAAGCTGTCAAACGCCTTTGCATCCTTCATGGAAGGCTCAAGGTAACAGTCATCAATGATTGTTCGTGAATTAGGATTCAGATTGATTGAGCCGTCCTCATTATATACAGCACCCGCAGACTCATCAACAAGATTCTCGTACAGACGAACCGTTGCTTTGAATGCGGTCTGAGCGGCAACCCAGTGGATGGTACCCTTTACCTTACGTCCTTCAAAGCCCGAACCGCTCTTTGTCTCGGGATCGTAGGTGCAGTGAACCACGGTAACTTCTCCGTTTTCATCAGTCTCATAAGATACGCACTTAACAAAGTATGCATACATAAGTCTGACTTCATTACCGGGGAAAAGTCTGAAATACTTCTTAGGCGGTTCTACCATGAAATCTTCTTTTTCAATGTAAAGTTCTCTGCCAAAAGGAAGCTTACGGCTGCCGAGAGCTTCGTTTTCAAGATTGTTTGCGGCATCGAGATATTCTATCTGTCCCTCGGGATAATTGTCGATTACGACCTTGAGAGGATTCAAAACCGCCATAACTCTGGGCTTCTTAAGCTTGAGATCCTCACGGATACAGTACTCAAGCATCGAATAATCAACAGAGCTGTTTGCCTTCGATACTCCGCACAGCTCCATCAGCATTCTGATTGACTCAGGTGTAAAGCCGCGTCGTCTGAGAGCTGCGATGGATACAAGTCTGGGATCGTCCCATCCGTCTACGATACCCTGTTCAACAAGTCTCTTTATATATCTTTTACCGGTAATAACGTTTGTCACATACATCTTGGCAAACTCAACCTGTCTGGGAGGATGAGTGTACTCAAGCTCTGTAACTACCCAGTCATAAAGAGGTCTGTGGTCTTCAAATTCAAGAGTACAGATTGAATGTGATATTCCCTCAATGGCATCCTCAATGGGATGTGCAAAATCATACATGGGATAGATGCACCACTTGTCTCCCGTATTATGATGAGTCATATGTGCAACACGGTAAATAACGGGATCACGCATATTGATGTTCGGTGATGCCATATCGATTTTGGCTCGAAGCACCTTTGTACCGTCTTCAAACTCACCGTTCTTCATCCTTGTAAACAGGTCAAGATTTTCTTCTATCGATCTGTTTCTGTAAGGGCTTTCTTTACCGGGAGTTTCAAATGTGCCGCGGTATTCGCGAATCTCATCGGCCGTCAGGTCGCACACAAAAGCCTTTCCCTTCTTTATCAGCTTAACCGCAGCTTCATACATCTGATCAAAATAATCGGAAGCAAAATAAAGTCTGTCGTCAAACTCTGCACCGAGCCATTCCACATCCCGCTTTATGGACTCAACAAATTCAGTCTTCTCCTTTGTGGGATTGGTATCGTCAAATCTGAGGTTGAACTTTCCGCCGTATTTCTTCGCAAGTCCCGAATTCAGAATAATTGACTTGGCATGACCGATATGAAGGTATCCGTTCGGCTCGGGAGGGAAACGTGTCATAACAGCTTCGCATCTTCCGTCCTCAAGGTCTTTATCTATAATCTGCTCGATAAAATTTTTGCTGACAACATTTTCTTCTTCAGTCGCAGCATTTACATTTATTGTTTCTTCGTTCATCAGAAAAGCCTCCGGTTTAGTAATATATATGTTTGTCTATAACTTTGAATTTTTTGCCACTGCTTTTACATTTGGCCTTCGAAGCTTCAATATGTCCGTTAAAATACATAAAACTGTCGGGTATGGCTTTTTCTCCGCTAAATGCAGCTTTTGCAGCTTCTATACATTTTAAAAAGGCATCGTATTTCCAGTTTCCGACATAATCCTGAAGATTGTCATAAACGTCAAGAGCCGAATATATCTTTGGATTCGATCCGGCTGTCGGTGAAAACTGGACTGCCCATTTTCTGTCAAAAATAACATCCTTTACGGTATTTACATGACCCCATTCGCCCTTGTCATTTGCTCTGTTGATAATAACATTGGCAACCGCAAGCATGGCATCATGTCCCATGTCGTTCGCCTCGCAGAAAATAATAGCGGCCATATACCTGAGATCCTCTTCAGTGTAATGATCATCCCAGTATACCTGCTCTTCCTGCTTTTTTGAATAAGCGAACGTATCCTTTTTGTCGTTGTTTTTCTCTCTGATTTTGCTGACACCACCGGTTTTCTCAAGTGCCTGCTCATAAGATGACAACGGCAAAACCGATGCCTGTACCGGTGTTGAAGTAATCAGCACACAGCCGGCAATAACGCCGGCTGCTGCTGAAATAACAAGTTTACATATTTTTTTGATTCTACTGTCCGAAATACCGTCTTTTTTCATAACCTTTTACCTTTTTATTGAACCGTCCAGATTATACCGGTTCATCAGTGATGGAACAGTCTCATTCCTGTGAAACACATTACCGTTCCATACCCGTTACATCAGTGATGGAACAGTCTCATTCCTGTGAAGCACATTACCATTCCGTACTCGTTACACTTGTTGATAACAGCATCGTCTCTAACCGATCCGCCGGGCTCTGCAATGTATGTTACACCGCTTCTCTTTGCTCTGTCGATATTGTCGAAGAACGGGAAGAATGCATCACTGCCGAGAGCAACTCCGGTAATCGTATCAAGATATGCCTGCTTCTCCTCCTTTGTAAGAGGTGCCGGCTGCTTTGTGAAGTACTGCTGCCAGTTGCTGTCGCCCGCAACATCCTCGCCCTCACCTGTAATGTACTGGTCGATAACATTGTCTCTGTCGGGACGTGCAATGGTAGGAAGGAAAGGAAGGTCGAGAATTCTGTCCCACTGACGAAGATTCCAGTTGTCTGCCTTGTTACCTGCAAGTCTTGTACAGTGAACTCTTGACTGCTGTCCCGCACCTACACCGATAGCCTGTCCGTCAGCTGCAAAGCATACTGAATTTGACTGTGTATACTTAAGTGTGATAAGGCTGATGATGAGGTTCTGAATAGCGCTCTCGGGAAGATTCTTGTTCTCGGTAACGATATTGGTGAGAAGCTCTCTGTTAATCTTGAAATTGTTTCTTCCCTGCTCGAAGGTGATCCCGTATACCTGCTTTTTCTCCTGAACCATGGGAACATAATCAGGATCGATCTGAATGATATTATAACCGCCCTTACGCTTCATTTTCAGAAGTTCAAGTGCCTCGGGTGTATAACCGGGAGCGATGACACCGTCCGAAACCTCTCTCTTGATAATTGAAGCCGTGGTAGCATCACAAACATCACTGAGAGCAATAAAATCACCGAAAGAAGACATTCTGTCGGTTCCTCTCGCTCTGGCATAAGCACATGCAAGCGGTGAATCGTCAAGGCCCTTGATATCATCAGCAAATACTGCTCTCTTTAACTTGTCTGAAAGAGGATTGCCGACTGCTGCCGAGGTAGGTGATACATGCTTGAAGGATGTAGCGCATGCCTTTCCTGTTGCTTCCTTCAGCTCCTTTACAAGCTGCCAGCTGTTGAAGGCATCAAGGAAATTAATATATCCGGGACGTCCGTTAAGTATCTCTATGGGGAGCTCGCTTCCGTCCTCCATGTAAATCTGAGCGGGCTTCTGGTTAGGATTGCATCCGTACTTTAATTCAAATTCTTTCATGACTTTTTCCTTTCGTATGATTATTTGTTCTTGTTAATGATACGAACCTCTTCGGTATTGTCCTCAAGGTTGACATACTTAACATAAAGTGAAACCTTATTATTCTCATCAAGTCCGTTCCAAACGGTATTTGTAAATTCGTCTATGTCGTCACACATAACCACACGCTCGGGCTCACCGGTAAATGTAGGAATAGGATTGCCGTCGCAGTTGTAGGTATGAATAAAATGTCCTACACCGGCATATGAATTGTATGCGAAGTTATAACGGCTGCAGGCCTTTCCGTCAGCATCACCGCTCTTTAAAATATTCATCTTGTATGTAAAATCTTTGTTTGCGAAATCAAGTATAGCACTAATTCTGGGTGTCCAGTTGGGACCATCGGGCTCAAACTCACGTGTCTCAAGTCCTAACTCAAAGCTGTGCTCATAAATCGTCTGATCCTTATCGGCATTCTTCTCGAGAAAATCGTAAACAGTATCCGTCTGATCTCCGTTTGTAACAATCAGCTTGTTTCTGAACTGACGAACAGGTGAATAGATAATCAGACTGGGATCCTCAAGCTTTGAAGGATCGAATGCATTGATAATGATTCCGTCCTCAGTCTTGATGAATACACGGTTTCTGCTGTTGGTACTGCGGCCCATGATAAAATAGGCAATGGCAGCCTTCTTTGCATCAGGTGTCTTTCCGACAATAATTCCACGTCCAACGTAGGAATTTCCCTTTACAAGTTCCTCAAACTTTGTTAAATCGTAAACGCTCATTTTCAAATCTCCTTATGTGGGTTTGATTGATTTTACACTTCGCTTCTTCCAAAAGAGATGCGATAACGTATATTGTACCAACATATTTAAAAAAATACAAGACCTTTGTTGATACAGAATTACTATATACCTTTTTACCTATACCGATACCGGGGTTTCAGTACCTGTGTTTCCTTGCATACACTGAATAATATGTCCTTTGTACCATACCGATACCGGGGTTTCAATACCGGTGTTTCCTTGCATACATTGAATAATATGTCCTTTGTAGCATACCGATACCGGGTTTTCAGTACCGGTGTTTCCTTGCATACACTAAAATACATGTACCATTGTGTCTGTATAAACACTGAACTACTGCATATCACTCGCCTTGGTTTCGCAGTAAATACATCTGTAGACACGTTTCTCCGGATCCGTAAGTTTAAAAATATGCGGAAGCTCCTGCTCGGTTGAAGTGATACATCTGGGATTCTTGCATTTGATAATATTCTTCACCTGAAGAGGAAGTGACATATGATCCTTGCTTACGCGTACATTCTCTTTTATTGTATTTACAGTTATGTTGGGATCGATAAATCCGAGAATATCGAGGTCAAGATCTATCATCTCGTCAACCTTTATGATATCCTTGCGTCCCATTTTTTTACTTGCTACATTTTTAATAATCGCTACGGAGCACTCCAGCTGATCAAGCTTAAGCGCATTGTACAGTTCCATACCTTTTCCTGCCTCGATATGGTCAATAACAAGACCGTTTGTTATACCGTCTATATTCATAAAGGAATTCCGCCTTTCATTCTTGTTGTTACTTTTGTGGTCTGTCCCGAATGCTCATTACACTCCGACCGTAAAAAACGTCTGCGCATTATTCTGAAATACCCGGCATTCTGAGGTTGCAGACTGCCAAAATAACATTTCTGCATTAATTCTGTAATACCCGACATCCTTATATTATCGGCTACTCACGCACTGCATTTATTACCGGCTTATTACTTAATGCCGAGAAGCTTCATAATAAGCGCCATTCTGATGAACTTTCCGTTTTTAACCTGTCTGAAATATGCGGCTCTGGGATCGTCGTCCACAGCAATCGATATTTCGTTTACTCTGGGAAGAGGATGAAGAATTGTCATATCATCCTTCGCATTGAGAAGCTTCTCGGGAGTAAGTATGTAACTGTCCTTGAGTCGGATATAATCCTCTTCGTTAAAGAAGCGCTCTCTCTGTACTCTAGTCATATAAAGGATGTCAAGCTTCGGCATTGCTTCCATGAGATCGGTAGTCTGTTCATAGGGAATGCCTTTTGCCTTAAGCACATCATGCTTGACATAGCTCGGAAGCTTGAGTTCTTCAGGTGATATAAGTACAAAGCTGATTCCCTCATATCTCGACATAGCCTGGATGAGTGAATGCACAGTTCTGCCGAATTTCAGGTCGCCGCACAGTCCGATAACAAGATTGTTAAGTCTTCCCTTCTCACACTTTATCGTAAGCAGATCGGTAAGTGTCTGTGTGGGATGGTTATGTCCGCCGTCACCGGCATTGATAACAGGCACGCCCGCATGCATTGATGCCACAAGCGGTGCACCCTCCTTCGGATGTCTCATTGCAATGATATCGGCATAGCAGCCAACAGTTCTGACCGTATCCGAAACGCTCTCTCCCTTTGCGGCCGAACTGTTCTGCGCTCCCGAAAAACCGATTACCTTCCCTCCGAGGTCGAGCATGGCAGCCTCAAAGCTGAGTCTGGTTCTTGTCGACGGTTCAAAAAACAGCGTTGCAAGCTTCTTGTATCGGCATTTTTCACGGTAATTGTCAGGATTTGCTATAATGTCCTGCGCCGTGTTAATTAATTCATCTATTTCCTCTGTAGACAAATCAAGAATACTGATTAAATTATCCATTTTTTATCTCCGGTCTGTGATAAGTATACTGTTATACAAACTCCTCGACGCATCTCTTGTATGCGGCAACAGGGTCAGGTGCCTGTGTAATGGGACGTCCCACTACTATGTAGTCAGAACCGATTTCTTTTGCCTTTGCGGGTGTGGTGATACGTGCCTGGTCATCCTTCGCACTATCAGCGAATCGTACTCCGGGCGTAACAGTTATAAATTCCCTGCCGCATCTTTCCTTTACGCTTCCTGCCTCAAGCGGTGAACAAACAACTCCATCAAGTCCGGCGTTCTTTGCATTTTCAGCATAATGCATAACAGTCTCGGGAAGACTTGCCGAAATGAGAAGCTCGTCGTGCATTCTCTGTTCATCTGTTGAGGTCAGCTGTGTAACCGCTATAAGCAGAGGACGTGTGCCGTCCGGTCTGGTAAGTCCTTCTATTGCTGCCTCCATCATTGCCTTTGTGCCTGCGGCATGAAGATTTGTCATGTCAACATCAAGCTTTGAAAGCACTGCCATTGACTTTTTTACTGTGTTGGGTATGTCATGAAGCTTTAAATCCAGAAAGATTTTGTGTCCTCTCGCCTTTATCTGTCTGACGATGTCGGGACCTGCCGAATAGAAAAGTTCCATTCCGATTTTAACGAAAGGCTTTACATCGGTAAATTTGTCGAGGAAAGCAAGTGTCTCCTCAGCGCTTGCAAAATCGCATGCAATAATTACGTCTCTTTTTCTGTCCATTTTTATGCTCCTTTTTTTTTATTTGAGTGCCAATGCCAATCCTTTGATTACTCAAAACCGCAGGAAAAGCATCTGCAACACTTCACAAGTGATTCATTCAGGTCAGTGACCTTACAAATGTATATTTAATAATCTTTTTTTATATGTGCTTTTATATATGTGCTTTTCCGATAATGCTCTTTAAGCTGTCAATCCTGTACTTTTCACACATTTTCGGAAGCTCCTCAATAATCTGAGGGCATACATACGGATTCACCAGATTTGCAGCACCTATCTGCACGGCCGAAGCACCTGCATACATCATTTCAATGACATCCTGCGCGCTTGAAACACCACCCATACCGATAATCGGGATTTTAACTGCCTCATATACCTGATATACCATTCTCACGGCCACAGGGAATATACCCGGGCCCGAATAGCCTCCCATTTTATTTGCAACTACAGGCTTGCCTGTCTTTAAATCAATTCTCATTCCAAGAAGCGTATTTATCAGACTGATTCCATCAGCACCTGCTGCTTCGCAAGCCTTTGCAATATCAGTAATACTTGCGACATTCGGTGACAGCTTCATATACACGGGCTTATTCGTTACTGATTTTACCGCACGTGTTACCTCGGCAGCAGCATCGGGATTTGTTCCGAAAGCCATACCACCGGCATGTACGTTCGGACAGCTGATATTTACTTCTATAAGTCCTACCTGCTCTTCTTTGTCAATTCTCTCACAGCAGTATTTATACTCGTCGACCGAGAATCCGCTGATATTTGCAATTACAGGCTTGCTGAAGCATTTCTTCAGTTTCGGAAGTTCAGTGTCTATTACTCTGTCAATTCCGGGATTCGCAAGTCCTACAGAATTTATCATTCCGTTGGGACATTCCGCTATTCTCGGAGTGGGATTTCCGAATCTTGCCTCCTGCGTCGTTCCTTTGAAGCTGAACGAGCCAAGTACATTTATATCATAAAGGTCTGCAAATTCATATCCGAATCCGAATGTTCCGCTTGCCGGAATCACAGGATTGTCAAGCTTCATACCGCTAAGTTCTGTACTAATGTCTGTCATATTTATTCCCCTATTATATAATAATTCTTTTTTCGATAAGCCCGTTGTTATTGTGTATTAAAGATTCTTATCACTTTTTAAGTGTAGCCGAATGTTATAAACTTCTTTTTTATCGTGAACCAAAAGATGATTATCATTTTTTAAGTGTAGCCGAAATCTTTCCTCTTTATCATGTGAAACACACAAGCTAATAAACCTTTTATCGATGGTAACTCAATCAAGAAAAACACACTTTATTTGCATTGATTTCAATCGTTCCAAAAATCATCAAGGCTCCACTTCGGTACTCAGGAATATCGGACCATCCTTGCATACACGTTTATTTCCGCTTTTTGTCTTTATAGAGCAGCCTACACATGCACCGAAGCCACAGCCCATTCTCTCCTCATAACTGAGCTGTCCGACGTTCGACACCTTATAGACGCCTGCTTCGGCAGCCTCATTGAGTTTTTTGTTCAATGCCTTTAACATCGGTACGGCACCGCATGCATAATAATGTGAAATGTCACCGACCATGTCGATACAGTCTGTAACAAATCCCTTTGTGCCAACACTTCCGTCGACAGTAGTTACATACACATTTACACATTTGTTACCGTTCTTATCACGTATGTTTTCGAATTCTTCCTTGTAGAAAACTTCATCGCTTGTATTGAATCCGATAATTACATTCACCTTTTTGCCCAACTCGGCAAGCTTTTTCGCAAGCCCGTACATGGGAGGTGTTCCGCAGCCACCTCCGACAAGCAGAGGATTTTCTCCCGCATATGATACATCAAATCCGTTTCCGAGTCCCATCAGAGCGTTCAGCTTTTCACCGGGTTTCATCCTGCACATTGCGTCTGTGCCGTTACCGACAACCTTGTATATTATTGTCAGCTGACCGGGTTCATAATCACACACCGAAATAGGTCTTCTGAGGTAAAAGCCGGGTACCTTTATATTGATAAACTGTCCCGGATTTCTGAAGGTTGACGTATTTCCCAGGAGCACCATTTTATATACATTTGTTGCAATACATACATTTTCTTTTATTTCAAGAATTTCTTCTATTTCTTTTCTTATGATATTATCTTTATTATCCACTTTTCATTCTCCTAACTTTCATAAAACTGATCATTCCGGAAGTCTTCCCGTTACTGTTCACTGTCTCAGTTTTTTCACTGATATACTGTCGATTATCTCAGGCTTTTCACTGATATTACTTCTCACAGTCATCTTCAAATACGACCTTACCGTCACACACCGTCATTTTGCATTTGCCTGATACCTGCCAGCCGTCGAACGGAGTAAATCTTCCCTTTGTCCTGAAGCCGTCGGGATCTACCGTGTACTCCGCATCAAGGTCAAAGACGGAAAAATTAGCCTTTTTGCCAACCTCAATACTGTTATCAAAGCCGAAACGTCTCGCAGGTGAACTACTCATCAGCTCAATCAGTTTTTCAAGTGAAATTACCCCTGTTTTTACCAGATATGTGTAGCATACCGGAAACGCGCATTCAAGCCCGGCAACCCCCATCGGACCGTCAATCATTCCTTTATTCTTCTCATCAAGTCCGTGCGGCGCATGATCTGTGGCTATCATATCAATTGTTCCGTCGAGGACACCGTTTATCAGAGCCCTTCTGTCCTCCTCGCTTCTGATCGGAGGATTCATTTTCAGACGGCCGATGCCGTAACCGGCTATCCTGCTGCTGCAACGTATTCCGTTCCGCTTCAAAGAACTGCTTCCGCAATCACCTGTATCAGTGCGACTGCACCCCTGTTCAAGGCTTCCGTTATCCTCAAGAATGGCGGCCGCCACATCATCATCGTTAAGTATCAGATAATGTGGTCCTGTCTCACAGGTTACATCCAGACCGTCAGCCTTTGCTTTTCTGATAAGCTCAACACTCTCCTTCGTGGATACATGACAGACATGGTATCTGCCGCCGTACTCTTTAAGCAGCTTCAGATCTCTCTCTATCATCCTCCATTCGCTCTCATCCGATATTCCGTTAATACCGAGAGCTTCAGCTGCCGGCCCCGCATTTACCGCACTTCCGCCCATCAGAGATTTATATTCACAATGTGCGGCAATTATTTTATTATATTTTCTGCTCATTTCAAGAGCATGTTTCATCAGTTCATCACTAACGAGACCTACACCGTCATCAGAATACGCAATCGGTGCATTTTCACACATTTCCATGCCATCTATGTCAGAAGCCTCATTTCCCGCCTCGCCACGTGAAAGACTACCGTAAGGATGCACCCTGATAACCGCGTCCTTCTCAATAATATCTGTCTGCTGTTTCAGGTTTTCCGCGCTGTCCGGTACAGGCTTCAGATTCGGCATCGTACATACATCGGTATATCCTCCGGCTGCAGCCGCCATACTTCCGGTCTTTATGGATTCCTTATAAAAAAAGCCCGGTTCTCTGAAATGTACGTGTACATCCGAAAAACCGGGAAAAATATATTTACCTTTTAAATCCAAAATACGAACACTTTTACCATCAGCGTCAGAAGTGTCAAACGCCCCGGGCTCAGAAATAGCTGAAATAAGACCATCCTCAAGCAATATCTCGGATGGTACGAAGCAGCCGTTTCTGTATACAATTGCATTTGTGAATAAAGTAAGCATAATACACAGCTGTCATAATTCAACAGCATCTCCTTTTCTTAGCTTCACGATATGTTATCACAAATACCGGTAGAATGTCAAGTCTGTCTGGCATGATATTAATTTTCCTGTTACTATTCACAATCTGAATAAAACGCATTCATAAGCCCTGCCTGCTACGCAGTCAGTCGCCTCTTTGCAACACCCTGGCCAGAACTTTTTCAAGCTCATTTACCCGGATTGGCTTCGAGAGATGAGCGTTCATACCTGCCTCAAGCGCATTCTTTTTATCCTGCTCAAATGCATTTGCGGTAAGCGCAATTATCGGAATCTCTGCTTTAGCTTTATCCTTCATCTGTCTGATCTGCTTTGTGGCAGTATATCCGTCCACTCTGGGCATCTGGACATCCATCAGTACCACATCATAGTGACCGGCCTCAGACTTTTCTATCATGCTGACAGCCTCATCGCCGTCACCGGCCTCATCTACAAAAGCGCCGTCCTCTTCGAGAATATCTCTCGCAATTTCACGGTTAAGCGTATTGTCGTCTACAAGCAGAATATGCTTATCCACAATCTCAAGAATATCCTTCTCCTCATTATCATCATCGAATTCCACGTCGTTCTGAGCCGCTTTTTCGAAGCTTAGTACACATTTAACCGTAGTTCCGACGCCCTGTTCACTTTCAATTTCAAGTTCTCCGCCCATAATATCCACCAGTCGCTTTACAATTGCCATTCCAAGTCCTGTACCCTCTACACCGCTGACGGTTGATGTTTTTTCTCGTGCGAATTCGTCAAAAATATGACTTAAAAATTCCCGACTCATTCCGATTCCGTCATCCTGAACAGTAAATCTGAAGGTAGCCTTATCGCCTTTGTCCTCAAGCTGTTCTGTCCTGTACAGAACCTTTCCTCCGATTTTTGTGTATTTTACCGCATTGGACAGTATATTCAGAAGCACCTGATTCAGACGTACTCTGTCGTATCTGATATACCTGTCACGCATCCCGACATACTCGGTATTGAAGGTAATACTCTTCATAGAAGCCAGTTCAAGCACAATACCCGCCAACTGCTCATTGTTCTTTGTAAAATCCTCGGGCTTTATATCTATTTCAAGCTTTCCCGATTCAATACGGGACATGTCAAGAACATCATTTATCAGTGAAAGCAGATGATTTCCGGCCGATGAGATTTTTTCGAGATAGTCCTCCATATAATCCTTCTGGTTCAGATGCTTTTTGGCAAGTCCGGTAAAACCGATTATTGCATTCAAAGGTGTACGTATATCATGGCTCATACTGAACATGAAGTCTGATTTTGCCTTATTTCCGGCTTCTGCGAGGTCATATGCTTTTTTCAGCTCGTTTCGTCGTTCATTCTCGGCATGAACTCTCGCATCATCGTTGAACAGACCTACCAGAATTCTGTTCTCGCCTTCATTAATCTGCGATTTGGTCACCTTTATCATATAGTACATGACCTTGTCATTAATATTCATTCTGCAGTTAAATCGGAATGAAGCCTTGTCCTTAAGCTCGTTAATAATGTGTTCCTTGTCAAGCGACTCCCTGCTGATGTCATGATCGTCTTCATACACAAGCGGTTCTATATCTTCAAATCTGTCTGTGAAAAAATCATCACCTTTTTCCATAACAGAGAAGCCCAGACCACCTTCCTTCACATCTTTATTAACATATTTTTCATACGCATTGGTATTCATGTCAACATAGTATACAGTTTGAAAATCCTGTGACAGACCGTATACCATCGAAATCAGTTTATCATTTTCAGCTCTCAGGAAACGTGTCAGAAATACCTCTCGCTGAGAAGTAATATTGAACGAATATATTGCTATGGATGCAACTATAAAGCCCAGTGAATACATGGGACCAAACGGAATACTCATCTGCGCTATTCCAAAAACAAAAGGAATACACGAAAACACTATTGCCGTAATATATATCTTTTTTGTCTGCTTCGAATTCCGGTCAAAAAGCTTTATAAACGCATAAACAAACAGTACAAAATAATATGCGAACTGCAGATAAAACATGAGCTTTCGCAAATCATATGCCACATATTGAGCATCATCGGTAATGATAAACATTTTATGAGTCCATATGTTTGAAAACACTACCGCAATCTGAATCGTAAGAAAAATACTTCTGCAAATATTCAGGATATGTCTTTCCATGCCTGAGATACCCATATAGTATATTGCATAGCCTGCCCATACAAAGGCAGATACAGATGCGCATATATGAAATGCATATGTAAAAATCTCGTATCCGGTTTTACTTACAAACAGCCATTGGGACGTATACAGTCCCCATATCATATCAACAACGAGAAATACAAGAAAAAAATCGAGCATGATACAAAACGGTCTGTCGATTGTGTCCTTGTATTCGGTGGCTTTAGTTCTGTTTACAATTATCAGGTCTATCAGTATTCCGATAGCCGCCACAATAGCATATAAAATGCCTACTTCAAGCATATGTTTCCCCCGATTCAGGCGTTTTTCTTCTCAGTTACAGCTTCAAATTCACTTCTTGTTTTTCTAAAGCACTCAAGCAGCTTGGGTGAAAATGTTCCGCACTCTCCACCGACAATCATATTATAAGCGTCTTCCTTTGCAAATGCACCCTTGTACACACGCACGCTCACAAGTGCATCATACACATCCGCGATAGACACTACCTGTGCCGCTACCGGTATATCATCACCCGTAAGCCCGTCAGGATAGCCTTTCCCGTCATATCTTTCATGATGATGGCGGCAAATCTCATAGCTCATCTTTGCGTACTCTTCATCCCATACACCCTTGATATTGTCAATAATGACACAGCCACGCGTAGTATGGCTCTTCATAACCTCAAACTCATCTTTATCAAGCTTTCCCGGCTTTAAAAGAATTTTATCAGGTATCGCAATTTTTCCGACATCATGAAGTGCACTCGCGGGTACCATTACATCTACCTTGTGTTGAGTCAGACCGTATTCAGGATAATCATGCATAAGCTGTGTTGCAAGGATCTTTGTATAAATCTTGACACGCTGGATATGTTCACCGCTTTCAAGATTTCTCGACTCAACAACAGTCGCAAGAATATCAATTATTTTTGAATTACTTTCGGCAAGCTGCTGCGCCTGTTTTTTCAGTGTGATAAACTGTCTGTTCAGTGTATCGTTCTGCTGGAGTACCTTATCCTCGAGACCGTTTTTATACTCGTAAAGGTCTATGGTGTTTCCTACACGGAGCTTTACAAGTGCCTCATTAAAAGGTTTACGAATAAAATCGGTTACACCGAAATCAAAACAGCGTTTCTCGCTTTCGGGCGACTCATCACCGGTAATTATAATTACCGGAAGACGCCTGATCAGACCACTTTCCTTCATTCTGTCAAGAACATCGAATCCGTTCATTTCAGGCATGGTCAAATCAAGAAGCATAATTGCTATTCTGTCTTTGTTCTCGTCTAATATTCTCAAGGCCGTTTTTCCGTTTTCCGCGGTCAGTACCTCGTATCTGTCTTCCAGGATATCGGTAAGTATATCCCTGTTGATTTCCATATCATCTACTACAAGAACACGCCTTTTCATAAGAACTTTTTCCTCCGTAGAGAATTAATATCAATGTTTTCCGCTGTGAAGGCGAAAACATTGTTAATTATATAGGAATTTTGCCCCAAAAACAGATTGTCAGTTACTATTCACAGTCTGTCCGAAACACAACCATAAGCCCTGCCTGCTACGCAGTCAGACGCTGCTACGCAGCTGAAAGCTTATTTCATGTGTTTTGTCCAGCCTCCATAATTGGGTGATAATGCACGCAAGCCTTGAAGCAAGCTTCAGGCTTGTGTG
>JAZLIK010000094.1:0-6059 GCA_045617345.1 Lachnospiraceae bacterium | reverse complement strand
ATAGTAACGAATAGTAACGAATAGTAACGAATAGTAACGAATAGTAACTATTCGCTATACACACTCAATTTTATGTATTGACATAACTTAATCGGTGTGATAGTATGAGGTTGTTGGTAGAGGTGCAATGATTATCAGTAGGTCATCTGACGCGGCAGACGCGGAAGACGGTGACTGAAAGGATGATTTGCCGAAATGTACTGTATCTGCGGACAGTGCATTGGTTCCCGGGTTAAGAGCTTCGGAACTGTCATCAATTATGCAAACGCATGGATGGAGAGCTACCTAAAGATATGGTAATAATCTGTTAAAGTTACTTTTTAACTTTTTATGATGTCTTTAGCGTCGACTCCGGTCGGCGCTTTGTTTTTTTACATTATAGGAGGTTGCGGTTTATAATGTAAAAATTACTTTTCCGGAAATTTTGTCCGGCGGAGTAAGACAATAAATCCGGCAGCAATACCGATTTCACTGCCGGACAGCCGACAGAATTATTCTATGGAGGATACGAATATGAGCAGGAAAACAATTTTTACCGGTGCAGCTGTAGCCATTATTACACCTATGAACGAGGATGAATCTGTAAATTTTGAAGCGTTTAAGAAGCTTATCGATTTCCAGATTAACAATGGAACAGATGCAATTGTAGTATGCGGAACTACAGGTGAGGCTTCAACACTTTCACATGAGGAGCATCTTGAGTGCATCCGTTTTGTGGTTGACTATGTTAACAGGAGAGTACCCGTTATTGCGGGAACCGGCTCCAACTGCACAAAGACAGCAGTTTACCTTTCACAGGAGGCTGAAAAAGCAGGAGCGGATGCGGTCCTTCTTGCAACACCTTACTACAACAAGGCTACTCAGAACGGACTTATCAGACATTTTGGTACTATAGCGGAGTCAATAAACATTCCTGTTATTCTTTACAACATCCCCGGCAGAACAGGTGTAAATATTCTTCCGGAGACAGTTAAAAAGCTGGCAGATAACTATGAGAACATCGTGGCAATCAAGGATGCTACCGGAAATATCGGCTGGACCGCTCAGGTTGCTGAGCTCTGCGGCGATGATTTCGCTATTTACTCAGGTGACGATAATGCCATCTGTCCGATTCTTTCTTTCGGCGGCAAAGGAGTTATATCGGTACTTTCACATGTGGCACCCATGGATACACATCTTATCGTTGACAGATTCCTGAAGGGCGATACAAAGGGAAGCCTTGAACTGCAGTTGAAGTATCTTCCTCTTGTTTCACTTCTGTTCAGCGAGGTAAATCCTATCCCTGTCAAGGCTGCATGCAACCTGATGGGCTTCAACGTCGGAAGTCTTCGCCTTCCGCTTACCGAGATGGAGGATGAGCACAAGGAAAAGCTTGCTGCTGAGATGAGAAGACTCGGAATTATTAAGTGATCGGATGATACAAGCATTTCGAGAGCACAAAGTGCGAAGAAATGCGTGAATCATTAGGCGTCAGTTATTTTGACGCCGTAATCATTGGCAACAACTATAAATATTCAAAAGAGGTATGAGATATGATAAAGATTATTCTTAGAGGATATAATGGAAGAATGGGTCACGTTATCACTGACATTGTAAACAGTGACAGTGACCTTGAAATAGCAGCGGGAATCGATCTGGTAGAAGGAAAGGCTGATTTTCCCACATTTACCGGATATGCTGACTGCAATGTTGAGGCAGATGTCATAATTGATTTCTCATCACCGAGCGTACTGCAGGAGGAACTCGATTTTGCCGTAGCCGGAAATATCCCGATTGTTCTCTGCTCGACGGGATTTTCCGAAGCAGACCTGAAAAACATAGAAGCGGCATCAAAGAAGGTGGCAATTCTTCGCTCAGCTAATATGTCGCTCGGTATTAACACCGCTGCAAAGCTTATTCAGACTGCTGCAAAGATTCTCGGACAGAACGGATTTGACATTGAGGTTGTGGAGGCTCATCACAACCAGAAAAAGGATGCTCCTTCAGGTACGGCTCTTTTACTGGCTGATGCCATCAACGAGGCATGTGACAACAGATATGAGTATGTATACGACCGCACGGGAAGACGCGAGGTCAGACCGCAGAATGAGATTGGAATTTCAAGTATTCGCGGTGGAAGCATCGTAGGTGAGCATTCTATTATTTTTGCGGGCCTTGATGAAGTTATTGAAATTAAGCATACGGCATTTTCAAGGGCAGTGTTCGGAAAGGGTGCTGTCAGTGCGGCTAAGTTCCTTGCCGGAAAGCCCGCCGGAATGTATTCTATGAGAAATGTGATTGAGTAACAGCAGCTGTTTACGATACCGGTCGTTGTTCGCAGCCGAAAAACAAAGGAAGCGTACAGAACCCGGAACTGCAGCTTGAAGTATTGCAAATCACAGAAATATGCAGATAATACAAAAAAGAGTGTTCGGGTTGAACACTCTTTTTTTACTTCATAGGAAATTACGTCCTATAAAGTAAAAAACGCTCCGCGAGGATGCGCACGCTTTTACTGCGGCAATTGTCATTTGGCCGTGGTGAATAGTAACCCTCAAACAAAATGAATTTTGACGCTTGCATCAGATTATGATATAATGATTATCGTTTACAGCCCGTTGTATGTGACAAAAAACGTAAGTGTGTATTCAACGGCTATGCCTGCAGAAAAACGACTGAATGAGTGATATTCAGGGCTTATGAATGGGTATGGAACGGATTGTGAATAGTTATGTTAGTAAACAGCTTAATATAGTAACGGAGAAAAACATATGAAAAAAGGTACTGCTGAAAGAACAAACGTGATGCGTCTTCTGGAACAGAAGAAAATATCGTTTAAGGATTATAGTTACGCGGAAACTGATGCAATTTCGGGAATGGAGGTTGCGACGGTGCTGGGACAGGATCCCGGACATGTGTTTAAAACACTTGTTACGATAGCGGCATCAAAGGAGCATTATGTATTTATGGTGCCGGTATGCGGGGAGCTGAATTTGAAAAAAGCGGCAAAGGCGGTTGGAGAAAAAAGCATAGAAATGATTAAATCAAAGGATCTTTTGCCTCTGACCGGATATATACACGGTGGGTGTTCGCCAATCGGAATGAAAAAACAGTTCAGGACTGTTTTGGACTGCTCGGCGGAGAATTATGAAACGATTTTTTTCAGCGCAGGCAAGATAGGATACCAGGTGGAATGCTCACCGGCGGATTTAAAGAAAGTAGTGAATTATATATTGGCTGACATCTGCGACTGAAACACTGACCCGTAAACGATAAGCCGATATGCTAAATTAGGAACGAGAGGATAATCAGCTCAGCGGAAGACATGGATAAACGAGCGAAGGTGGTTTGATTTTTGCAGAAGGATAATCAGCTTAGCGGAAGACATGGATAAACGGGCGAAGGTAGTGTGTATTGAAAGAGGGAGGAGAATATGGAAGAAATAGTACTGTGCGGAAGCAATTCATATAACCAGAAGTATTACCTTGACAGCAAATTTGAGAGGCTGCCGCAGAAGGTAAAGGATGAATTAAAGATTATGTGCGTTCTGTTTACCGAAGAGGTGGGAGGTATACTGACGCTCAGATTCGATGAGGAAGGAGAGCTTCAGCTTATTCCGGAGTGTGATGACGGGGATCTTTTGTATGATGAAATAGGAAGCGGACTTCTTATCAAAAAGATTCGTGACACGAGGCAGGAGTTTTTTGAAGCACTGGAAATGTATTACAGAGTATTCATCAAAGGAATACCTTTTGAGGAGGCGTGAGCATGCTGCTGGGCATAGATGTAGGCAATACAAATACTAATTTTTCAGTGATAGATAAGGATGAATGGAAGGGAGATTTTTCTATTACAACGAAGACTCCGAGGACGTCGGACGAGTATTCGGTATGCATTTTGGAGCAGTTTATGGTGAACAGACTGAAAATTGAAGATATAGACGGGTGTATTATATCAAGCGTTGTACCTGGGATAATGCATTCGCTGACAAGCGGAATCAGGAAGCTTTTCAATATTGTTCCCATAGAGGTCGGAACGGGTATCAGAACGGGTGTAAAGATAAAGCTGACAAATCCTAAGGAATGCGGGGCTGACAGAATAGTGGACCTTGCGGCCGCTTACGAAATATACGGCGGACCGGTTATGGTCATTGATTTCGGTACAGCTACCACATATGACCTGATTGAAGAAGACGGAACGTTCAGATACGGACTTACATGTCCGGGCGTGGGAATCAGTGCGAACGCTTTATGGAATGATACCGCAAAACTGCCCGAAATTGAAATAAAGCTGCCGCCCAGCATATTGGTGAGCGATACTGTGGCCAGCATGCAGGCGGGTCTTCTATATGGCTGCATCGGTCAGACAGAGTACATTATTAATCGGGTGAAACGTGAAAAAGGACTTGAATCCATGAGAGTAGTTGCAACAGGGGGACTTGGCGAAATCATTTCGAAGGCAACCGAATCGATAGACATATACGACAGGATGCTGACGATGAAAGGTCTGAAGCTCCTGTATGAAAAGAACAGACATTAACGAGAGAAAAGCTGATGAGAACATTGCCCCGGTAAGTCCGAAACGGAGATTAAGCGGTGAGAACAGCGAACCGGAAAGCTAAAGTTAAGCAATGAGAAAGCGAAGCGGTAAGCTAAAGTTAAGCAATGAGAAAGCGAAGCGGAAAGCACGAAATACAAGGCTGAAATTAAGTAATGAGGCAGGTAAGAATAAAGCAGGATAGTATGTTGTCAATAACCCACGACTAAAGTCGCGGGCTTGTGGGAAACCGCAGCCCGTTGTTGACTAGCCTGAGCCCCGAAAAACGGGGCTACGTTAGAAAGGTCATGGCACCCGTGAGTGTAATATCAAGCTTACGACTCTGCCGTCTGTGGTTAAACAGTCCTGATGGGTAGGGGCAGTGCTGCAGGCATGACAAGCCTTTCTAACATTGGCGATGGTATCATTACAGAGGGTATACCTCTGAATTATGTGATTTGGTTCACAGGAAAGGAGTACCGCATGGTATATGTTCTGTCGGCAAACGGAAATCCTCTGATGCCTACCATGAGGTACGGTAAGGTGAGGCATCTGCTTAAAAGCGGTCTTGCCAGAGTGGTAAAGAGGACACCGTTTACAATCAGACTTAATTATGATACATCGGAGTACACGCAGCCGGTAAGCCTTGGTATCGATGCAGGAAGCAAGCACATCGGTATATCGGCATCCACTGAAGATAAAGTTCTTTATGAGGCTGAGGTGGAACTGCGGAACGACATAGTTGAATTACTTTCAACAAGGCGTGAAGCAAGACGAACCCGGAGGAACCGTAAGACACGATACCGTAAACCACGATTCCTTAACCGGGTAAAAAGTAAAAACAAAGGATGGCTTGCTCCGAGCATCGAGCAGAAGATAGGTACTCATGTGACAGTGGTAAGTAAGGTCTGTGAAATAGTCCCGGTAAGCAGGATGACTGTGGAAACGGCAGCTTTCGACACACAACTCATTAAAGCTATGGAAGAAGGCAGACCCGTGCCGGTGGAAACTGACTATCAGTGTGGTGAACAGCTCGCCAGCTGGAATGTCCGGGAATATGTCCTTTTCCGGGACGGACATGTCTGCAGATGTTGCAAAGGGCATTCAAAAGACAGTATACTGGAAACCCATCACCTGCAGTCAAGAAAGGTCGGCGGGGATGCCCCGAACAATCTTGTTACACTGTGCCGGACCTGCCATAAAGGGTATCACACGGGAACGGTAACGCTTCCTGAAGATATCACCCGTGGCAACCGCTACAACGATGCCGCATTTATGGGTATCATGAGGTGGACGCTTTACGAAAGGCTTAAAAATCTTTACGGCGATATGGTAAGTCTTACATACGGATATATCACAAAAAATACCCGTATAGAGAACGGACTTCCAAAGACACACTATATTGATGCAAGATGCATAGGTGGAAACCCGAAAGCCAAATCGGATGGCATTTTCTACAAAATCCGAAAAGTGCGCTGCCATAACAGGCAGATACACAAGTTCGGAATTCTTAAGGGAGGCATCCGAAAACGGAATCAGGCTGA
>JAZLIK010000093.1:0-4012 GCA_045617345.1 Lachnospiraceae bacterium | reverse complement strand
CGGAGGAAAGGAACCCAGAATTAAATGTGTGATTTGCGGATTATCAAACGCGGTTTATAAACGTCCGGATGGAGTATTTGTAATTCCAATAACCGCATTAAAAAACTGAAAAGCCCGAGATTGCAAAGCTGCTTATTACTTGTCTAAGTAAAATCAGTTCAGATACGGATTTTAACTTGGCAATTTATCATTTTTTAGAAAACCCGTAGCCATGCAGAATTTCAAATCGTATAAACAACTGTAATGACAAAAGGAGCTTTAAACCCTGCATTTTGACCGGGGGTTTATCGTGCAACTTAGGAATTTTTGATTTTATAAAATTGAAAGACCGGGTGTGGTGACTTGAAAGACCAATATTCAATTGAAGAAGTATCGCTTATGAGCGGACTCACAACGCGTACGATACGAAATTACTTAAAGGCTGGACAAATAACGGCTGAAAAAGAAGACGGCAGGTGGACCTTCAGTGCCGAGGACTTTACGGATATGTTGTCAAATCCGTATGTCAGGGCGGCTATAAAAGCCAAGAACAATGCTCCGGTGTTTGATTTTATTGCGGATGACAAGAAAGATACCGATTCGGCATGTTTGGTAATAGACCGCGTGACGGGTGAAAAGGATGAGCCCGCACTGATTGAGAAGCTTTGCAAACTGTCGCAGAACGAGGCAGGTCTGCAAATGCGTTTTGATAAGGCAGGTACACATTTGAGGATTACTCTTGCCGGAAAAGAAGAAAGCGTTCTGAAGATTTTTAATGCAATACAGGGTTGAAAAAGTGGCTGCTTTTCAAGTTGAATTCCCTGATTCGGGCAGTATATAATTGGTACATCAAATAGTTCAAAGGAGATTACCGCCATGAGAGATTTCTATACCAGAATCAGTAAGAGACTTGATGATGTTGACTTTAAAGCCGTTTACCCCGGTTTTCACAGATTCCCTTTTGCACTTTATAATGATGAAACCGTGTGGCTCTCTGACAGAGAGATTCCTCAGAACGGTTTCTTTGGCAATACCGCAATCGAGTTCGAAGGAAAGCCTATGGCGATATGGAATGTGCAGGAAGATATTGATACCGTGGATATCGATGTCTTTACCTCAAACATAGTGCACGAGATGTTCCATGCATTTCAGACGGAGAAGAATATGAACACCGATGCTCCCAACGACATGAAGCTCCTTATGTATCCTGCTGATGAGACAAACTATATCGTTAAGCAGCAGGAAAACATTATGATAGCGGACGCCTTTGATGCCTCATATGAAAGAAAGGTTGATTTGTACCGCGCGGTTTTTGCATGTAGAGAACTTCGAAGAAAGCAGATCGGCGAGTTTATTGACCAGGAATACCTTATTGAAAAGTGGGAGGGCGTGGCTGAAAGCTGCAAGATGCTGGCACTTAAGCAGCTCTCCCCGGAAAAATATGAAAAGACGTTAAGAGACTACCTGGAGATCGTAAGGAGCGGTGAGCTTCTTTTGAACATAAGAAAAAATGCTTATTATACCGGTACTTTGATGCGCCTGTTAATGGGTGATATCGGCGAAAGAGAGAGCAGTGTTTGTCAAAAAATTAATGAATTCACGACCCACAATGCGACAGCGATTGAGGCCTTTATGGCAAAAGGACCGCAAAGAACCGAGACAGTCGGGAGAATCTGCGGTTATGACCCCATGAATCAGCTACGTGTTGGGGATAAACTTCTTGCCACGCATTTTCTCTTGCTTCAGGTGGGCGATAAGCAGGAAACACTTACGGGCGAGACACTTGTTGAGATGAAGGAAGGCTCGCTGTTTGAAACGGTGGCATACTGGAAATGAGGAACCGGAAGATGAAAGCTGTAAACCTAAAAGATACATTCGATAATGTTGTTACCATATATGATGCAGCAAGGCCACTGTATCCGGAGCAACTGCTAAAGGACGTGCAGGAGTTCTCAGGTATAACGAGATACGACAGGGCACTGGAAGTTGGTGCAGGAACCGGACAGGCTACGGATTTGTTTCTGCCTGCGATAGACAAACTTGATATTGTTGAAGTCGGAGACAACCAGGTGAAGTATCTGAAAGAAAAATATCAGGGTGAAAATGTCTGTACGTATAAAGCATATTTCGAAGATTTTGAAACGGACAATTCTTATGATTTGATTTTTTCTGCTACTGCGTTTCATTGGGTTAAGGAAGAAATCGGATATCCGAAAGCATGGAACATGTTAAGACCCGGCGGTACCATGGCAGTCTTTTGGCATATGTCATCGGTAACACTGCATGACACCGGGATATTCGTCGGACTCGATAAAATCAAAAAGAAATACCTGCCGAACGAATTTCAGGGCTTTGACAAAGCAGGCATAGAGGGTGTCAGACAGAGACGGGTATCACAGATTAAGTCAGGAGATTGCTTTTCTGATCCGGTTATCAAGGAATATCGTTTCGCGGATACATATGATGCAGAGCGGTATGCACTGTTGCTTGAATCATATTCAAGTACGCAAACTTTGGATGCGGATAGCAGGAAAATGTATTTGGATGAGGTGCGTGCATATATCAATGAAAACGGTGGCATTGTCGAAATGCCACAGCACGTGATGCTGTATCTGGTAAAAAAAGAGTGAGAATATCGCGTCAATCATTTTTTAATGGATTGACTTAAAAGTAACACATAGGGATATACGAAGAAACAAACTCATTTGGAGCATACGGGAACGGCCTGTATGCTCCTTCTTCTGGTTCGCCCAGCATGAAAAAGTGAAACGGTTATTGTTGAAACAAATTGGAGCTGTAGTTACGGAGTAATAAATTGAGAGCCCGCGGGTTTTGCAGGCTCCTTCCATTATCAATCTTTGGGAGTATCTAAAAGCCATTTCCAGGCAGGAACTATCGATACCGGTATGCCGTCACAGTCCAAATCGGCTTCTTCGCTGCCGGTGATTATGAGGCATCTTGAATCGGAAATGAAATTCCGAAGTTTGATAAATGCTCTTGTTTCACGTTCCTTAGTATCCATGTTATCAAGAAGTTGCATGCTTACCTGGATGGCAAGCTTTTCCGAAGGAACATAAAAATCAATTTCTACGTTGTTTTCAAAGTAATATACATTCTCTACACCATAGCGCCTAATCAATTCTATGGCGACGAGGTTTTCCAACTGAGCTGATTTGCAATCAAGGAGCATAAGCCCCAAAAGACCTGTGTCCATGAAATAGTACTTGGGAGAAGTTTCCTTTTCCAAAAGCTTTGCGGCGTAATTATGCAAGGCGAAAATGAGGTATGAATCCATTGCATATCCTACATAATTAATCACGGTCTGCTTACCAAGAGAAGTGCCGGCGCTTTTTAATATATTGGCGAGTCTGCTGAAGGACAAAGGCTTTGTTATTGACTCAGCTATCTTCTTAAGGATGAGCTTAATGGCAAAATCATTTGTGATTTTATTTTTTGTAATAATATCGCCCAGGTAGACAGTCTGATAAATACTGCTTAAGTAAGCACGTTTATTCTTAATATCTACAAGTTCGGGAAAGGCTCCGGAAGTAACATATTCATTATACTGAGCAAGTACATCAGCTTTGTCATTTGTGCTGATGGTATCCAGATAATTTTTCTCTTTGTCATTGGCAATAAGATATTCGGAAAATGAATACGGATATACATTCATTATCACAAAGCGTCCGCCAAGTGTGGAGGCAATTTCACTGCTGAGCATTTTGCTGATGCTTCCGATGATATTAATTCGATATTTCATATCTGCAATTCTGCGGACAAACTTTTCCCATCCTTCCACATTTTGAATTTCATCAAGGAAAAGATACGGACGGTTATCTGTGCCGGAGAGTTCCAGGCCTATCTCAAGGTTAGTATTCAGATCATCAGCGGTTATTTCCAGGAGACGTTCATCTTCAAAATTCACATAGACAATCTGAGACATCGGAACATTTTTATCAAGGAGCTGCTTTACCTGCTGGTACATCATGTAAGATTTGCCGGTTCTTCTGATTCCAACGAAACAGTAATTAAC